>JBCBEP010000071.1:0-18110 GCA_038528605.1 Pseudomonadota bacterium
GCGCCTGCGATGGGCGCCACCGCGCTGGCGCGCTCGGTCCAGAACCGGGCGGTGACCGGCGGGATGATCAGCAGCGCCACCACGAGCACGAGGCCCACGATCTTGAGGCCCACGACCGTGACGGCGGTGACGAGGCCCATCATGGCGAGGTCGACCCGGCGCACATCGATGCCGCTGGCGGCGGCGTAGTCGGGATCGAAGGCCACGATGATCATGGGGCGGTGAAGGAGGTAGGCGAGGAGCGCCACGAGCCCGCCGCCGGTCGCCACGATCACCGCGTCCTCGAAGAGCATGCCCGCGGTGGCACCGAGCAGGAAGCCCTCGAGCCCCGCCTGCCGCCCCGTGTCGAGGTTCTGGATCACCGTGAGCAGCACGACGCCGAGGCCGAAGAAGACGGAGAGGACGGCGCCGATGGCGGCATCTTCCGCCAGCCGTGTGCGGCTGACCATCCATTGCACGGCAAAGAGGCCGAGGACGGCGGTGACGGCCGAGCCGGCGAGGAGGCCCGGCAGGCTGCGCCCGTCCCCCCCGAGGATCGTCATCACGATGAAGGCGAGGCAGATGCCGGGGAGGGTGGCGTGGGCCACCGCGTCCGAGACCAGCGCCCGCTTGCGGAGGAAGAGGAAAGTGCCGCCCGCGCCCGCCGCGAGGCCTAGAAGCGCCGCGCCGATGGCGACGAGGGCGGCGTTGTAGCCGGCCTGGAGGGTCAGCGCGGCGAGGAAGGTCTCCACCGGTGGCCTCAGGCCTTGGCCAGGGTGAGCTGGTCGATATGCGTGGCGGCGAGCCGGCCACCATAGGTCGCCTGCAGGGTCTCCTCGGTCAGCACCGCCGCCACGGGCCCTTCGGCCACGGCGCGGACGTTCACGAAGAGCGCGTGGTCGAAATAGTCCGCCAGCGTCGAGAGGTCGTGATGCACGGCCACGACCGCGCGGCCCTCGGCGCGGAGGGCTTTCAGCACGTCGATGATCGCCCGCTCGGTCGCGGCGTCCACGCCGGCGAAGGGCTCGTCGAGCAGATAGAGATCGGCGCCCTGGGCGAGCGCGCGGGCGAGGAAGACACGCTGCTGCTGTCCGCCGGAGAGCTGGCCGATCTGCCGGGTCGCGAAATCCGCCATGCCGACGCGGGCCAGACAGTCCACCGCATGGGCGCGGTGGCGGGCGCTGCGGCGGCCGAGAAGGCCGAGCTCGCGGTAGAGGCCCATCATCACGACATCGATCACCCGGGTCGGGAAGTCCCAGTCCACGCTCGCGCGCTGGGGGACATAGGCGATGCGGGGACGCGCATCCTCGAGCTGGCGGCCAAAGACGGTAACGCTGCCGGAGACGCGGGGGACGATGCCGAGCGCTGCCTTCAGGAGTGTGGATTTGCCCGCGCCATTGGGGCCGACGATGGCGCTCATGGCCGCGGGCGGGAAGGTAGCGTCGATCGAGAAGACCGCCGGTCTGTCACCGTAGGAGGCGGTAAGCCCGCGGATCGCGAGGGGGCTTTCCGCCTCGCCGCCAGCCAGTACGGCCGTGTCGACGCGGCGGCCGTGATCGGTGGCGAGGGCGAGCTGGGCGGGGGTCATCGGCGGGGTTCCGGGCTCAGAGCGTCAGCTGCCCGGCCATGCCCCGTTCGGGGGCCTGGCCGCCGAGCGCGCGGGCGATGGTGGTGGCGTTATGGTCGATCATGCCGAGATAGGTGCCTTCGTAGGTGCCGGGACGGCCCATGGCGTCCGAGAAGAGCTCACCCCCGATCGCGACCTCGTGGCCCCGGGCGGCGGCGCCCTCCGCGAGCGCGCGAATGTTCCGGTCGGAGACCGAACTCTCTACAAAGATGGCCCTGATGTTGCGATCGACCAGCAGGGTAACGAGCTCCTCGATCCGCGCGAGGCCGGCCTCGCTCTCGGTGGAGATGCCCTGGATACCGACGACATCGAACCCGTAGGCGGCGCCGAAATAGTTGAAGGCGTCATGGGCGGTCACGAGCATCCGCTGGCCTTCGGGAACGCTGGAAAGCACCTCGCGTGTGTAGGCGCCGAGCGCCTCGATCTCGGCGCTGTAGGTGCCGGCGGCAGCATCGAACGCCGGGGCGGCGGCCGGGGCAAGCTCGGCGAGCGCGGCGCGGATACGGTCCACCACGATCACCCAGAGATCGGGGTCCATCCACACATGGGGATCGCGCTTGTCGGCGTAATCGTCATGCGCGATGAGCTGGTCGACCGGCACGGCTTCGGCGACGGGCACGACCGGGCGGCGCTGGGCGAGCTCGAGCAGGAAATCCTCCATCTGCGCTTCGAGATAGAGGCCGTGCCAGAGAGTGAGGTCCGCGCGGGTCATGGCGAGCACGTCCGACCGTGTCTGCCGGAAGGCGTGGGGATCGACGCCGGCGCCCATGAGCGCCGTGACCGACACGCGCTCACCACCGATGCGGCGGGCTGCATCGGCGATCATCCCGGTGGTCGCGACGACCTTCAGCGCCTCGTTGGCGAGAAGGCGCGACGGGAGGGCGCCGGCGACGCCGAGAGCGAACGTGGTGGTGAGGAAATGTCTGCGTGAGGTCACGGTTGTCTCCGGGCCGGGCGCCATAGTTTGTATTGCAACTCATTCGCAACTGCAGCTGAAGATGTGGCGGGACGAGGGGCGCGTCAAGGGCTTGGGGTGCGCAGAATGTCGCGACGCTTGCGCCGGGTGGGGGACGCAGGCGGGCTCTCTTGCAAATGCGTCGCATCTGGCTAGGGTCCCGCCATGTCCGAAAGCGATGAGACCGGCGGCGAGGCGGCTGCCATGGAGGAAGCGCTGCGCTCGGAAGGCGTGCGGTTGACGCGGCAGCGCCGAGCGATCCTGCAAGTGCTGGCGGAGGCGGCGGACCATCCGGACGCGCCCGAGCTTCATCGCCGCGTGCAGGAGGCGGATGACACGGTGTCGCTCGCCACGGTCTACCGGACGCTTTCGGTGCTGGAGACCAAAGGCGTGGTGCAGCGCCACGCCTTCGAGGGGGCGCCCGCACGGTTCGAGACAGCGGATGCGCCGCATCACGACCACATCATCGATCTCGACAGCCGCGAGGTGATCGAGTTCACGAGCCCCGAGATCGAGCGGCTGCAGAAAGAGATTGCCCGCAGGCACGGCTACGAGGTGGTGTCTCACAGGCTAGAGCTTTACTGCCGAAAGCGCCGCTAAGCTGCGGATGGGCCCGGCCCCCACCCATTTCCAGTTTAATCACCATCAGTGAACAGGACCGGAACGCGTTCGTTCGGTTTGTGCACCTTATGCGGCGTCCTCAGAAGACGGAGTGGTCGCCGCGCTCGAGGCTCGCTTCCCCGCGGAGGAGGCGGGCCTGGTAGTCCTCGAGCCTTTCTCTGCCCCATTCGGGGGTGGCGGCGTCGCTGTAACGGCCGGTCTCGGGGTCGCGCAGAAGCATCGCTTCGGTGGCGTAGTAGCGCCCGATGCGCGCGAGTTCGGCCTTCTCCGCGAGGCGTGGGGAGAAGCGGCCGAGGGCGGACAGGGCCAGCACGATGCCGTCGAGCAGGCCGACGGGGACGCGCCGGATGCGCACCTCGCGGCCGAGAAGGCGGGTGAGCATCGCCGCCTGGTCCTGCGGCGTGATCGCGGGGCCCGGGCCGCCGATGGGCAGGATACGGTCCCACCGCTCGGGGTGCTCGAGGCAGTCGGCGAGAAAGTCGGCAAGGTCCGCGTCCGAAATGGGTTTGCAGGCGGTGAGCCGGCCGTCGCCGAAGACGAGGAAGGGCTTGCCGCGGGCCACGCGGGCAACCTGGCCCGAGAGGGATTTGAAGTAGGCGGTGGGGCGCACGATGGAGTAGCGCAGGCCCGAGACGGCGAGGGCCTCCTCGAAGGCCAGCTTCGCGTGTTGAAAGGCGAGGCGGGGCTTCTGCACGCAGATCGCCGAGAGGAGGACGAAGTGGCGCACGCCGGCCGCGCGGGCGCCCTCGAGCGCGTGGAGATGGGCGCGATGGTCGATGGCCCAGGCATCGGCCGGGGCGCCCGTGCGCGAAGCGAGACAGGAGACGACGGCATCGAAGCGCTCCCCTCGAAATCCGTCCCGCGCCAGGGATCCCGGATCGGCCACGTTGCCGAAGCGGATCTCGGCACCGGGGAGGAGGGCCGGGATCGCGTTGGCATCGAGCCGGCCGCCAGGCCCCGCGCGGGGGCGGACGAGACAGGCGACGCTGTGCCCGCGGGCGACGAGGGCCGCTGTGGTCGCCTGGCCGATGGTGCCCGTGGCGCCGAGGACGAGGACGCGCATGGGCCCTGCCGGCGCGCTGCCGCTTCCCTCGTGCTCCGTCATGCCGTCCCCCGCTGCCGCATGCCCCAGTCATAGACCGGGAAGCGCGGTCAGGGGAGCAGGATGCTCGCATCGGGGCGGGGCAGGCGGGCGTGCTCGGCTACCAGTGCGTCGAGCCGCTGGGCGATGGCATCGCCGGGCAGGCAGGTGCGGCGGGTCTCGAGGCTCACATGGAGGAGCATCTGCTCTCCCGTGGCGGCCTCCGTACCGTCCGCCTTGAAGATGCGGTGGAAGAGGCGGAGCTTCTTGCCGCCCCCGTCGAGCACCTGGGAGGTGACGCGGATTGCCTCGCCCGCCAGCAGCTCGTCGAGAAAGCGGATGCGGACATCGACGGTGAAGTAGCTGAGCCCTGCTTGGACATAGGCGGCATCGGCGCCGATGGCGGCCATCACCACCTCGGAGGCATCGGAGAAGACCTGGCCGTAGCGGCTCTCGTTCATGTGGCCGTTCACATCCGTCCAGTCGACGGGGATGGTGCGCTGGATGGTCTCCATCGGCCCCTCGCCGGAAGCGGGCTCGGGCAAGGTGGTCTCGTGCTCGGCGATGAGGCGGCCGGCGGCGGCGCCCTGGCCTTTCAGCGCGCGGAGGATGGCGACCAGGTTGTCGTCGCGCAGGCGCTCCAGCTCCCGGATGGAGAGGTGGCCGGACTGCGCATCGGACTGGCTGGCGATCCGGTCGGTGAGCGCGTCGGTGAGTTCCGGCACGTCCATCAGCTTCGTCCAGGGCCATTTGAGCGCCGGGCCGAACTGGCCGATGAAGTGGCGCATGCCCGCCTCCCCGCCGGCGATGCGATAGGTCTCGAACAGGCCCATCTGCGCCCAGCGGAGCCCAAAGCCGAGGCGGATGGCCTCGTCGATCTCCTCGGTGGTCGCCACGCCGTCCTTTACCAGCCAGAGCGCCTCGCGCCACACGGCCTCGAGGAACCGGTCTGCGATATGGGCTTCGATCTCGGCGCGGACGCGGAGGGGGGCCATGCCGATGGTTCTGAGCGCGGCCTCGGCCTTGTCGATCACCGTGAGGTTTGCCGCCGGGCCGGGCACGATCTCGACCAGCGGTAGCAGGTAGACCGGGTTGAAGGGGTGGGCGACGAAGAGGCGGCCGGGATGTGTGGCGCCCTCGCGGAGCTGGCTGGGGGTGAAGCCGGAGGTGGAGGAGCCGATGGGGGTGTCGCTGCTCGCCGCGCCCTCGATCTCGGCGATGACGCGGTGCTTGAGCTCGAGGCGTTCGGGCACGCTCTCCTGCACCCAGGCGGCACCGTTCACCGCCTCGGCGATGCTGGGGGCGAAGGTCAGCCGGCCATCGGGCGGCAGGGCACGGTCGTAGAGCATGGGGAGCGCGCGGCGGGCGCCGGCGAGCACCTCGCCGATCTTGCGCCCGGCTTCCGGGTCGGGGTCGGCCACCGCCACGTCCCAGCCGTTGAGCAGGAAGCGCGCGGCCCAGCCGCCGCCGATCACGCCGCCGCCGATGATTGCAGCCTTCATGCCTCTCTCCCTTCGCGGCGCTCAGGGCGCCAGCGTTTCCGTATGTCCGTCGATGGCCACGGCCTGGCCGGAGATCCGGGCGCCCGCGGGCGAGGCCAGCCAAAGGGCCGTTGCCGCGATGTCCTCCGCGCTGACCCAGGAGCGCAGCGAGACGCCGCGGACGTAGAGCGCGCGGGTTTCCGCCTCCGAGAGACCCTTGGCGGCGGCCTCCATGGCGATCACGCGATCCATCCGCGGGCCCTCCACCGCGCCGGGGCAGAGCGCGTTCACCCGCACGCCATGGGGTCCGAGCTCCATCGCCAGTGTCCTCATGAGGCCGATGAGGCCCCATTTGGCGGTGGCGTAGGGGGAACGGTCCGGATAGCCGTGCTGGCCCGCTGTGCTGCTGGTGATGAGGATGAGGCCGGCGCCCTCTGCCTTCATCCGCGCGGCAGCCCAGCGGCAGGCGAGGAACGCACCGTCGAGGTTCACCGAGAGGCAGGCGCGCCAATCCTCGAGCCCCAGCGTCTCGATGGGCCCTGCCGGCCCGCCAGTGCCCGCATTGGCGCAGAGGATGTCGACGCCGCCGAGCGCCGTCTCCACCTTCTCTAAGAACGCAGCCATCGCTTGTTCATCCGTCACGTCGGCGACGCGCGCGATGAGCCCCTTCTCGCCATCCACGGCCTTCACCGCCGCCGGATCCGCATCGCAGACCGCCACGCGCGCCCCCGCATCCCGGAACGCCCGCGCCATGGCGAGCCCGATGCCCGCCGCCCCGCCGGTGACGACGACGCGCTTCCCGCTAAGGCTCATGCGGGAACAGGGGCGCGTTTCGTCAGGCCCAGGCGGGTTCGGACCTCCTCGGGGCCGATCACGCGGGCGCCGAGGCGTTCGATGATGCCGACGGCGCGGTCGACAAGCTGGGCGTTGGTGGCGAGCACGCCCTTGTCGAGGAAGAGGTTGTCCTCGAGCCCCACGCGCACATTGCCGCCCGCCAGCACCGCGGCGGCGACATAGGGCATCTGGTGGCGGCCGAGGGCGAAGGCGGACCAGTGCCAGTCCGCCGGCACGTTGTTCACCATGGCCATCAGCGTGTTCAGATCGTCCGGCGCGCCCCAGGGCACGCCCATGCAGAGCTGCACGAGCGCCGGGCCTTCGAGCACGCCTTCCTCCACCAGCCGCTTGGCGAGCCAGAGATGGCCGGTGTCGAACGCCTCGATCTCGGGCCTCACGCCAAGCGCGGTCATGGCGCTGCCCATGGCGCGCAGCATGCCGGGCGTGTTGGTCATCACATAGTCGGCCTCGGCGAAGTTCATCGTCCCGCAGTCGAGCGTGCAGATCTCGGGGCGGCATTCGGCGATATGGGCGACACGGGCCTCCGCCGAGATCATGTCGGTCCCGTCGCGCAGCGGCAGCGGGTCGGAGGGCGGGCCGAAGACCAGGTCCCCGCCCATGCCGGCGGTCAGGTTCAGGACGACGTCGACCTCCGCGTCGCGGATCCGGTCCGTCACCTCGCGGTAGAGGGCGAGATCGCGGGCGGGCTTGCCGGTCTCGGGGTCGCGCACATGGGCGTGGACGACGGCGGCGCCCGCCTTGGCCGCATCGATGGCGGCTTCGGCGATCTGGGCCGGGCTGCGGGGAACATGCGGGCTCCGGTCCTGCGTGCCGCCGCTGCCGGTGAGGGCGCAGGTGATGAAGACCTCTCGGTTCATGGCAAGCGGCATCGGGAGCCTCCCTGGTTGTTGTGTTGCCCCACCCTAGCGCGGTTGACGGGCAGCGCTATGCAGCTTTCTCTTCTGTTCATGCAGCATTGGTTTGCCGATCGACCGGGCGCGCCGGCGCATGTGACCGTTCTTCTGGCGGACGGGTTCTCGAACCAGTGCCTCGCGAACACCGTTGAGCCGCTGCGCGCCGCCAACACAGTGCTCGGGCGCCAGGCCTATAGCTGGGCGCTGGTGAGCCCGGAGGGCGGGGCCGTCACGTCGTCGAGCGGGCTTCGGGTGATGCCGGAGGAGGCGCTCTCGCGGAGCGGGGCGGGTGCGGCCCTCGTCGCCATGCCGGCCTTCGGATACCGCGCGCTCGCCACGCCGATGCTGGGAAGGGCGCTCAGGGCCGCGGCGCGGCGGCATGACCGTCTCATCGGCCTCGATACCGGCGCCTGGCTTTTCGCTGCCGCGGGGGTGCTGGAGGGGCGGGCTGCGACGATCCACGATGCCGAACTTGACAGCTTCGCCGAGACCTTCCCGGGCGTAGAGGTGCGGATGGCCCGGTGGGTTGAAGACGGGCCGGTGATCACGGCGGGGGGCGCTATGGCGGCCTTCGATCTGATCCTCCACCTCGTCGGTGCCGCCCATGGCGCTGCCCTGGCGCTCGAGGTGGCGAGAAACTTCCTGCACGGGCCTGCCGCTGCGCCGCGCCTGCCCGGAGACAGGGCGGACCGGGCGCTGGCGGCTGCCCTCGCGGCCATGGAAGGGGCCATTCAGGAGCCACTGCCCGTGCCCGCCATCGCCAGGGCCGCAGGGCTCAGCCAGCGGGCGCTGGAGCAGCGTTTTCAACGTGCTTTCGGGCAGGGGCCAGACGCAGTCTACCGCCGGATGCGGCTCGAGACGGCGCGGCGGTTGGTGCGTGAGGGCGCAATGCCCATCGCTGAGGTCGCGCTCCGCTGCGGCTGGCAGGACGCGAGCGCCTTCGCCCGGGCTTACCGCCGCGCCTTCGGCGCTGCGCCGACGCGAGATGCCGCGACGGGTTCGCCGCCACGCTCCAAGAAGAACGGATGACAGTCCTCTACCGCTGTGCTCTGCTCAGCTGTCCAGGTTCAGGACAGTGAGCAAGAACAAGAAGGACGAACCGCATGGCACTCATCGAAGGCTTTTTCGCCTGGGTGGGCGACGTCACCTGGGGCTGGGCGCTGATCCCGTTCCTCGTGGTGCTCGGCACCCTCTTCACGCTCGTCTCCGGTTTTGTGCAGATCCGCTTCTTCAAGCGCATGTTCCGCGTGCTCTTCCCCGGACCCAGCACAGGCCATGAGAACCAGGTGTCCTCGCGCGAGGCGCTGCTCGTCTCGGTGGGCGGGCGAGTGGGTGGCGGCAACATCGCAGGCGTCGCCGTGGCCATCACGCTGGGTGGGCCTGGGGCGGTGTTCTGGATGTGGGTCATCGCGCTTGTCGGCATGGCGACATCGCTCTTCGAGTGCTCGATCGCGCAGCTCTACAAGCGCACCCAGCCTGACGGGACCTATCGCGGCGGGCCGGCGCGCTACATCATCCATGGGCTCGGGCCGGACTTTAGGTGGCTCTCGGTGGTCTATGCGGTCTGCCTGATCGCGGCCTTCGCCTTCGGCTTCAACGCCTTCCAGGGCAATACGGTGGCCGGGGCGGCGGAGGACAGTCTCGGCGTCGACCGGCTCTGGACCGGCTTGTTCCTCGGCGCGGTGACAGGCCTTGTGGTCTATGGCGGGATCCGGCGCATCGCCAAGGTGGCGGACGTGATCATTCCCATCATGGCGATTGGCTATATCGGCATGGCGCTGATCATCATCCTGATCAACCTGCCGAGCCTGCCGGGCGTGATCTACGACATCGTGGCCAACGCCTTCGGGATCGAGGAGGCGGTCTCGGGCGGCATGGGCGCCGCCATCGCTCAAGGCCTGCGCCGCGGGCTTTTCTCCAACGAGGCTGGCCTCGGCTCGGCGCCCAACGTGGCGGCGGTGGCCTGGGTGCCGCATCCCGTGAGCCAGGGGGTCGTGCAGTCCCTCTCGGTCTTCATCGACACGATCATCATCTGCTCCTGCACCGCGTTCATGATCCTGCTCGGCGATGTCTATGTGGCGGGGAACGCTGACATCAACGGGGTGGTGCTCACCCAGCAGTCCCTCGTCAGCCATCTCGGAGAGTGGACGCAGTACTTCCTGACCGTCGCGGTGCTGCTCTTCGCGTTCAGCTCGATCATCTACAACTACTATCTGGGCGAGAACGCGCTGACGACGCTGACCGAGCATCCCTACTCGCTGCACATCCTGCGGGCGCTGATCGTGCTGCTGGTGTTCTTGGGCGCGACGGCACCCGGGGCGACGTCGGTCTTCTTCTTCTCCGACCCGATGATGGGCGTGCTGGCCGTGGTGAACCTCGCGGCGCTGACCATGCTCTTCCCCATCGGCATGCGGCTCCTGAACGACTATCGCCGTCAGATCGATGCGGGGGTGGATGAGCCGGTGCTGAACCCTGACGAGTGGGCCGATCTCGACATCGACCGCACCGCCTGGGAGAACAACCGCTGATCCTGGCGGCGGCGTCCTGTTCCGGGCCGCCGCCTCCCCCACCCGCCCACCCTTTCGGCGCCGGCCCGGAACAGGACGGGGCGGGAGGGGCAAGCGGGGAAGGCCAACGGGTGCCTCAAGTTGACGCGGTCTGAAGCGGGTCAATCGGGCGATTGAAGGGTGCGTAAATGCATTTTCATCATGAATAGACACCTCTGACCGTCCCAATACGGTACATTCCTCCCAGAGGCGCGTGTCGAGCGCCCTAACCGAAATGGAGGAACCTGCGATGGAAGTTTCGACCTTTGAGCTGCTCTTCAAGGCGCAGGCCCCGGCCAATCCGGACGGGCTGCCCGCGGTGGACACCGTGTTGCAGGGCTACTTTCTGGCGATCACCAACCTTGAAGACGAAGAGCTGCGCTTCCGCCTGGAATTCGTGGCGCCGGAGACGGCGGACCCGGATCGTGGCCTTGCGGGCAACACGATCGTCTTCGTGGACGTGCCCGACGTGGACAACCAGCAGGGCGTGCTCACCAACCAGTCGAGCCCCGACCCGAAGGTTTTCCGGCCGAGCACGGGGTTCATCGACATCCCGGCCTGTGCCACGGCGCTCGTCGCTGTCCTGCCGAGTGCCTTCGGGCCCGTGCCAGGGGATCCGACGCCCCTCATGTCCCCCGACTTCGAGGTGCGCGGCTTCGTGAGGCTCAGTCTGCCGGCGCTGCTCGAGTTCAATCCGCCGAACCCGCTCGCCTTCGTGCCGCAGTCCGAGACCCCGGTGAAGGTGCTGCTGACGCCGCAGAACCGGGCGACCTTCATCTCCGCCGCCGGCGGGATCAGCGATCAGACGCAGACGGCGCTGCCGAATGCCGGCGGGGCTGCCATGGCGGAGATCGAGCCCGATCCCGGCGGGCCGGTGCTGATCTTCCCGCCCTTCTTCGGGGCCGTCGGCGACGCGGTGCCCGATGTCCTGCCGCTCATCGAGCCGCTCGGTCCTGAGCAGCGGTCCGCCGCGCTGCAGATGCTGCTATCCGCGATCGATCCGGCGAAGACGGACCTTGCGACCTTCAACAAGGAACTGCGCGAGGGTGGGGTGCCGCTCGCGATCGAGAAGCGCGAGGTCGCCAAGGCGCGGGAGAAGGCGAAGGAGCGGGCCTGACCCGCTAGACGTAGCCGTCCGCGCTGTCGGCTGCGCGGGCGGCGGCGGTGCGGTTGGCGGGCGGGCCGTAGCCGCCGCCGCCGGGCAGCACCATGCGGATGCGGGTGCCGGCGGGCAGGGTGCGGGTGATCTTGGGCTCGAGCGGGATCGGCTCCCCGTCCGGCCCCGTCGCCTCGAGGATACCGGGTGCGCCGGGCGCACCGCCGGCGAGGCCGGGGGCGGGTGTGCGCACGCGCTCGTAGAGCCCGGAGAAGAGGAAGGGCTTGTCGGTCAGCACCTCGAAGGTCATGGACTGGCCGAGGCCGCCGCGGAACTCCCCATTCCCACCCGAGCCCGAGGCGAGGCCGCGTTCGTGCACGAGCATGGGCGCGAGCGTCTCCATCACCTCCACGGGCACCCCGGCGATGCCGGACGGATAGGCGGTGGCCGAGAGACCGTCCCGCTCCGCCATGGCGCCCACGCCGCCCGATGCGAACCACGTGTAGGAGAAGCTGCGGCCGGCCCGGTCCTCGCCCGCGATATGCGTGTCCCAGAGACCGTCCGCCCCGGGCGCCGCCACCGCCTGCGGCAGAGCCTCCGACAGCGCACCCATCACGACCGAGGGGAGGAAATGGCCGACAAGGTGGCGGCCGCCCACGGCAGCGGGGTGCTTCGCATTGAGAATGCTGCCCTCGGGCGCCTCGATCCGCACCGGCCGGAAGGCGCCCTCGTTGTTCGGCACTTCGGGGCTGATGGCGCATTTGACGCCGTAGGTGGCGTAGGCGCGGGTGTAGTTGAGGGCGACATTGACGCCGAGGGGCACCTGATCGGAGCTGCCGGCGAAGTCGAGCGTGATGGTGTCGTCGGCGACCGCGATGCGGAGGGCGAGGCGCACGGGCGCGTCGAACCCGTCGATCTCGAGGGCGTAGGCGTAGTCCCCGTCCGGCAGCGCGCGGATGGCGTCGCGCATCGCCGCCTCGGAACGGTCGATGATCGCGTCCGAGAGCGTCTCGATATCCTCGAGGCCGAACTCGTCGAGAAAGCCCATGAGCTGGCGGGCGCCCACGGCGTTGCCGGCGATCTGGGAGTGGATATCGCCCAGCACCTCCTCCGGCGTGCGGCTGTTGGCGGCGATGATGTCGAGGATGGCCTGGTTCGTGACGCCGCCTTCGGCGAGCTTCATGAGCGGCAGATAGAGCCCTTCCTCATGGACCGAGCGACTGTCCGCCGAGAGGCCGCGCCCGCCGATATCGAGGGCATGGCAGCAGGAGGCGAAGAAGGCGATGCAGCGGCCATTGCGGAAGACGGGGGTGGCGATGGTGATGTCGTTGAGCTGGCTCGCGGTCATCCAGGGGTCGTTGGTGACGAGGATGTCGCCCTCGGCCAGCGTCTCGACGGGGAAGCGGGCGAGGAAATGCGTCATGCCCGTGGCCATGGAGTTGATATGGCCGGGCGTGCCGGTGACGGCCTGGGCGACCATTCGGCCGCGCCGGTCGAAGACCCCGGCCGAAAGGTCGCCTGCCTCGCGCACGATGGAGGTGAAGGAGGCGCGCATGAGAGCGGCGGCCTGCTCGTTCACGGCGGCGATCAGGCGCTGCCAGAGAATGTCGAGGGTGATCTGGTCCATGGCGTGCCTCCGTCCTCCGTCGGTTTCTGGCTAGTGGCAGCGGGCCGAGTTGTCCACGAGACGGCGTGCATCCCACGGGCGGGTACTCGGGCGCCGCGTTGACGACGGGAAGCTTGGCGGGCCGAGCACCCGCGGCGGCCAGCGGGTCTTCGCGCTCCGTGGCCCGCCGGTCGCACGCATTGTGCTCAGCCGGCGGGGGTGGCCACGAGGTTGCCGGCGGCATCGACCGCGATGGTGGCGGGGCTCGCGATGACGACGGTGGATTCGCGTTCCTCGATGATCGCGGGTCCCTCGATCACGCTGCCGGGGGCGAGGGCGTAGCGGTCGTGGACAGGCAGCGCGTCAAGGCCGCCGCCGGTGCCGCCGCTGCCGTCGGCCACCCAGGCCTGGCGCTCGCCCTTCAGGGATGCGCGCGCGCCCGCGGTGGGCGGCGGCGCGAGCGCGAGCGCGGGTTTGGGGCCGGAGACGCGCAGGCGCCAGCTCACGAGCTCGATGGCGGTATTGGGCACGGTATGGCCGTAGAGCGCGGCATAGGCCGCCTCGAAGGCCTGGGCGAGGGGCGCCGCCATGCCGGGACCGAGCGCACCCTCGGGCACCGTGACGCGGATTTCGTAGCCCTGGCGGGCATAGCGCATATCGGCGACGCGCTCTGCCTCGTGCGCCGCACCCGCGAGGCTCGGCGCCAGCGCGGCCGCGCCCTCTGCCGCCATGTCGTCCATGAGCCGTGCTGCGGCCGCCCAGTCGAGCGTCTCCAGCCGGGCGGGTTGGGAGCGCACGAAATCGAGGCTGAGGGGGGCTGCGAGAAAGCCCACGGCGGACATGACGCCCGCGCCCCAGGGGTAGACCACCGCCGGGCTGCCGAGGATCCGCGCCACGCCCCATGCATGCACGGGGCCAGCGCCGCCGAAGGCGAAGAGGGGCAGACGGGCTGCATCCATCCCGCGCTCGAGCGCGTGAAGGCGCGCCGCCGCCGCCATGGCCTCGTTGGCCATGCGGTGGACCGCGGCCGCGGCCTCCAGCGCGCCGAGGCCGAGGGAGGCGCCCACGCCCGTCTCGAGCGCCCGCGCCGCCGCCGCCTGGTCGAGCGCCATCTCGCCGCCCGCGAAGAATGCGGGGTCGAGATAGCCGAGGAGGAGGTCGGCGTCCGTGACCGTCGGCGCGCTGCCGCCCTTGCCGTAGCAGGCGGGGCCAGGCACGGCGCCGGCGCTCTCGGGGCCCACGCGGAGTCGGCCGAGGCTGTCGACGCCCGCGATGGAGCCGCCGCCGGTGCCGATCTCGATCATTTCGATCACCGGCGTCTTCACCGGCAGGCCGGAGCCCTTCTTGAAGCGGTAGCGCCGGTCCACCTCGAAGTCGGGCGCGATCAGCGGACGCCTCTCGCGGATCACGCAGGCCTTTGCCGTGGTGCCGCCCATGTCGAAGCTGAGGAGATCGTCGCGCCCCGAGGCCTCGGCGAAATGCGCCGCCGCCAGCGCGCCGGCCGCCGGTCCGCTCTCCACCAGCCGCACGGGCAGGCGCGCGGCCAGCGCCGCGTCCACGAGCCCGCCGTTCGACTGCATCACGTAGAGCGGCCCGTCGATCCCGACCTCCGCCCTCAGCCGCGCCTCGAGGCGCCCGAGATAGCGCTCGGCGATCCGGCGCACATAGACGTTGGCGAGCACCGTGGATGTCCGGTCGTATTCCCGAATCTCCGGCGCCACCTCGTGGGAGAGCGAGACGGCGAGGTCCGGTGCCTCTTCCGCGAGTATCGCGCCCATGCGCGCCTCATGGGCGGGGTTGGCGTAGGCGTGGAGGAAGGAGACGGCCACCGCCTCCGTGCCGTCGGCCGCCAGCGTCCGGGCGAGCGCCCGCGCCGCGTTCTCGTCGAGCGGGGTCAGCACGCTGCCGTCGGCCGCCCCGCGCTCGACCACCTCATGCCGCCGGCGCCGGGGCGCGATGGGGGCGGGGCGCTCCATCCTGAGGTCGTACATGTCGTAGCGGTGCTCACGCCCGATCTCGACCGCATCGCGGAAACCGGCCGTGGTGATGAGCGCGGTCACGGCCCCCTTTCGCTCGATCAGCGCGTTGGTGAAGAGCGTGGTGCCGTGGACCACATGCGCCACCTCGGTGGGTGCGATGCCCGTGCGCGCGAGGAGGGCTGCGATGCCGGCGACCACGGCCTCGTCCGGCGCGTCCGGCGTGGTAGGGAGCTTGCCGATCTCGAGCCGCGTGCCCGCGGCGTCCACCAGTGCGAGATCGGTGAAGGTGCCGCCGATATCGGCGCCGATACGGTAACCGCCGGTGCGCGTGTCCATGCCCTGCTCCTCGCCTCGCTGCTCCGCCCCCAGCGCTAGCCGCCCGGCTGCATGGGGGTCAAATGCCGCGGTGCCTGCCTGCGCCCGCCTGTTCCTGCCGATGCCGGCCGATGCGGGGCCGACACCGAAGGGTGGGCGGGCGGGGGAGGTGGCGGCCCCGCATCGCCCGCCCCGCGCACGCTACCTCACGAGCAGTCGAAACTCCGCCGCCCCGTCCCAGCCCCATCCCGGCCCGTCGCCCACGCGGTGAAGCTCCGGGAAATGCCCGGGCACGATCCGCGCGGGCCAGTCGAGCAACCGCCCGATCGTCGCCGTCGCCGTGCCGGGGGGCGCGAATTCGAGGTCGCTCGCCCGCATCATGATCTCCCTGGGGTATTTGATCGCGTCCGAGGCGATCAGCACCGGCCCGTCGCCGCTCTCGAGCCGCAGGGCATGCAGCCCCGGCGTGTGCCCAGGGGCTGCCAGCACTTCCACGCCCCGTTCAAGCTGCCCCTCCGTGACTGCCGCATATCCCTGCGCCTCGAGCTGGGGCAGGATCCACGCAGGCACGAAGTCGTCGGCCGCATGGGGCTCGGCCGCGTAGGCAAGCTCCGCCTCCGCCACCAGCACCCGTGCCCGCGGAAAGAGATCCAGATTGTAGACATGGTCGAAATGCAGATGCGTCAGCACCACCGCATCGATCTCGCTGCCATCGAGCCCGCGCGCTGCTAGCGCCTTCCTCAGGCTCCCGCGCGTCGTCGGCCCACCGGCATCGACCAGCAGCCGCCGTCCGCCAGCCTCCACCAGCACCACGCTCGAGATACCGAGGAAGTCGTCGCCCAGCTTCAGGTTGTTGCCGGTGACCAGCACATCGTATCGCAGCATCGCCATCCCCGAACCGCCTTGCCCCCCCTAGCCTCACGGCCGACAGGGCCGCGTCAAGCCCGGTGCCTCGGGCGGTGAGCCCAGGATGGCGGCCACCAGTTTCTCCGCGCCGGCCTCCGGCGTCGTGTCGTTGAGTACCTGGCGCACCGGCACGCCCTCGGGCGGTGGGGGCACGCTGCGGGCCCGTCGCGCCGCGATCTCGGCCGCACTCTCCCGCCCGCGCGCCGCGAGACGACCGGCCACTACCTCGGGCGAGGCGTCGATGACCACAATCTCGAGCACGGCGCACCGCGCGGCGATGGCGGGGGCGGCGGCGCGGGAGCCGTTGGCGACCACCGTCTCACCCGCTGCCAGCCAGTCCGCAATCGCCGCGGGCAGCCCGTAGCGCAGGCCATGGGCCTGCCAATGCGCGAAGAAGCCGCCTTCGGCCAGGCGCGCATCGAAGGCCGCCTCGCTCAGCGCCTCATGGACCTCCCCGCCCGCATCGGCCGGGCGCGTGATCGACCGCTGGGCAAAGCGAAGCCCCGGCCGTCCCTCGAGCGCGGCCCGGGCCCTGTCGAGCAGCGTGTCCTTCCCCGCGCCGCTCGGGCCCACCACGAGCACGAGCCGGCCGGTCGCGGCAGGCGGGGGGGTATCTCCGGCAGGATCCATGCGCCCAGGCAAAGCAGAGCGCCGGCCAGCCCGCAATCGCCCGTTCATGACAGGCGGCGTCGCGCCTGTTATCCGCCCCCCATGGCGATCTCGATGCGACAGTGGCGGCTCCGGTGAGGCTTGATCAGCGTCTCGTCGCCCTCGGTCTCGCGGCGAGCCGGGCGGAGGCGGCGCGGCTTGTGGCGGATGGTGCCGTGCGTGTCGACGGCCAGCCCGCCCGCAAGCCCGCGCAGGCGGTGCCGGAGCATGCGGCCCTGACCGTGGAGCGGGCGGGGCCTGCCTGGGTCGGGCGCGGTGCGCTGAAGCTCGTCCACGCCCTCGACAGCTTCGGCCTCATCCCTGCGGGCACGGCGCTCGACCTCGGCGCCTCCACCGGCGGGTTCACCGAGGTGCTGCTCGCGCGGGGGGCGGCGCGCGTGATCGCGCTCGATGTCGGGCACGGCCAGCTCCATCCCCGCCTGGCCGCGGACCCGCGGGTGAGGGCGGTGGAGGGGATGAACGCGCGGGCGATCCCCGAGGGGTTTCTCCCCGCGCTCGACTGGATCACCGCGGACCTCTCCTTCATCGCGCTCCGCAAGGCCCTGCCGCGGGCGCTCGAGGCCGCTCGGCCCGGCGCGCGGCTCGTGGTGCTCGTGAAGCCGCAGTTCGAGCTCGGGCCGGAGGTGGTGGGCAAGGGCGGCATCGTGCGCGACCCGGCTGCCCATGCCGCCGCCTGCCGGGCCGTGGCCGAGTGGCTGGCCGAGGCCGGCTGGACGGTGACGCACGAGACCGAGAGCCCCGTGACCGGTGGGGACGGCAACCGGGAATTCCTGCTCTCGGCGCTCCGCGACCCTGCGGCGGACGCTACCTGAGCCCGCGGGGCCTTCCCTCAGCCGGGGCCCGCGTGCTGAATGCCGGCTCATGAGCGATGTGGTGACGATCGAGGCGCTGGGCGCGCAGGGGGACGGTGTGGCCGAGGACGGCGCGCTGTTCGTGCCGGGGGGGCTCCCCGGCGAGCGGGTTCGCATCGCCCGGTTGCCCGGTGGCGAGGGGCCGGCGCGCGCGTCGCTGCTCGAGGTGCTCGAGCCTGTGCCGGAGCGCGTGGCCCCGCAATGCCGGCATTTCGGCAGCTGCGGGGGCTGCGCCCTGCAGCATGCCGCCGAGCCCCTGGTGGCGGAATGGAAGCGCGGGCTGGTGGTGGAGGCGCTGGCGGCACGGCTGGGCCCGGAAGCCGCCGCAGCCGTGACCGTCCGGCCGACGCTGACGATGCCCGCAGCGAGCCGGCGGCGCATAGCACTCACCGCGCGGCGCACGAAGAAGGGGGCCGCCCTGGGCTTTCACCGGGGCCAGAGCGACGAGATCATCGCCGTCTCCGAATGCGCCGTCGCCCGGCCGGCACTGGTCGAGGCGATGCCGCGGCTCGTCGAACTCGTGCAGATGCTTGCGAGCCGGAAGGGCGAGTTGAGGCTGACGCTGGTGGAGACGGCCGAGGGGATCGACTGCGCAGTGACCGGCGCGAAACCGCTCGACGGGCCCGCCCGAGCACTTCTGGCGGGCGCCA
>JBCBEP010000072.1:0-17795 GCA_038528605.1 Pseudomonadota bacterium
CCTCGGCCTCGGCCAGTTCCTGATGGTCTTCGCGCTGATCGCGTCGGGCTGAGGGAAGGCGTCAGCGGGCGGCGTCGATGGCGTCGAGCGTCGCGTCCCAGGCCAGCATGATCGAGGCGTGGCGGTTCTTGTAGTCCCGCGCCGGCAGGAGTGCTTCGAGCTCGGCAAAGGGCGCGCCCGGGGCCTCGCCGCCGTTCTTCAGCATGGCGTGGAGAGCGTCGCGCCCGGCTGCGATCTCGCTCCGGTCCTTGCCGAGAACGGCATCGCCCAGCACGGAGGCGGAGGACTGGCCGAGGGCGCATGCCTTCACGTCCTGCGCAAACGCGGAAACGCGGCCCTCACCGTCCAGCGCCACGTCGACGGTCACGGTCGAGCCGCAGAGGGGGGAGCGCTTCTTTGCCGAACCGTCGGCGGCCTCCAACCGGCCCGCATGGGGCAGGGCAGCGGCCAGCGCGAGGATGCGCTGGGAGTAGAGCTTCATCAGATCAGCCTGAGCGGCGGTCATGGCGCGCCCTCCCTTCCGTACGGGCGATTTACATAGAACTGCCGGGCGCGGAGTGAAAGGACCGGTTCATCCTGACGCAGGGCGCCCGGTGCACGGTGTTGCTGTAGCCAGCGCACGGGCGTAGACGGCGCAGCGCCGAAGGGGACGCTGGAGGATGCGGGATGAGAACGGACGGGCTGCCGGAAATCGCCTGGAACAAGGACGGTCTCGTCCCCGCCATCGCGCAGGATGCCGCCACCGGCGATGTGCTCATGATGGCCTGGATGAACGCCGAGAGCCTGGGCGAGACCATCCGCACCGGCAACGTCACGTACTGGTCGCGCAGCCGCGCCGAGCTGTGGCGCAAGGGGGCGACCTCCGGCCATGTGCAGCGCCTCGTGGACCTGCGCATAGACTGCGACCGGGACTGCGTGCTTCTGCTTATCGAGCAGACTGGCCCCGCCTGCCACACCAACCGCCGCAGCTGCTTCTACACCGCCCTGCGCGAGGGTGAGGAGGTCGAGCTCATGGCGCCGATGACCTGAGGCGTGCGGCGGATGCCAGGCAGGGGGAGGCGGGCTCAGCCGCCTCCGGCACATGGCATGTCTCAGCCCGGGTTGCGGGCGGAGATGACCCAGGAACTGGAGGCCATCCAGATCCCGTCCTCCCGCACATGGGGCGCCAGCAGCGAGGCGAGGGCCGCGCGGATTTCCGCATCCCGCTCCTCGGCCAGTGCGCCGGCCTCGCGCACCACCTCGCCCGCCGGCCCGAGGGCGAGCTGGAAGCCGATCGCGTCCTCCACATTGTCGCCCATGCGCACATCGGCATCGACGCGTTCGAAGGTGATATCGTCAAAGCCGGCGGCCTTCATCTGGCCGGTCACCATCTCCTCATCCGCCATCGAGAAGGGGCCCGGACCGCAGGTTGCCGCGTCCTCGCCCGGCTGGGGCAGGAACTCGAGCACGACGTCCTTCGCCGCCGAGAGCCAGGGGTTGTCGGGCCGCCGGCGCCAGACGATGTGGGTCATCCGCCCGCCGGGCTTCAGGGCGCGCCGCATGTTCTTGAGCGCGAAGACCGGATTGGAGAAGAACATCGTGCCGAAGCGGGAGAAGACCATGTCGAAATCCCCCTCGAACGGGAAAACCTCAACATCCGCCGCCGTGAAGGCGATGTTCGCGAGCCCCTTCGCCGCCGCTTCCTTACGGCCGTGGTCGAGGAACGCGTCGCAGCAATCCATGGCGACGACCTGACCCTCCGGGCCGACGCGTTCTGCCAGCATGCAGGCCGTGTCCCCGAACCCGGCGCCCGCATCGAGCACGCGTTCGCCGGCATGCACTTCGAGCCTCGGGAAGACCGCGTCGGAATGCTGACCGAGCCCGCCCACGAGCACATGCTTCCAGCGGATGAACTTCGGCGCGAGAACCTCGTTCCAGAACGTCACGAACTCCGAATCTTGAGCAACGGCGGTATCGGCCATGTCGGCTCCTCCTGTGCAAACGCTGAGGCCCTGGCTTGGGCCCCGGTCACTACCCTCGATCACGTCCGTCACAGTCCTATGACGTTGAGGAAAGGGGCGCGGTGCCGGGCGGCACAGCCGACGAGGAATTCACGGTCGATGGCGGGCTCAGACGGTGGCGCGGGCCTCAGCGCCGGGCGCCTTGTAGCTGCAGAACACGCAGCAGCTGCCTGCCTCGCGCCGCAGCGCCGCCCCGCAGCCGGGGCAGTCGAAGGCCAGCACGCACTGGTTCTTCGGCACCGTTACCCGATGCCGCCCGCCGCAAACGGGGCAGGTGATCGTCATCTCGAAGGTCGCGATCTCGGTCATGGGAGCCCTCTCCGCCGCAACGGGGAGGACGATAGCGCAAAGGCGCCGCGCCGTCAGCCCGCGAGGCGGGCGAGGGCGTGGCGCTTCTTGCCGGCGCTGAGGCGCTGGGGCTCGGCCAACGCCTCGGCATCGATCATCTCGCCCGGGTTCTCGATGGCGCGCTCGCCCATGCGGGCGCCGCCCCCTTCGATCAGCCGCTTCGCTTCCTTCCCCGACGCCGCGAGACCGGCACGCACGAAGAGCTGGGCGGCGGAGATGGGCATCTCGCCTGCGCCGAACTCCACCACCGGCAGCTCCGCGCCCGCGCCGCCTGCGAAGGTCTCCGCCGCCGTCGCCGCCGCCGCCTCAGCCGCCGCACGGCCATGGGCGAGCGACGTCACCTCGGTGGCGAGGATCTGTTTGGCCTCGTTGATCTCCGCACCCTCGAGGCTGCCGAGGCGTTCGCACTCCGCGACGGGCAGCTCGGTGAAGAGCTTGAGGAACCGGCCCACATCCGCGTCGGTGCTGTTCCGCCAGAACTGCCAGAAGTCGTAGGCGCTCAGCATGTCCGGGTTGAGCCACACGGCGCCCTGCGCTGTCTTGCCCATCTTCCGCCCGTCCGATGTGGTGAGCAGCGGTGTCGTGAGCCCGAAGACCTCCACCCCTTCGATCCGGCGCGTGAGGTCCACACCGTTCACGATGTTGCCCCACTGGTCCGACCCGCCCATCTGTAAGCGGCAGCCGGTGCGCTTGTAGAGTTCGAGGAAGTCGTATGCCTGCAGCAGCATGTAGTTGAACTCGAGGAAGGTGAGCGGCTGCTCCCGGTCGAGCCGGCCCTTCACGCTCTCGAAGGTCAGCATGCGGTTGATGGTGAAGTGCCGGCCGTATTCGCGCAGGAACGAGATGTAGCCGAGGGCATCGAGCCAGTCCGCATTGTTCGGCTGGATCGCCCCGTTCGGAAGGTCGCCGCCCTGCTCCTCGAAGGTGATGTATTTCGCGAAGACGCCCCGGAGGGAGTTCATGTTCTCCGCGATCTTCTCGTCCGTCAGCAGCTGGCGCGTCTCGTCCTTGCCGCTGGGGTCGCCGATGCGCGTGGTCCCGCCGCCCATCAGCGCGATGGGGCGGTGCCCGGTCTTCTGCAGCCAGCGCAGCATCATGATGTTGACGAGATGGCCCACATGGAGCGAGGGGCCCGTGCAATCATAGCCGATATAGGCGCTCACGGTCTCCTTGCGCAGAAGATCGTCGAGGCCCTCGAGATCGGTGCAGTCCTGCACGAAGCCGCGGCTCGTGAGGATGTGCAGGAACTCGGATTTCGGCGTGATGCTCATGGTCTCCTCCACAGGGGTTCCGGCCGGTTCGGACTGGGGCGGGGCTTGCGCCGGTCCGCGGCCGCGCGCGAGGTATAGCGGCGGCGGCCAGAAAGGGAAGCGATGACGGCGACGGCGGGAGGTTCCACGGAGCCGCGATGGGCGATGGGGCTGATGTCCGGCACCTCGCTCGACGGTGTGGATGCCGCGCTGATCGAGACCGACGGGGAGCGGGTGACGGCCTTCGGCGAGACCAGCTTCCTGCCCTACACGCCTGCCGATATCGAGCATCTGGCTCCCGTGATGGCCGAGCCCCAACGCCTTCGCGACGCCGAGCCCGGCTCGCCCGAGAGCGCGCGGCTGGCGCTCGCGGCGCGGGACGTCGTGCGCCTCCACGCCCGCGCGGCCGCCGATCTCCTGGCGCGGGCAGCGGATGCCGGACGGCCGGCCGCCACGCTGCGCGACGTGCTGATCGGCTTTCATGGCCAGACACTCCTGCACCTGCCCGAGCACCGCTTCACGTGGCAGTTGGGAGACGGCGCGGCCCTCGCCGCCACCCTCGCGCGCCCGGTGGTCTGGGACTTCCGCAGCGCCGATATCGCAGCGGGCGGGCAGGGTGCGCCGCTCGCCCCCTTCTATCATCACGCGCTTGCCCGCCGGGTGGCGTCTGACGGCCGACCGCTCGCCTTCCTCAATATCGGCGGCGTGGCCAACGTCACCTGGGTCGATCCGTCCGTAGAGGATCCAGCCGACCCGCGCGCCCTCGCCGCCTTCGACACGGGGCCGGGCAATGCGCTCGTGAACGACTGGATGCAGGCCCGCACCGGCTTGCAGGTGGATCGCGACGGTCTGGTGGCCGCCAAGGGCCTTGAAGCCGCAAAAGCCGCGGGCACCGCTCCCTTCGAGACGAACTTCGTCGCCGACTTCCTCGCCCGCCCCGGCCCCAAATCGCTCGACCGCAATGCCTTCAACACACTGCCCGCGCGCCTCGCCGGCTGGAGCACGGAGGCGGGGGCGGCCGCTCTCACGCTCTTCACCGCTTCCTGCGTCGCCGCAGCCCAGGCGCACCTGCCGGGCCCGCCGGCCCGATGGCTCGTCTGCGGCGGTGGGCGGCACAACCCCGTGATGATGGCAGCGCTTACCAAGGCGCTTGCTGCCCCGGTCGACGCCATCGAGGCCGTGGGTCTCGATGGGGACATGCTCGAAGCCCAGGCATTCGCCTATCTCGCCGTCCGCAGCCTTCGCGGCCTCCCGCTATCCAGCCCGGCAGCAACCGGTGTGCCGAGCGCTACGGCCGGCGGTCGCCTCTCGCGGTGATCCCCGCTCTCCGTCATTGCGCCCGACCCGGACGCGTGCAACAGCGTGTTGGAGGTAATCGCCCTACTCTCAACGGGTGACGCATCCGAGCCAGCCCACGCCTCGCTCGCTCATGGTCAACCGAGCGCGGCTCTTCACTGCGAGGTTCCCCTTGGCGCATTTGCCCAAAGCATCGAGCGCGCCTTCAAGCCGCCATGTCGATCAAATAATTCTTGTCTCGGGCGTGATCTTGTTGATCGTGGTGCTAAACGATATCTGGCAGACCACGCTCCCGACTTTGCAAGACTATCCTAATCACTTGGCTCGAGCTTTCATTCGCGAGAATTACGAGCATGTGCCCTTCGCTGAAATCTTTGCTGTCAGCTGGCCCCTCATACCCAACCTTGGCTTTGATGTTTGGATGGCATTCGCCCTCCAATTCACCGAAGTTTCGAGCGCCGGTAAGATCTTTCTGTCGCTGATAGTGGCCACAACAATTTCTGGAGTCTATGCGCTCAACTACGCTATCTTTGGCCGGTTGTCACCTGCTTGCCTGCTCGTTGGAGTTCTTATTTGGAACCGGGCGTTCTGGTTCGGGTTTCTCGGCTTCTCGCTCGGCACTGGGCTCGTTCTCCTGTTCCTCGCCGGATGGGTGTTCGTTTGCCGCCACGCGGCCCTCCCGAAGCTCGCGCTGGGCATCGCGCTTAGTGCCGTGTTGTTCCTGACACATCTCTACGCGCTCGCCCTCTTCCTCTTCTTCGCCTTTGCGCTGGATGCCGCCGCTCCGCTCATGGGCCTTGTGAGGGGGTGGCGTGACGGATGGGGCGTATGGCGCAGCAGCATCGTCCAAATCGTCGGCAAGGCCCTTATCTATGGCGGTATCGCGCTCCCGAGCATCATAGTCCTTGCCTTCGTCAGCCCAACAGCGGGGGAGGGCGGGCTCTACGATCTTGCGTCGCAGATCAAGGCAACGCTGCTCGACCCGCCCTTTGCCGTAAAATTCGATCAGCTGTTTTGGTCGATCGGGGAGACGTCGCGGGTTCTGGCGTGGATGACGTTCTGGGTTACGGTTGCGGTGCTCGCCGTCCAGTTCTTTCGCCCTGCGGCCCATTCCGCCATCGATGGTGGCATTGACCGGGCGATCGTCCTCCTCGCCTTCGCCTTCATCGCCTTCGTGGGATATTTTACGCTGCCCCTGGTGATGCTTGGCAGCGCGAACGCCGATTGGCGCCTCCTGCCACCCTTGCTGCTTGTCGTAGCGGCCGTTTTGCCGCCATCGCGGCAGCCCAGTGCGGCGGTCATCGCATCCGCTGCCATCGCTACGGCGGCAATGTTCTCCCTCTCAAGCAACCGGGCTCTTCTCGAAGAGGGCGATCGCGACTTTGCGGCAATGAATGAGGTGGCTGAGGATCTTGCACCCGGCAGCCGGGTGCTCGGCGCCTTACCTTGCCAGGATTATGCGACCCTCGAATGGGCGCCCTACCGCCATCACCTGCCCACGATGCTCGTGGTAAGCCATTTTGCGCTCTATCCGCACCTCTTTGCGCGCGAGCGTCACCAGCCTCTCGCCTATCGCGAGCCGGATATGGACTTGGGCCCCAAGGCACTGGATGCCAAGCGCCTCGCCGTCGCGCCAGCGTCCTTCGACTACCTCATCAGCATGGATGCCGTTCTGGCCGAGGACCCAACCTGCGCCGCGTTGGCCGGCTGGCAGCGCCTCAGACAAAGCGGAAACTTTACGCTTTACGCACGGGAGCGCTAGCGGCCGCCTTCGATCATGCGGGCGTGGACGTAGCCCTTCACGATGTCGATCATCTCGTCCATGCCGCGTTCGAAGAAGTGGTTGGCTTCGGGCACGGTGGCGTGGGTGATGGTGATGCCCTTCTGGGCTTTCAGCTTCTCGACGAGCTTCTTCTCGATATCGGGCGGGGGCACGATCCGGTCCGCCTCGCCATTGATGATGAGGCCCGAGGAGGGGCAGGGGGCGAGGAAGCTGAAATCGTACATGTTTGCGGGCGGGGCGACGCTGACGAAGCCGTTGATCTCCGGGCGGCGCATGAGGAGCTGCATGCCGATCCAGGCGCCGAAGCTGAAGCCGGCGACCCAGCAGGCGCGCGCGTTGCCGTTCATGCTCTGCAGGTAATCGAGCGCCGAAGCCGCGTCCGAAAGCTCGCCGATGCCCTGATCGAACTCGCCCTGGCTGCGCCCCACGCCCCGGAAGTTAAAGCGCATGACCGTGAAGCCGAGGTCACGGAACGCGTAATGGAGCGCATAGGTCACCGGGTTGTTCATCGTGCCCCCGTATTGCGGATGGGGGTGCAGGATGAGGGCAATGGGCGAGTCTCGGCCGGGTTCGGGGTGGTAGCGCCCTTCGAGCCGGCCCTCGGGCCCCGGAAAGATCACCTCGGGCATCGTCGTCTCCCGCTCAGGGTACGGGCGGCGCGCCGGACGGCGGCAGCCCTGAAGCTTGACAAGATCAGTCGGCAATTCTAGAACCGCTCTAAATCGCCACCGACCGCCGCACACACGCGCGGGAGGCAGCGCAGCCAGCGCAACGCATCGTGGAGCGTCGCACAGCCTGCCGCGCCTGCCTCTGAGGGCTGAGGGCGTAGAGCGGCGGCCAGCCGTCGTCAACTGAAACGCGTTAATGGGCGTTTCCGTCTCCTGCAGCGCCTGGCAGCTGGGGGCATTGGTGGGGAGGGCGGCGCGAGCGTCGCCAGAAGGGCCGGAGGACGCCATGAAGCTCAGTACCCGGGGCCGCTACGCCGTCACTGCCCTCGCCGATATCGCGCTTCATGGCCGCCATGGCGCCGTGCCGCTGGCCGAGATTGCGGAGCGGCAGGGCATCTCGGTCGCCTATCTCGAGCAGCTCTTCGGCAAGCTCCGGAAATCGGGCCTCGTCACCTCCGTCCGGGGGCCCGGCGGCGGCTATCGCCTCGCGCGGGACGCCGCCGAGATCCGCTGCTCGGAGGTCATGTCGGCCGTCGATGAGCGGCTGAACGCCATGGGCTGCGACGGGAAGTGGGAGGCCGGGCAGGGCTGCGGCAAGTCCCGCGAGGCCTGCCTTACCCACGCGCTCTGGGAGCAGCTCTCGGCCCATGTCCACGTCTTCCTCTCGAAGGTCACTATCGCAGATGTGATCGGCGACCGGCTGATGCCGTGCCCTGCGGTGCCCGATTTCGGCGCGCCCGAGTTCCGGGACGGTGTGCCCGAGGGGGTCCGGTGACCAACCTTCCTCGCTGCCATGCCCGGGCCCGACCCAGTTGGCCGGCGTCGCGGGAGCTGCGCCCGGAGCGCCCGGGTTGCCGGGTCGCGCCCGGCAATGACCGGCCTGCGCGGGAGGTCATGCGATGACCGGCCTAGACGGCCGCCGCGTCTATCTCGACTGGAACGCCACGGCCCCCCTTCGGCCCGAGGCCCGCGCCGCCATGCTCGAAGCCATGGACACCCTCGGCAACCCCTCCAGCGTCCACGCCGAGGGCCGCGCGGTTAAGGCTATCATCGAGAAGGCCCGCGCTCAGGTGGCGTCGCTCTTACATCCTTTCTGTGATCCCGGTGAGATAGTGTTCACAAGTGGGGCCACGGAAGCCGCTCAGCGGATACTCGCGCGTCATTGGCCGCGCGTTCTCATTTCTGCGGTTGAACATGATGCAGTTGGCGGGCCGTCGCTCGCCGCAGGCGCCGAGATCGTGCCAGTCAACGAGCGAGGCTTGGTGCCCCTTGCTGCCTTCGACAGCGCGGATGGTCGTGCGGGGATTGTTCTTCGGGAGGGCGAACTTCTAGCGATTCAAGCAGCAAATAGCGAAACCGGCGTCCTACAGAACTGGTTTGGGGTCACGGAGGCTGCTTGGGATTGGGGTGCGCATTGCCTGCTCGATATCACCCAGAGTGCTGGGAAGCTCCGAGAGGCGCTCCCAGACATTCGTGAGCCGACCTTTGCCTGTTTCTCAGCCCACAAGCTCGGCGGCCCGAACGGTGTCGGTGCGCTTTACGTTAGCGAGCGTCGAGAGACTAACATTGTCGACACTGGTGGCGGGCAGGAGCAGGGGCGGCGGTCGGGGACCGAGAACGTGATCGGGATTGCGGGGTTCGGGGCGGCGGCAATGGCGGCCAAGCGGGACCTCGAGGCGGGGTTGTGGGACAACGTCGAAAAACTTAGAAACATTCTAGAAGACGGTCTTGAAGCGGCGGCGCCCGACCTCATCATCTTCGGCAAGGACACGCCGCGGTTGCCGAACACCAGCTGCTTCGCGGTGCCGGGCTGGAAGGGCGAGACGCAGGTCATGCAGCTCGACCTTGCGGGCTTCGCCGTCAGCGCCGGCAGTGCCTGCTCGAGCGGGAAGGTCAGGGAGAGCCGGGTGCTCCGCGCCATGGGCTTCGACAGCCTCACCGCCTCGAGCGCCATCAGGGTCAGCCTCGGGCCCACGACCACCGAGGCGGAGATACGGGCGTTTCTGACCGCCTGGACGGGACTATATCGCAAGCGCGCACGCCGCGCGGCCTGAGGCCGGGAAGAGGCAAGGGAGACGAACGATGACCGCACTCGATGTCGACGTGAAGGACGGGGTCGATCAGGAGACCATCGATACCGTGCGTGCGATGGGCGCCTACAAATACGGCTGGTCCACGGATGTCGATATGGAGTTCGCGCCGAAGGGCCTGAACGAGGACATCGTGCGCCTGATCTCGGCCAAGAAGAACGAGCCCGAGTGGATGCTCGAATGGCGCCTCGACGCCTTCCGCCGCTGGCAGACCCAGCCGGAACCGGATTGGGCGCTGCTCGACATCAAGCCGATCGACTACCAGGAGCAGTATTACTACGCCCAGCCGAAGAGCTTCAAAGAGAAGCCGAAGAGCCTCGACGAGGTCGACCCCGAGCTGCTGCGCACCTACGAAAAGCTCGGCATCCCGCTCCGCGAACAGGCCATCCTGGCCGGTGTCGAGGGCGCGGGCGATGCGCCGGTGGAGGGCCGCAAGGTTGCCGTGGACGCGGTCTTCGACAGCGTCAGCGTGGGCACGACCTTCAAGGACGAGTTGGCCAAGCACGGGATCATCTTCTGCTCGATCTCCGAGGCGCTGCAGGAGCATCCGGAGCTTGTGCGCAAGTATCTGGGCACGGTTATCCCGGCGCATGACAACAAGTTCGCCACGCTCAACGCCGCGGTCTTTTCCGACGGCAGCTTCGTCTACATCCCCGAGGGCGTGCGCTGCCCGATGGAGCTCAGCACCTATTTCCGCATCAACGCGGAGAACACGGGCCAGTTCGAGCGGACGCTGATCATCGCGGACAAGGGCTCGTATGTGAGCTACCTCGAAGGCTGCACCGCGCCGATGCGGGACGAGAACCAGCTGCACGCCGCCTGTGTCGAGCTGATCGCGCTCGAGGATGCGGAGATCAAGTACTCCACCGTCCAGAACTGGTACCCGGGCGACGAGAACGGCAAGGGCGGCATCTACAATTTCGTGACCAAGCGGGCGGACTGCCGCGGCGCACGCTCGAAGGTGTCGTGGACCCAGGTCGAGACCGGCTCGGCCATCACCTGGAAGTACCCCTCCTGCATCCTGCGTGGCGAGGAGAGCCAGGGCGAGTTCTACTCGATCGCCATCGCCAACAATGCCCAGCAGGCCGACACGGGCACGAAGATGATCCATCTCGGGAAAAACACCCGGAGCCGGATCGTCTCGAAGGGCATCAGCGCTGGCCGCGCGCAGAATACCTATCGCGGGCTGGTCAGCATGCACCCGCGGGCAAAGAACAGCAGAAACTTCACCCAGTGCGACAGTCTCCTCATCGGATCGGATTGCGGCGCACACACGGTTCCCTATATCGAGGTGAAGAACGCCAGCAGCCGGGCTGAGCACGAGGCCACCACCTCCAAGGTCGATGAAGACCAGCTCTTCTACTGCCGCAGCCGCGGTATGGACGAGGAGGAAGCGGTGGCGCTTGTCGTGAACGGTTTCTGCAAGGAAGTGCTGCAGGAATTGCCGATGGAGTTCGCCGTCGAGGCGCAGAAGCTCGTCGCGATCTCGCTTGAGGGGTCGGTCGGCTGACCTAGCCGGCTGATGAAACTTCTCACGGCGCTCTGGCGAAGACGTGAGTGAAGGACTGCGACGGAGTGGGGCGCTCGTGCGTTCCACCCTTCGCTGACAGCGGCGGCTGGGCAGGGGCCTGGGCGCCGAGGTGGAGCGCCCCGCTGGCGGCTCTGCCCATGAAGCGGCGCCGATCTTGGCCAGCCGCCCAAAAAAGGAGAGCAGCTATGATGAACGACGTTAAAGAAGGTGCCCGTCTCCTCCTCCTCGCCGAAACGGCCGAGAAGCATCTGAAGGAGCATGGCCATGACGTGGCCGTGGCCGCTAACGACGATCTGACCGCGTTCGACATCAACCCGACCGGTGACGGCGAGCGCTTCTGCCGCGTGCAAGCGATCGGCCGCGAGAGCTGGGAGGTTGTGCGTGCGAATGGCGAGACGCTGACCGGTATCGGCAGCGAGCAGACCTTCCTCACGATGATCGAGCGCGTCGTCGGCTCCGGCCGCTGACGCCTGACTGTCCGCCCCCGAGGGCGGCATTGAAGACGGGGAAGGCCGATGGCTGAAGACGCGAAACCGGTAATCGCGCTCGCCGAGGCCACGGGCTTCCCCCTGGCGCCGCCGCAAGCCGGCGATCGTTTCGGTGCCAAGGTGGCGCCTCTTGGAAAGGCCCTTGGGCTCACGCGCCTCGGCGCCATGCTGTGCACCATCGAGCCCGGGAAATCCGCCTTCCCGTTCCACAACCACCTCGCCAACGACGAACTGTTCCTGATCCTCGAGGGATCGGGCGAGCTGCGCTTCGGCGACGCGGTCCATCCTGTCAGCGCGGGCGATCTCGTCGGGTGCCCCAAGGGCGGGCCTGAGACCGCGCATCAGATCGTCAACACGGGCGATGTTCCGCTGCGCTATCTCGGCGTCTCTTCGTGGCAGGACCCGGACGTCGTCGAATATCCCGATAGCGGGAAGTTCGCGGTGATCGCCATCGCACCGGGAGAAGACTTTTTCTCCGCCCACCTTAACTTCGTCGGCAAGCGCGAGGACGGACGGGACTATTGGGAGGGTGAGGCGTGATCCTGACGACAACGAACACGATCGAGGGCCACCGCATCACGGGCTACAAAGGCATCGTGGTGGGCGAGGCCATCATGGGCGCCAACATTTTCCGCGACTTCTTTGCCCAGATCACCGATGTGGTCGGTGGGCGCTCCGCTGCCTATGAGAGCAAGCTTCAGGACGCGCGCGACACCGCTCTCCGTGAGCTTTCCGAGAAGGCCCAGCAGGCGGGCGGCAACGCTGTCGTCGGGATCGATCTCGACTACGAGGTGGTGGGCGACAGCATGCTGATGGTCTCCGCCTCGGGCACAGCGGTCACGGTCGAACGCGGCTGAAGGATGATGACTGGTTTCAACGTTATGGAAGGAGTTGGTTGCTAACCCGTTTCGCGAAGGGGCCGAGAACCGGCCCGGCGGCGCGAAGGGTAGAAGCATGATCACGATAAGCGGTATCGGGGGCGACCCCAAGACGGTCTCGGGCTCCATTGCGGAGGTGGTGGGAGAGGCGGTCTCCCGGTTCGATCGAATGGACCATGACCCTGCGTTGAGGGATGCGATTGCCCGCGCCGCGGTGCGGATTTTCGCCGGGGCCATGATGCGCCGCTTCGCGCTGGAACGCGCCGTGATCGCAGAGGAGGTGCTGGGCGTGGGGAGCGAGCGTTGGTCTCCCCTCAGCAATCCGATGATGACGGGTCAGGATGCGGGCCGTGCTGCGCCGGCAACGACAGCGGAGGCGCCTGCGGTGGCCCCGCATGTCGAGGGCGCCGACACCGCAGGCGAGCCGGGGGCTGGTGAGCGCTGGGAGGCGGGCGATCCGGAGGCACCGCTCGACGCGGCTTTCGAAGCCGCGGAGATGGCCGAGCAACAGAAGGCGCCGCCGCCTGCGGGCGACGAAGAAGACGAGACGGACCCGCAGACAGACCTAGATCTGCCGCAAGCGGGTGAGGACAGGGCCGCCGAGGCCAAAGCGGAAGACGCGGCCAGAACGGCCGCTGCATGGACGGGAGATGACGATGCTCGAGATCCGGAACCTGGAAGTCAGCCTCGAGGAAGAGGACAAGCAGATCCTGAAGGGCGTGAACCTGACGGTGGAAGCGGGGAAGGTGCACGCGATCATGGGGCCGAACGGGTCGGGGAAGTCGACCCTGTCCTACGTGTTGGCGGGACGCGAAGGCTACGAGGTGCTGGGCGGTAGCGCTGAGCTTGAGGGCGAAAACCTTCTCGAGATGGAGGCTGAGGAGCGGGCCGCCGCCGGCCTCTTCCTCGCGTTCCAGTACCCGGTCGAGATCCCCGGCGTGAACAACATGACCTTCCTGCGCACCGCGCTTAATGCGCAGCGCAAGGCGCGCGGGGAGGAGGAGATGTCCGCGCCTGAGTTTCTGAAGCTCGTCCGCGAGAAGGCGAAAGAGCTTGAGATGGCGCCGGACATGCTGAAGCGCTCCCTCAATGTCGGTTTCTCGGGTGGCGAGAAGAAGCGCAACGAGATCCTGCAGATGAGCGTGCTCGAGCCGCGCCTCTGCATTCTCGACGAGACGGATAGCGGACTCGACGTGGACGCGATGAAGCTCGTGTCCGAGGGCGTGAACAAGCTCCGCAGCCCGGACCGCGGCTTCCTCGTCATCACGCACTACCAGCGCCTGCTCGACCATATCACGCCGGACGTGGTGCATATCATGGCCGATGGCCGGATCATCGAGACGGGCGGGCCGGAGCTGGCGCTCCGTGTCGAGAAGGAGGGCTACGGCGCCCTCAAAGCGGGCGCATGAGGGCGGAATCCATGGCAACCGATGCGACGAGGAAGGCGGCTGAAGGGCTGCTCCACGCCCTGCCGCTGCCCGAGGGCGAGGCAGGCTGGGCCCGCGAGGCCCGCGCTGCCGCGCGCACCCGCCTTCTAGAGGCCGGGGCCCCTGCGCGGCGCGACGAGTACTGGCGCTTCACCGATCCCGCCACGCTCACCACGCCGCTCGAGCCCGTGGCGGAGGGCGTGGCTGAGGCCGGTCCGGGAACCACACCCTTCGATGCGCTCGACGCCGTGACGCAGGTTTTCGTGAATGGCCAGCTGCGCGCCGATCTCTCGGACCCGCTGGCCCTCGAAGGCGTGGCGGCGGGCAGGCTCGGCGAGGTGCTGGGGCAGGACATCACGATCGCACGGGAGCTTTTCGGCAAGCTCGAAGCGGCGGGTCATGAGAAGGTCGACCGGCCGCTCGCGATGCTCAACACGGCGACCGCGCGCGAAGGGCTCATGCTGCAGGTGACGGGCGAGGCGCCGAAGCCGCTCCATGTCCGCCACGCGCAGGTGGGAGAGGGCGCCTCGGTCCTTCGCCACCTCGTGCGCGTGGAGACGGGCGGGAGCCTCACGCTGCTCGAGAGCGGCACGCCCACCAATAGTGTGATCGAGGTGGACGTGGCCGATGGCGGCACCTTCCGCCATATCAGGGTGCAGACCGGCGCGCGGGCGCCCTCGGCCGCGCATGTCTTCGCGCGGATCGGGGAGGGGGCGATCTTCCAGTCCTTCACCCTCATGGCGGACGGTCAGCTCACCCGGAACGAGACGGTGATGGAACTGGCCGGCGACAATGCGAAGGGCCATATCGCCGGCGCCGTGCTGGGCAAGGGCGATGCGCATCTCGACAACACGGTGTTCGTCACCCACTCGGCGCTGAACGGCGAAAGCCGGCAGGTGTTCAAGAACGTGCTTGAAGGCACCGCCACGGCCGTGTTCCAGGGCAAGATCTTCGTCCGCGAAGGCGCGCAGAAGACCGATGGCTACCAGATCAGCCAGGCGGTGATCCTGGAGGACGGGGCCGAGTTTCTGGTGAAGCCAGAGCTTGAGATCTACGCGGACGACGTGGCCTGCTCCCATGGCTCCACCACCGGCGCACTCGATCCGGACCAGCTCTTCTACCTCACCGCCCGCGGCGTGCCCCGCAAGGCGGCGGAGGCAATGCTGGTCGCGGCCTTCGCCGATGAGGCGATCGACGAGATCGAGGATGAGACGGTTGCGGAGGCGATGCGCGCTGCCGTTGGCGAATGGATGGCGGCGCGCGGCTGAGCGCGCTACTGTCAGGCTCGCTGGCGCCGGGGGCGGTGCCGGCGGTGTAAAGCTCACGGGCAGCGCCGGCGCGCGCGGCCCCCGCGGGAGGGTGAGCGAGATGTCAGATGCCGGGAGCGCGCCGGGGGGCGCCACACCACAAAGCTTCACAGGCCGCATCTTCCGGGCGTGGATCGACCCGCGCGCCACGATGCGTGGCGTGCTCGATGCCGAGCCGGGCGAAGGCCGCATCCTGATGTTCGCCATGACCTCCGGCGCGCTGCTCTTCGCCGCCGAATGCCTGCGGATCATGATGCAGGCGGCCAGCGGCGCCGCCGCGCCGGACCAACTCTCCGCCACTTTCGCGGCCAGCTTCACCGCCCTCCTCATCCTGCGCCCGCTGATGCTCTACGGTCTCGCCGCTGTCACAGGGCTGGTCGCGCGGCGCTTCGGCGGAAAGGGAAGCTGGCGCGACACGCGCGCTGCGATATGCTGGGCAGCGCTGACCGCGGCGCCCGTCAGCTTCGTCGCGACCGTGGCGGAGGTGCTGCTGTCACGAACAGGTGTTGCTTTTTTGAGCCTAGGGCCGGTGGGTGTGGCCGCTTTTGCGGGTATGATGGCGTACTGCGTGGCTGAAGCGCATGGGTTTTCGCGTGTCTGGGTGGTATTTTGCATCATCGCGGGTGTGACGCTGGCCTTCTGGGGGCTGGCGATCGGCGCCCGGTGATCGTCTGGCTCGGGGCCCTGGGGAGCCTGCCGCGGGCCTGCGCCTAGGGGGACGGGACGGTGACCAAAGAGCGCGTCTACGAGGACTACGGCGACCTGCCGGAGGTGCGCCTCTCCGATCTGGAGCAGGATCAGGAGCTTCTGGAGCTTGAGGAGGGCACGCTCAGCGCCCGGCTGCGCCTCAGCTTCAAGGACATGCGGCGGGCGACGCGCATTCTGCTCGACGAGAACCCCACAGAGCCGCGGCTGCTCTTCTACGTCCTGATGTCGGACGTCATCTTCTTTCTGAATTTCGGCATGAAGTTCGCGGTGGCGCCCGGGCAGAACGTTGAGGATGCGCTGCCCTCTGAGCTCGCGGGCGCCATCGGCGGGCTCGTCGCCATCTGCTTTCTCCTGCGGACGGCGACGCTTTACCTCTTCTCGGGCGCCACGGCCTTTGTCTGCCGGCTCTTCGGCGGCACGGGCAGCTGGCGCGATACGCGAGCCGGGATTTTCTGGGCGAGCCTCGTGGCCGCGCCCATCGGCGTGCTCGGTGCCATTCTCGTCATCGTCATGGGCGTCTTCGCGCCGACGCTGCCCTTCCTTGCGGATCCGATGGTGCAGCTGCCTGCGCAGCTCATCGGCGTCATCGCCTTCGTGTTCTTCGTCTCCGCCTCCGTCGCGGAGAGCCATGGCTTCAAGAACACCTCGCCGATCTTCATTGCGTTTTCGCTCCTGACGGTGGCGATCCTGGTCGGAGGGCTTTATCTGCTGGGGAGCCTTCGCGCCGCCTTCTAAGGCGCGGGGGGTTCCACGGACCCGCCTTCAGGAGAGCCCAGGTGATCGTCGAGTTGTTCCGCCGCATGGTGGAGGGCCTGTTTGCCCCGCGCCGCTCAGCGCGTGCCATCATGGCGCAGAACTTCGGCCTCGAGACCGCCGTGCAATTTGCCGTGCTGGCCTACTGCCTCACCGCGATGCTGGGTGTGGTGGTGCCCGGCGTGCGGGATACGGAGGCGATGGGCGGCGGCCTGCCGATCGGCAGCCATGTGCTCAGCCTGATCGCACAGGTCATGTTGGTGGGCATCGTCGGCATGGCGGTCTGGGGTATCGGGACGATGTTCGGCGGCAAGGGCAGCCGCGAGCAGGCGATGGTGCTGGTGGGGTGGCACACGCTGGTAACGACGCTGCTCGCTCCCCTCTTCCTCTTCGGCACCGCCGCCGCGGCGGGCGGTGAACCTGGGGAAATGCCCGTGGCGGTGGTCTTCGTCTTCGCCGTCGCCGTGTCGCAATACCTCTGGGTGCTGGCTTGCTACACGATGGAACTGCACGGCTTCCGAAATCCTTGGGGCGTGCTGGGCGTGATGGTCGCAGTCGCCATGCTTTTCTCCACCGCCGTGCTTAGCTTAGTGGGAGCGGGGTGACGGGGCTGAGGCCGCGCTACGCTTAGGACCGCAGAGAAACGAGATACGCCATGTACGACGTCGACCGCATCCGGCAGGACTTCCCGATCCTCGAGCGCGAGGTGAACGGGGTGCCCCTCGTCTACCTCGACAGTGCGTCCTCGGCGCAGAAGCCGAAGGCGGTGCTGGAGCGCGTGCAGGCGGCCTATGGCGAGGAATACGCCAACGTTCATCGCGGGCTGCATACGCTCTCGAACCTTTCGACCGAGAACTACGAGGCGGTGCGGGGGATCCTCGCGCGTTTCCTCGGCGCGGGCGAGGACGAGATCATCTTCACGCGCGGCAGCACCGAGGCGCTGAACCTTGTTGCCTATGCGTGGGGGCGGCACCTGAAGGAGGGGGATGAGATCATCCTCTCCGTGATGGAGCATCACGCAAACATCGTTCCCTGGCATTTCCTTCGGGAGCGGCACGGCATCAAGCTCGTCTGGGTGCCCGTGGACGACCAGGGCGCGCTCGATGCTCAGGCGGTGATCGACGCGATGGGCCCGCGCACGCGCATGGTGGCGGTTACCCATATGTCGAACGTGCTGGGCACGGTGGTGGACGTGAAGACCATCGCCACCGCAGCGCGGGAGCGCGGGATCGTGACGGTGATCGACGGTAGCCAGGCGGCGGTGCACA
>JBCBEP010000073.1:0-17627 GCA_038528605.1 Pseudomonadota bacterium
ACCGGGACATCCGCTTTGCCGAGGATCCGGCCACGCCCGTCTCGGCGTTGATGACCAGCGAGAACCTCGCCACTGTCCGGGAGCCGGTGGATCTCGACGAGGCGAAGCGGCTGCTGCAGGCCCGCCGGATCGAAAAGCTGCTGGTGGTAGATGGCGAGGGGCGCTGCACCGGGCTTCTGACGGTGAAGGACATCCAGAAGGCCGTGCTCAACCCGCTCGCCTGCAAGGACGAGATGGGGCGGCTGCGCGTGGCGGCGGCTTCCACCGTTGGGGACGCGGGCTTTTCGCGGTCGGAAGCGTTGATCGATGCGGGGGTCGACCTCATTGTGATCGACACGGCGCACGGGCATTCGGCCTCCGTGGCCGAGGCGGTGGAGCGGGTGAAGAAGCTCTCGAACGCCGTGCAGGTGGTGGCCGGCAATGTGGCGACCGCCGAGGGCACGCGGGCGCTGATCGGCGCAGGGGCGGATGCGGTGAAGGTGGGCATCGGCCCCGGCTCCATCTGCACCACGCGCGTGGTGGCGGGGGTTGGCGTGCCCCAGCTTACCGCCGTGATCGATTGCGCGGCCGCGGCGGCGGAGAGCGGTACGCCGGTGATCGCCGACGGGGGTATCAAGTTTTCGGGTGATCTCGCGAAGGCCGTGGCTGCGGGGGCGCATTGCGCGATGATCGGCTCGATGCTGGCGGGCACGGAGGAGGCGCCGGGCGAGGTGTTCCTCTACCAGGGCCGGAGCTACAAGGCCTATCGCGGCATGGGCAGCGTGGGGGCCATGGCCCGCGGGTCGGCCGACCGGTACTTCCAGAAGGAGATCCAGGACACCCAGAAGCTGGTGCCCGAGGGGATCGAGGGCCAGGTGCCCTACAAGGGCCCGACGGGCGCGGTCCTCCACCAGCTAACTGGCGGCCTGCGTGCCGCCATGGGCTATACCGGCAACCGCACTGTGGAGGCGATGCACGGCAACTGCCGCTTCGTCCGCATCACCGGAGCGGGCCTCAAGGAAAGCCACGTCCACGACGTGATGATCACCCGCGAAAGCCCCAACTACCGCACGGACTGAAGCGGCTGACAGGGCTTAAGCGAGGCGAGGTACGCTGTCGCAGGCAGGGCGGCGAGGGCCATCGCGATATAGGCCTCCCGTTCCAGAGCGGCCAGTTCGGGCGAAAGCATGGCGATACCCGCCGAAAAATTGCTCCAGCGGAGCAGTGCCACCACGACAAATCCGAGGACAGCAAGGGCGGCTAGGCGAGGGATGATGGCCGCGGGCCGCTCAGCGACATCGCTTCGCGCCAGCGCCGTCGCAGCATCCCCCCCGGCCATCACGGCGAAGGCGAAGAGCGGCAGCGCTACGCCGAGGTCGTATTCGAACTTGACCGGTAGAAGGAGCGTGGAAAGGAGTGCCGTGATCGCCAGTCCGCCTGCGAGCGATATCCCGGCTCGCGCAACACCGACCAGCGCGCCCAATCCGATCGCAAGGCAGATCGCTAGGGCCGCGCGCTGAGGCATCTCGGTGGCGAGAATAGCCAAGATACCGTCATGATGAGCGTAGCGGTTAAAGGCCAGCGTGCCATGGATTTTCAGCGTTTCGGAATAGTCGCCTAGAAACCCAGTATCGCCGATCGAAATCAGCGGCACCGCCATGGAAAGGACAACGAGCCCGCCACCCCAGGCAGCCAGAGCAAGTTTCTGCCGGCTGACGAGCCAGAGATAGGCGAGAAAGAGGAGTGTCACAGTCGGCTTGATGAAGGCGAGTGCGCAGCCGAGCCCAAAGAGAAAGCCCAGCGGCAGTGGCAGGCTACTGCCCTCATGCCGTACGACAGGCGCCGCGGCGAGGCAAACCCCAAGTATTGCGAAGAGTGTCGGTTGCCCGCCGAAGATCGCGGCCGAGGTGCTGGCGCAGATGAAGGTCAGGGCTGCGAGCGCCGTCGTCTCTGCCGCTGTCAGACGGCATTGCCGACCCAGAAGGAACGCGATAGCCAACGCTGCACCATAGCCGAGGAGGGCGTTTGTCACCGTTGCGCCTTGCCATCCAAGCGCTGCCAGCGGCACCACCAAACCCGCGCTTACTGGCGGATAGGGGTACATGTAGGAGTTCATGATGCCGGGGTCCTGGATCGCCGCGCGCGTTGTGACGTCGACTTCCGGATAGGGGCGAATGTCGTCTGGCAACTGAAAAATCGTGTCGATCCAGGCACCTCGATAGGCTTCGAGATCGTAGGGGCTCTGGCCCTCCAGCCAAGTTGCGCCGGCAGCGTAGAGAAAGCGGAAGTCGCCGTGTCGAAGCGTGCTTGGCTTGAGATGCGACGAATAGACGAGCCAGGCGAAAGCCAGGATTGCGAGGATGAGGGCTGCGAGAAGAAATTCTCTGCCGTCTAGGATTGAAGCGCGAAAACGCCCCCTTTCGGTCGTCGCCGCAGCTGCGTCCCCGTCCATGCGTCAATCCCCATCCACCGCCGACAGTCATCGTTTCCGGCCCGCCCGCCTATAAGTCAAGCGACTACGCCGGGTCGGTCGAGCAGCGCGGAACGCCCGCTCAAAGGCTCGTGACGAGGAGGATCCAGGCGCTGAGGAGGCAGGCGCAGAGGAGGGTGTAGGGGCCGTTCCAGCGGAGGCCGACATGGTGGGCCGAGACGCCGCCGAGATTGCCGACCAGCACCGTTGTCGCCGTGAAGGGGCTTGAGGCGCCCGAGAGTGCCCAGCCGGCCGTGATGGCGGCGATGAGGTGGTCAGGCTCGAGGCCCAGCGCTTCGGGCGGCGGCAGAAGGGGGCCCGCGAGCGACACGGTGAGGATCGGGTTCATCCCGAGCTGGCCGGTGATGGGGATGATCCAGACGATGGCGACGAGCAGGACCGGGGCGGGCAGCGCCGCGAGGTCGATGCCGGAGGCGACCATCCAGGGGGCGGCGAGCGCGCCGCCCGCGCTGCCGATGAGCCCCGCCATCATCAGGAGCACGATCTCCGCGCGGTAGCCCGGCAGGTCGGCCACGGTGAAGGCCCGGCTGCGGGCCGCGGTGTCGGAGAGCGCGGCGTGAAGCGGGGTCTCGCGCTCAGCGCTCTCGTGATGCTGGATCAGGACCCAGAGAAGCGAGAGGACCGGCACGATCACCATGACAAGCCCGACGGTGCGGACCCCGGTCGTCGCATGGCCGAGGAGGACCAGGGCGGCCAGGACCGCGAGGAGAGCGAGGAGCGGCCAGATCTGGCCCCAGCCGCCCTCGGGCGGCGCCCGGCGCGGGGCAGGGTGGCTGAGGCGGGGTTTGAAAGCGGTATCGAGGGCCCAGCCTGTGAGTGCGATGATGACGCCCGTGCCGATGCAGTAGGGCGCGGCCGACGCCCAGTCCGCCCCCGGCACCACGGCGGTGGAGATGGCGATGGCGAAAGCCAGCGGCGACCAGGCGAGGGTCGAGACGAGGCCGCGCTGCACGGCGAGCAGCATGCGGCGGATACGGTGGCGGCGGATCTCTTCGTCCTGCTCGCCCCTCGCGCTCTCCACCGCCATGCCGCCGAGGAGCACGATGGCCCCGTAATTGAGCAGCATCGCAAAGACTTGCCCGCCGATGGTCAGGGCGGCGTAGCGGCGCCCGGGCGGCTGGGCGGCGAGGAAGCGGCCGCAGCGCGCGATATCGACCGAGCCGGCGGCGGCTGCACGCAGGCTGGCGAGGGCGGTGAAGAAGGCGGCGATGAAGGCCGTCCGGCCCAGCGCCTCTCCTGCGATCGCGAGACCGTCGGCGCGCAGCGCAAGCGCCGCCAGCACCAGGGCGAGCCCGATCGCTAGGAACACCTGCCGGCCCCTCGGCACGCGCGGCGCGAGGAGCGCGAGCAATGGCACCGAGGCGAGGATTGCGGCCGTCTCGAACGATGCGCTGCCAGTCCACTCGAACGCCGCGACCAGCAGCGTGACGATGAGGAGCAGCACTCCGATGGCGCGGTCCGGCAGCGGCGCCGCCGAGACGGGCGCGCGGTGCGGAAGGTCGGCGCTTTCCCGGGGCGGCGGCATGGGGCGGTTCCGGCGGCTGGCGCCAGAGCCTCGGACAGAGCGCGGGCGCAGGCAAGGCCGCAGATGCTCAGGCCCGTCTAGGCAGGCTACCTGCTCAGGGCTACCGCTCAGCTGCGTCGTCGCCGGGTTGCAAGCACGGCGAGGCTGGCGAGGAGGAACGGCAGCGTCGCCGCCACCGGAATGTCGGACGGGGTGCCGATATCGCCGTAGGGCAGCAGCTGGGTGTCCACGTTCGCGCCGGCGAGCGCCTCGATCATCGCGCCCTGGTTCGGGAAGCCCGCGGCGGGGGCGATGTCGATTAAGCTGAAGTAATCGGCCGCCGCACCCTCCTGCTCGATCTCGACAAGGAGAAAGATGTCGCTCCCGTCCGTGACGGTCCAAAGCGTCTCGGCATAGATCTGTCCGCCATTGCCGGCTGTAAGGCCGTTGACGGTGATGTCGGCCGTCTGCCCCGACGCGTCGTCCGCCATGTCGTTGAGGATGGCGTCTCCCGAGAGGAACCCGTCGTCGTCCATCACGGCAAGGGCCACGTTCGGGTTGCTCGGGACGGTGAAGATGGTGCCGACGCCGAGGGTTGGGGCGCCGGTGAGCGGCCCTTCCGACTAGGCCTCGAGATTGTAGACGATGCCGACCATGCGCCCCTCCGTATGCCAGGGCGCGGGACCGAACGATCCAGCCCGTTACACACGTGCCTGCGCGCAAAACAGCATCTTACTTAACGTCAAGTTCGAAGCGCGACGTGGGGCCGGCGCGTTGAGAGAACGCGCCGGCGGGTTCGCACGGTGCCCGATCAGGCGGCCTTGCCCGCGTCGGCCGGGTTCCAGGCGTTCTTCTGGAAGGGCGCGTCGACAGGCGTCTCGTAGATGTGGTTCACATAGTTGGACATCACCTTCTGGGCGAGAACCAGCACCACGTCGAGCACATGGGCGTCCGTATAGCCGGCGGCCTTGAAGGCTTCGAGATCAGCAGCGGTCACTCGGCCCCGCTCGCGCAGGACCTTGAGGGTGAACTGGCGGAGGGCTTCAAGCTTTGCGTCGGCAAGCGTCCTCGCGGTGCGCAGCGCCTCGACGATGCCTGCGTCCACCTTGTCCATCTGCGCGATGGTGGTATGGGCGGGCACACAGTAATGGCAGGCATGCTCGACATTGATGGTCATCCAAACCACCGTGCGCTCGGTCGCGTCGAAGGCCGACTTGCCGACCACGAGGCTGTGGAGCGACTGGTAGGCTTCGAGATGCGCCGGGCTCTCGGCCATGACGGCGTGGAGATTGGGGATCATGCCGAAAGCCTTGACCGAGCCTTCGAGCAGCGGCTTCGAGCCTTCGGGGGCGGTTTCGGGCGTGTGGAGCATGGGGTGAGTGGCGGACATGGGATCCTCCTTGTGCCTTCCCGGCCGGGGCGGGAGCGCCACGGCCTTCGCATGTGCGGGAGGTATGGAGCGGGGGTGCGGGCAGTGAAGGCGTGCTCACCATCCGGTGATCGCCGGCGGGCGCATGGCAGCGATGCGGAAGATGCAGGAGTGGGCGCTTGACACCGGCAGCGCGCCATCAGGCAGCGATCGAGGTGCTGGAGGCCTGGGCCGCGGGCGGCGATGGGCTCGACCGGGTGCTGGCCGCCTGGGGCCGCGCGCATCGCTTCGCGGGATCCGGCGACCGGCACGCCATTGCCGATATCGTTTATGGCACGCTGCGTCGCGCACGGGCGCTGCAATGGCTGGGCGGGGGGGACGATCCCGGCAGTGGGTTGGAGCGCTTTGAGCCGCGGACCGCAGTGCTCGCCGGGGCGGTGATGGCGGGGTGGGCACCGGAGGATATTGCCGGCGCCGGCCGCCATGCCCCACGCCCTTTGAGCGCGGCGGAGGCGGAAGCCTTGAGCGGGCTCACCGCCGAGAGCGCCGCTGCAAGGCTGGAGGAGGCGGCTGCCGGTCTGCGCTACAGCCTGCCGGATTGGGTGGCCGACGCGCTCGCCGGTGTCGCCCCTCCGGCGCTGGCCGCGCTGGGAGAACGGGCGCCGGTCGATCTTCGCGTGAACCGGCTCAAAACCACGCCCGCCGCGGCAGCCGAGGCGCTCGAGGCCGAGGGTGTCTCGACCATCCCGGGCCCGCTGGGGGCGGACTGTTTGCGGGTGCAGGCGGGTGCACGCCGGGTTGCTGGCAGTGCGGCCTACCGGGAAGGGCTCGTGGAGTTGCAGGACGCGGCGAGCCAGGCGGTGGCCGCCTTTGCCGGTGCCTGCGCGGGCGAGACGGTGCTCGACTATTGTGCCGGTGGCGGGGGCAAGACCCTTGCGCTGGCGGCCGCCATGGGTGGGCCGGCGGCTGGCGGGGGCCGGCTGCTGGCCCATGATGCGGCGCCGCGCCGGATGGCGGATCTCGCACCCCGTGCCGCACGTGCCGGCGCGCGCGTGGAGACGGTAGCGCGCGCGGCGCTCGACGGCTTCGCCGGCGCCTGCGACCTGGTGCTGACCGATGTGCCCTGTTCCGGCAGCGGAGCCTGGCGGCGCAACCCGGACGCGCGCTGGCGGTTCTCACCGGCGGCGCTTGCGCGCCTCAACGCCGAGCAGGATGCGATCCTCGACCATGCGGCGACGCTGGTGAAGCCTGGCGGGCGCCTCGTCTATGCCACCTGCTCGATCCTGCCAGCGGAGAATGCGGCGCGCGCCGAGGCGTTCCTTGCGCGCATGCCCGGCTTCAGGCCATCGGATCGCGGCGCCTTCGAGACGTCGCCTGACCCCGCCCTCGGTGACGGTTTTTTTGCCATTACCCTCCTAAAGCTCCCCTAGCGGCGCGCTTTGCGGGGGAATGGCGGCCGTGTAGGTTATGAGGCGCGTAGGGGAGGGTCAGAATGTCCGTCACCGCTTCAGCTCCACGGTCATGGTCCACGGCCGTGTCGGATACCATGCGCGATGCCGTCTCGGCCGTGACCGGTCGGGGCGTGCCGATGCCGTCGTCATTTCGCGAGGCGCCCGAGGCCAGTGTGCTCTGCTCGCTTGCCGGCCGGGTGCTGGCGCGCAACGCGGCGCTGGAGCGGCAGGGGGGCGACCATCTCTATGTGGGCGACGCGATGGCGGCGCTGACCGATTGCGACGCTGGCCTCGTCTACCGCTTGAGCCGGAGTGCCGCGCGCCTCGGCTTTGCGCTCGAGCGTGTGTTCTGCCGGCGGACCAAGGGCTCGGCCTATCTCGCCGTCTCGAAGCTTGATGACGATCGCCTGCTCTGGCGGGTGATCAGCCCGGAACGTCTGGCCGACGCGGTGCTCCCGGCGGTCTCGCACCGCTACGAAGGCGCGCCCTTCGCCTATCTGCGCCTGCCCGAGAGCGGGGAGCCCACGGCGAATGCGCGGTTCCGCGAGCTATTCGGGAGCGATCGTGAGGCGCTGATCGAGACGCTGACGGGCGAGGATGGTGCCCTGTTGCCCGGTCGCTACCGGCTTGCAACGCAGGACGGGCGCGAGCGGCTGATGCGGGTTTTCGTGCCTAGCCTTCGGGAGGGGGAGGCCGCCGCGCCGGACGCGGCCGTGCACGTGAGCCACGAGGTCTTTCTCTTCGACCTGATGCGGGACGAGGCGCTCGAGAGCGGTGCCGTGAGCGATCTCGACGATGTGCCGGCGGCGATGACGCAGATCCTCTCGGACGGCACGATCCTCTGGCTGAATGCCGCCGCCCGCCGCGCCTTCGGACCCGCGGCCGAGCCCGGGCAAAACCTCGGGGACATGGTGCAATGCCGCGGCCGCCCGCTCACCGGGCTGATCGAGGAGGCGCGCAGCGCGCCGGGCGAGGGCCGGGCGGAGATGGTGTACGCCAGTGGGGACGTCGCCGAGCGCCCGCTCCAGATCACCCTGATGCCGAGCACGGCGGATGGCGGGCAGACCCTGCTGGCGGTGCTCAACGACGCGTCGGAGCTTCAGGCGCTGCAGGACAAATACGCCCAGTCCCAGAAGATGGAGGCCGTGGGCAAGCTCGCCGGCGGTGTGGCGCACGACTTCAACAACCTCATCACCGCGATCAATGGGCATTGCGACCTGCTGTTGCTCGGCAAGGATGCCACGCAGCCGGAGTATTCGGATCTCATGCAGATCCGGCAGAACGCCAACCGGGCGGCGGCGCTGGTCCGTCAGCTCCTTGCCTTCAGCCGCAAGCAGACGCTGAACCCCACGCTCCTCAGCATCTCGGACGTGATCTCGGACACGCTCTACTTGCTCGACCGGTTGATCGGGGACCGTGTCCGCCTGGCGCTCGACCCGGATCCGGGCGGGCCGGTGGGCATGGTGCGGGCGGACAACCGGCAGCTCGAACAGGCGCTGATGAACCTCGTCGTGAACGCCCGCGATGCGATGAAGGGCGGCGGCACGGTCACCATCTCCACCCGCCGCCGCCGCTTCCGGGCGGACCATGAACGGCAGGGCAGCATGGTCCCGGCGGGGGATTATGTGGAGCTCGCCGTGGCGGATGAGGGCACGGGCATCGACGAGACGGTGCTCGGCAAGGTCTTCGACCCGTTCTTCACCACAAAGGCGCAGGGGGAGGGGACGGGCCTCGGCCTCTCCACCGTCTACGGCATCGTCAACCAGTCCGGCGGCTTCGTGTTCGCGGAGAACCGGCCCGAGGGCGGCGCCTGCTTCCGCATGCTGCTGCCGCGGATCGAGCCAGAGCGGGCGACGGAGGCGAAGCCGAGCAGCGTCAAGGCGTCGGACCTGACGGGTCAGGGCTCGGTGCTTCTGGTGGAGGATGAGGCGGCGGTGCGCTCCTTCGCGGCGCGCGCGCTCAGGCTCCGCGGCTATGACGTCGAGGCGACGGAGGAGGCAGAGGAAGCGCTCCAGCTGCTCGAGGACGAGTCGCGGCATTTCGACCTGATCGTATCGGACGTGATGATGCCCGGCATGGACGGCCCCGCCTTCATTGCGGAGGCACGGAAGATGCGCCCGGATCTCAGCGTGCTCTTCGTCTCGGGCTATGCGGAGGAGGCATTCCGGAAGGATATCGAGAACCCGGATTATGCCTTCCTGCCCAAGCCCTTCAGCCTCGCGGAGCTCACGGCCAAGGTGAAGGAAGTCCTAGCAAAACAGGACTAACCGCCTTTTCCCGCCCCGTTCTTAACACCGCGTTCACCATGTCACACTCATCCTTGGCGTGTGGTGGATGCCTGAATGTTCTGTTTTTGCCCCGCAGGATATGCGAACATCCAATGAACAAGTCCGAAATTGAATCGGATTGGCGAACATGGAAGAAGGGTTGGGGCAGTGGATCAAACAATACTGAAACTCGACGAGAGGCGTGGCATGGACAAGCAGAAGGCGCTCGAGAGCGCGTTGGCGCAGATCGAGAGGAGCTTCGGCAAGGGCTCGATCATGAAGCTCGGGCAGCAGTCCGCGCTCGACATCGAGGGGACGTCGACGGGCTCGCTCGGTCTCGACATCGCGCTCGGCATCGGCGGGCTGCCGAAGGGGCGGATCATCGAGATCTTCGGGCCGGAAAGCTCGGGCAAGACCACGCTGGCGCTGCACACGGTGGCGGAGGAGCAGAAGAAGGGCGGCATCTGTGCGTTCGTGGACGCGGAGCATGCGCTCGACCCGGTCTATGCGCGGAAGCTCGGCGTGAATGTGGACGACCTGCTGATCTCTCAGCCCGATGCGGGCGAGCAGGCGCTCGAGATCACGGACACGCTGGTGCGCTCGGGCGCCGTCAGCATGGTGGTGGTCGACAGCGTCGCGGCGCTGACCCCGCGCTCGGAGCTCGAGGGCGATATGGGCGACGCGCAGGTGGGCGCCCAGGCCCGGCTGATGAGCCAGGCCATGCGCAAGCTCACCGGATCGATCAGCCGGTCGAAATGCATGGTGATCTTCATCAACCAGATCCGTATGAAGATCGGCGTGATGTTCGGCTCGCCGGAGACGACGACGGGCGGCAATGCACTGAAGTTCTACTCCTCCGTGCGGCTCGACATCCGGCGCATCGGCGCGCTGAAGGACCGGGACGAGGTGATCGGCAACCAGACCCGCGTGAAGGTGGTCAAGAACAAGGTGGCCCCGCCCTTCAAGCAGGTGGAGTTCGACATTCTCTACGGCTCAGGCATCTCCAAAACCGGTGAGCTCATCGATCTCGGCGTGAAGGCCGGCGTCGTCGAGAAGTCGGGCGCCTGGTACTCATACGGGGACCAGCGGATCGGGCAGGGGCGGGAGAACACCCGCAACTTCCTCCTTGAAAACCCTGATATCGCCCATGAGATCGAGGACAAGATTCGCGCGGCGCATGGGCTCGACTTCGATGTGAGCCCCGAGGTGGACGATGAAGGGGTGCTCGAGGCGTGATGCCTTGAAGCGGCTGCCTGCTGGAGACCTGTTCTGGCAGATGGCAGAGCGCTGTTGCATTTCCTTCATCTATCCGTAACAATTCTTGAACGGCGCGGCTCCCCCCAGGGCCGCGCCGTTCCTTGTGTGGCTCTCCTGCTTTGCTAGATTATCTGTCTAGTTGTATAGGAGAATGCCCAAATGACCTGGCCCCCTTTCCCCATGGTGACCCGCCTCTTCGACCGGCTGGCCGAGGCGCGCGAGCGGCGCGACGCGATCGAGCTTCTGCGGAGCTTCGACCGCGCCCAGCTCAGCGACCTCGGCATCACCCGCGACGACATCCTCGCCTATGTGGATGGCAAGCTGGAGAAGCAGCCGGCCCTCCCGCCGCTCAACCTGAGCACGCGGGCCAAGCGCCAAGGCAACGTGATCCCGTTCCCTCGCGCCTGCGCCGCGCCAGCGTTGGAACGCGCCTGAAGGCTGCGTCGCCGTCGCTAGACAGCCAGACGGCCTGCCGATACATCCGGCCCGGTGCGCAGCGTCCCGCGCGAAGACGCCCAGACCGGATGACGAGCCATGGCCAGCCTGAACGAGATCCGCACCACTTTTCTCGACTATTTCGACAAGAACGGTCATGCGGTGGTGCCGTCCTCAAGCCTCGTGCCGAAGAACGACCCCACGCTGATGTTCACAGCGGCCGGCATGGTGCAGTTCAAGAACCTCTTCACCGGGCTCGAGCATCGGGACTACACGCGCGCCGCCACCAGCCAGAAATGCGTGCGCGCGGGCGGCAAGCACAACGACCTCGACAATGTGGGCTACACGGCGCGGCATCTCACCTTTTTTGAGATGCTCGGTAATTTCTCGTTCGGCGATTACTTCAAGAGCGATGCTATTCCGTTTGCCTGGGAGCTGGTGACCGAAGGCTTTGGCCTGCCCAAGGACAAGCTGCTGGTCACCATCTATCACGACGACGACGAGGCCGCGGATCTCTGGAAGAAGATCACCGGGTTCTCGGATGACCGGATCATCCGGATCGCGACGGACGACAACTTCTGGACCATGGGCCCGACGGGTCCGTGCGGGCCATGCTCCGAGATCTTCATCGACCAGGGGGAGCATATCTGGGGCGGCCCGCCGGGCACGCCGGAGGAGGATGGGGACCGGTTCCTGGAGATCTGGAACCTCGTCTTCATGCAGTTCGAGCAGTTCGAGAACGCGCCGCGCGCGGACCTGCCGAAGCCGAGCATCGATACCGGCATGGGCCTCGAGCGCATCGGGGCCGTGCTGCAGGGCAAGCACGATGTCTACGACACGGACCTGATGCGGGCGCTGATCGAGGCCTCGGCCCACCAGACCTCGAGCGACCCGGACGGGCCGGGCAAGACCCACCACCGGGTGATCGCGGACCATCTGCGCTCGACCTCGTTCCTGATCGCGGACGGTGTGCTGCCCTCCAACGAGGGGCGCGGCTATGTGCTGCGGCGGATCATGCGGCGGGCCATGCGGCACGCGCATCTCCTCGGCGCGCAGGACCCGCTGATGCACCGGCTGGTGCCGGAGCTCACGCGCCAGATGGGCGAGCATTTCCCGGAACTTGTGGAGCATCGCGGGCTGATCGCGGACACGCTGGAGCGCGAGGAGATCCGCTTCCGCCGGACGCTCGACCGTGGGCTTGGGCTGCTCGAGGAAGAGGTCGGCCGGCTGGGCGAGGGCGAGGCGCTGCCGGGCGAGACGGCGTTCAAGCTCTACGACACCTACGGCTTCCCGCTCGACCTGACGCAGGACGCGCTGCGTGAGCGGGGGCGGACGGTGGATACCGACGGGTTCGATGCCGCCATGGCCGAGCAGAAGCGGCAGGCCCGTGCGGCCTGGGCGGGCACGGGCGAGGCGGCGGAGGAGGGCGTGTTCTTCGCCATCCGCGAGGAAAGCGGCGCCACCGAGTTCCTGGGCTATGACAGCGAAAGCGCCGAGGGCGTGATCCATGCCATTGCGAAGGGCGGCGCGAAGGTCGCCTCGGCCGGGGTGGGCGACGAGGTCGCCGTCGTCCTCAATCAGACTCCGTTCTACGCGGAGAGCGGCGGTCAGGTGGGCGATACCGGGCTGATCGAGGCCGCCTCGGGCCGCGCGCGCGTGACGGATGTGAAGAAGAAGGCGGGCGATCTTTTCGTGCATCTTGCCACGGTGGAGGAAGGCAGCCTGACCGAGGGCGAGCCGGTGCGCCTCACCGTGGATGCTGTGCGGCGTGCGGCGATCCGGGCCAACCACTCTGCGACGCACCTGATGCATGAGGCGCTGCGGGCGGCGCTGGGGGACCATGTGGCCCAGCGCGGCAGCCTGGTGGCGCCGGAGCGGCTGCGCTTCGACTTCCAGCATGCCGAGGCGATGACCGGCGATGAGCTCGCCCGCGTTGAGGCCGAGGTGAACGACCTTGTGTGCCAGGACAGCCCGGTGACGACGCGGCTGATGACCCCGGACGATGCGGTGTCGGAAGGCGCGCGCGCGCTCTTCGGCGAGAAGTATGGCGAGGAGGTCCGCGTCGTTTCCATGGGCCGGCGGGATGCGCGGCATATGGGCGGGGAGAGCGGGCCCGCGGGCCTGACCTACAGCCTCGAGCTTTGCGGCGGCACGCATGTGGGGCGCACGGGCGAGATCGGCCTCTTCAAGATCGTGGGCGAGGGCGCATCCTCGGCCGGTATCCGGCGTGTCGAGGCGCTCACGGGGGCGGCCGCGCTTGCCTATGTGACAGAGCGGGAGGCGGCGCTCGATGCCGTGGCCGCGGCGCTGAAAACCCGGCCCGCGGAGGCGCCTGACCGGGTGACCGCGCTGCTCGCCGAGCGCCGGCAGATGGAGCAGGAGATCGCCGAGCTTCGAAAGCAGATCGCGCTCGGCGGCGGGGGCGGAGAGGCGGCGGGGCCGAAGGATGTGGCCGGCGTACCCTTCCTCGCGCAAAGCCTCACCGGCGTGAATCCGAAGGACCTGCGGGGCCTCGTGGACGAGCACAAGAAGCGGCTAGGCACAGGCGTGGTGCTGCTGGTGGCGGAGGCGGGCGGCAAGGCCAGCATCGCCGCCGGTGTGACCGCGGACCTGACCGAGCGGGTCTCGGCCATCGACATCGTGAAGGCGGCCGTGGCGGCCGTGGGCGGTGTCGGCGGTGGCGGGCGGCCGGACATGGCGCAGGGCGGCGGCCCGGATGCGGCGAAGGCCGAGGACGCGATCAAGGCGGCCGAGGCCGTGATTGCGGGCTGAAGACCGGTTTCCGGGCGGGATTGCGCGCCGCGCTGCGACGGAGAGCGCGCCGCGGCGCGTATGCTGGGTGTCCAAACAACGGGAGACACCCCATGAAGAAGTTCCTTCTCGCGGGCGCGGCCCTCGCCGCCCTCGGCGCTGCCGCCATGATCACGAACGTGCCGGGCGCGCTGGCGCAGAGCGGTGACCGCGTGGCGGCGCGGGCGGCGGCGCATGACGGGCCGGGAGCACGCCACCATGGCCGCCATGCGCGGGGCGAGGGCAGGCGCGGTGGTCGCCGCGCGATGATGCGCCGGCTGATCGAACTGCAGGAAACCTATGATGCCGATGGCGACGGGCTGGTGACGCAGGCGGAGATCGACAGCACGCGCGCCTCGCGTCTGGCCGCGTTCGACGTGGATGCCGACGGTACGCTCAGCCTCACCGAATACGAGGCGCTGTGGCTCGACGCGATGCGCGAGCGGATGGTGCGCCAGTTCCAGCGCCATGATCGGGACGGGGACGGCATCGTGACGGCCGAGGAATTCCAGCGCCGCACGGCAAACTTGGTGATGCTGCGGGACCGAAACGGCGACGGCGCGCTCAGCATCGACGATCTTCGGCGCAACCGCCGGGCCGAGGCGCCGGCTGCACCCGCCGAGTGACGGCAAGGCCGGCCCCGGGCAAAGGGGCCGGCCGCACGCTCACATGAGCATCGACATCGGATCCTCGAGATAGCCCACGAAGGCCTCGAGGAACTGGGCGCCGAGCGCGCCGTCGATCACCCGGTGGTCGACCGAGAGGGTCACGGACATGACCGTGGCGGTGGCCAATGCACCGTCCTTCACCACCGGCTTCTTGAGGCCTGCGCCCACGGCAAGGATGCTGCCATGGGGCGGGTTGATGACGGCGTCGAAGTTCTCGATGCCGAACATGCCGAGGTTCGAGATGGCGAAGGTGCCGCCCTGATACTCGGCAGGCGCCAGCTTGCGCTCGCGGGCGCGGGCGGCGAGGTCCTTCATCTCCGCCGAGATGGCGGAGAGGGACTTTGCCTCCGCGTCCTTGATCACCGGCGTGAAGAGCCCGCCCTCGATCGCCACGGCGACCGCGACATCCGACGCCTTCATCTTCAGCATCCGGTCGCCCGCCCACACGGCGTTGCAGCCAGGCACGGCCTGAAGGGCGAGGGCGGAGGCCTTGATGATGTAGTCGTTGACCGAGAGCTTGATGCCCCGCTTCTCGCCCTTAGCGTTCATCTGGGCGCGCAGAGCGAGCAGATCGTCCAGCATCACCCCGCGGCGGAGGTAGAAATGCGGGATGGTCTGCTTGGCTTCCGTAAGGCGGCTCGCAACGGTCTTGCGCATGCCGTCGAGCGGGACCTCCTCGAACTCCCGGCCCGCGAACATCTTGGCCACCGCATCGGCCGCGGGGCCTGTGGGCATGGCGGCGGCAGCGGCAGCGGGCTTCGGCGCCTCCGCTGCCGGCGCAGGCGCTGCGGCGGGGGCGGCGCCGGGTTTGGCGTTCTCAACATCCGCCTTCACGATGCGGCCATGGGGACCGGAGCCCTTGATCGCCGCAAGGTCGAGCCCCTTGTCCTTCGCGATCCGCCGCGCGAGCGGGGAGGCGAAGACGCGCCCGCCCTCACCCTTCGGCGCCGCGGGTGCGGGTGAGGGGACAGGGGCCGCAGCAGGGGCGGCCTCGGCTGCCGGGGCTGCCTCGGGCGCGGGCGCGGAGGCGCCGTTGCTCTTCGGTGCGGCCGCGGCGGAGAGGGCGCTTTCGTCCTCGCCTTCCTCGAGCAGAATGGCGATGACCTCGTTGACCTTCACCGCATCGGTGCCTTCGGCGATGACGATCTTGGCCACACGGCCTTCGTCGACCGCCTCGACCTCCATGGTGGCCTTGTCGGTCTCGATCTCGGCGATCACGTCGCCGCTCTCGACCGTGTCGCCTTCCTTGACGTTCCACTTCGCGAGCTTGCCCTCCTCCATGGTGGGCGAGAGCGCGGGCATGAGAATGTTGATGGGCATGGGCGCGCTCCTCAGCGGTAGCAGACGGCTTTGGCCGCCTCGACGACCTCGGCCGTGGTGACGAGGGCGAGCTTTTCGAGGTTGGCGGCGTAAGGCATGGGCACGTCCTTACCGGTGAGGTTCATCACCGGCGCGTCGAGCCAGTCGAAGGCCTCCTGCATCAGCACGGCGGAGATGTGGTTGCCGATGGAGCAGACGGGCCAGCCTTCCTCGACCGTGATGCAGCGATTGGTCTTCTGCACCGAGCGGACGACGGTGGCCGTGTCCATCGGGCGGATGGTGCGCAGATCGATCACCTCGGCGTCGATCCCCTCACCGGCCAGCGCTTCTGCCGCCTCCATGGCGTAGGTCATGCCGATCCCGAAGCTGACGATGGTGATGTCCGACCCCTGGCGCGCGATGCGGGCCTTGCCGAGGGGGACGGTGAAGTCCTCCATCATCGGCACCTCGAAGGACTTGCCGTAAAGGATCTCGTTCTCGAGGAAGACAACCGGGTTCGGGTCGCGAATGGCGGACTTCAGGAGGCCCTTATAGTCCGATGCCGTGTAGGGCTGGACGACTTTCAGGCCCGGGATGTTCGCGTACCAGGCCGCATAGTCCTGGCTGTGCTGGGCGGCGACGCGGGCAGCCGCCCCGTTCGGGCCGCGGAAGACGATGGGGCAGCCCATCTGGCCGCCGGACATATAGAGCGTCTTGGCGGCCGAGTTGATGATGTGGTCGATGGCCTGCATCGCGAAGTTGAACGTCATGAACTCGACGATCGGGCGGAGGCCTGCGAAGGCCGCGCCCACGCCGATGCCAGCGAAGCCATGCTCGGTGATGGGCGTGTCGACCACGCGCTTGGCGCCGAACTCCTGCAGGAGGCCCTCGGTGATCTTGTAGGCGCCCTGGTACTCGGCAACCTCCTCACCCATGACGAAGACATCGCCGTCGCGGCGCATCTCCTCGGCCATGCCGTCGCGGAGTGCCACGCGGACCGTCTGCTGCGCGGTCTCGGTGCCTTCGGGCCAGTCCGGCTCGATGACGTTCTCCTCGGGCGCCTTCGCGGCGGCGGGCGGCGCCGCGGCCGGGGCGGGGGCCTCGGCGGCCGGCTCTGGCGCGGGGGCCGCGCCCCCGCCGCCACCGCTGCCGGCATTGGCCAGGGCGCTCTCGTCCTCGCCCTCTTCCAGCAGGATCGCGATGGGGGTGTTCACCTTCACCGCATCCGTGCCCTCGTCGACCAGGATCTTGCCGACGGTCCCTTCATCGACCGCCTCAACCTCCATGGTGGCCTTGTCCGTCTCGATCTCGGCGATAACGTCGCCGGAGGTGACGCTGTCTCCCTCCTTGACGTTCCACTTGGCCAGCTTGCCCTCCTCCATGGTGGGGGAAAGCGCCGGCATCAGCACTTCGATGGTCATATCCGGTCTCCTCCCCAGAGATCAGGCGTATACGTCGGTCCAGAGCTCTTCTGCAGCAGGCTCAGGGCTTTCCTGGGCAAACTTCGCGCATTCGTTGACGCGTGCCTTCACCTTCTTGTCGATGTCCTTCAGCGCATCCTCGTCCGCCACCTTCTGCTCGATCATCAGCTTCTTGAGCTGCTCGATCGGGTCGCGGGTCTCGCGCATTTTCGAGACCTCGTCGCGGGTGCGGTACTTCGCGGGATCGGACATGGAGTGGCCTCGGTAGCGGTAGGTCATGCATTCGAGGATGTAGGGGCCCTTGCCCGCCCGGCAGTGCTCCACCGCGCGGCGCCCTGCCTCGGCCACCGCGATCACGTCCATGCCGTCGACCTCCTCGCCGGGAATGCCGAAGGCGTGGCCGCGCTCATGCAGCTTGGCCGAGGAGGTCGAGCGCTGCTGCGCCGTGCCCATCGCATATTTGTTGTTCTCGATCACGAAGATGCAGGGCACCTCCCAGAGGGCCGCCATGTTGAACGTCTCGTAGACCTGGCCCTGGTTGGCCGCGCCGTCGCCGAAATAGGTCAGGCACACATGGTCGTTGCCGCGGTACTTGTTCGCGTAGGCGAGGCCCGCGCCCAGTGGCACGTTGGCGCCGACGATGCCGTGGCCGCCATAGAACTCCTTCTCCTTGGAGAACATGTGCATGGAGCCGCC
>JBCBEP010000074.1:0-17616 GCA_038528605.1 Pseudomonadota bacterium
TGTGATGCCGATGATCTCGGATTTCACCCGGTCGATATCCGCGTAGATCCTCGGCGTGCCGGTGTTGTAGAGCGTGAAGGCGCCGGCGATCCCCGCGGTCTGGTTCGCGGCGGCGGCCATGGCCTGCGCCGCTTCCTGCAGCGCGTCGAGCCCCCGGCCCCGCTCGTCCTGCACGTAGAGCTTCCAGCCGCCTGAGTTGCCGATGCCGCGAACGGGCGGGGGCTGGAGGAGGAAGATGACCGCCTCCTTGATCTGGCCGAAGAGCTGGCCCTGCAGCTCGCCCAGCACGCGCGTGTCCGGATAGCCGTTGGCGGTCCGCCAGGCGAAGTCCTTCATCGGCACGAAGATGGCGGCGGCGTTGGGCGCGTTCGTAAAGGTCGCCCCATCGAGCCCGACGATGGGCACCGTATGCGCCACGGCGGGGTGGGACTGGATGATCGCCTCGGCCCGGCGCGTAACCGCATCGGTCCGGCTGAGCGCCGAGCCCGCGGGCAGCTGGACCACCGTGATGAGATAGCCCTGATCCTGCGCCGGGATGAAGCCCTGGGGTGCCGCCTGGAAACGCTCCACCGCGAGCCAGATGAGCCCGCCATAGGCGATGAGCGCGATGGCGACGCCGCCGAGGATCAGACGAACGAGCCAGGCATAACCGTTCGCCATCTTGTCGAAGGCCCAGTTGAAGCCCCGCCCGAAGGTTTTGAGCGGCCAGCTGATCACGCGAAGAAGCCGGCCGATAAGTCCGCCGGAAGGCGGCTCGTCCGGCCCGCGCATGAAGAGCACGGCGAGCGCCGGGGAGAGGGTGAGCGAGACCACTGTCGAGATGGCGGTGGAGGCCGCGATGGTAAGCGCAAACTGCTGATAGAACTGCCCCGTGATGCCAGCCACTGAAGCAACGGGCAGGAACACGGCCATCATCACCAGCGAGGTGGCCACGAGCGCACCGGAGACCTCGGTCATCGTCTGGCGCGCAGCTTCCCGCGGCTTCATACCTTCGCGCAGGAACCGCTCCATGTTCTCGACCACCACGATCGCATCGTCGACCACGATGCCGATGGCGAGCACGAGGCCGAAGAGCGAAAGGTTGTTGAGCGAGAAGCCGAAGAGCGCCATGGCGCCGAAGGTGGCGACCAGCGAGACCGGGATGGCGATGACGGGGATGATCGCCGTGCGGATCGACTGCAGGAAAATCACGATCACGAGGATCACGAGCGCGATCGCCTCGAAGAGCGTCCGGTTCACTTCGTCGATGGACTGCTGGATGAACTCGGTGGGGTTGTAGACGACCGTGTACTCCACACCGTCCGGAAAGTCCGCGGCGAGGCTGTCCATCAGCGCGAAGATCTGGTCGGCGGTGTCGAGGGCGTTAGAGCCCGGGCGCTGGAACACGCCGATGGGCAGCGCCGTATCCGCGTCGAGATAGCCGTTGATCGAGTAGTCCTGCGCGCCGAGTTCCACGCGGCCGATATCGGCGATGCGGATCAGGCCGCCGTCGTCATCGGTGGCGACGACGATCTCGGCGAACTCCTCGGGCTCGATCAGCCTGCCGTCGGTGACAACCTGCAGCTCGTAGGCCTTCTGGTCGGGTACGGGGAGGCGATTGATGATGCCGGACGCGACCTGGGTATTGTTTGCGCGAAGGGCATTGAGCACCTCGCCAGCCGTCAGCCCGCGGGCGGCAACGAGCTCCGGATCGAGCCAGACGCGCATGGAGTAGGCGCGCTCTGCGAACACGGTCGCCTGCCCGACGCCGTCGATCCGTGCGAGGCGGTCGACCACCTGGCTCTTGGCGTAGTTCGAGATGTAGAGCTGGTCCCTGCTCCCGTCCGGCGAGAACATGTGGATGACCATCATCATGTCCGGGGAGGACTTTTCGGTCACCACACCCTGGCGGCGCACCTCCTCGGGTAAGCGCGGTTCGGCCGAGGTCACGCGGTTCTGGACGAGCACCTGAGCCTGGTCGATATCGGTGCCGAGCTCGAACACGACGTTGAGGGTCATGCGCCCGTCGCCCGTGGACTGGCTCGTCATGTAGAGCATGTCCTCGACGCCGTTCACCTCCTGCTCGATGACGGAAGCGACGGTGTCGGCCACCGTTTCGGACGAGGCGCCGGGGTAGCTCGCCGTCACCTGAACCGTGGGTGGCGCAATCTCCGGATACTGCGTGATGGGGAGCTGGCCGTAGGCGACGGCACCCATGATCACGAGGAGGATCGATACGACGGCCGCGAAGATCGGCCTGTCGATGAAGAAGTGTGAGAACCCGCCCATTGCGACCTGCCTGCTCAGTTGCCCGTGGCGCCGCCGGCGGCCGCTTGCTGTTCATCCGGGAAGGAAAGCTCGGTTTCCTGCGGCGTGACGGTGCTGCCGGGCCGCGCGCGCTGGACGCCCGAGACGATGACGCGCGTATCCGCCGCGATGCCCGACCGGATGACACGCATGCCGCGATGGAGGGGCCCGAGCTTCACGAGGGCGGGCTGGACCTTCATCACCCCCTCCTCCTCCGCCGGCACGACGGTCATGACGATCTTACTCGCCTGGTCCGAGAGGATCGCTTCGTCGGGCAGAAGCAGCGCGTCATAGGGCAGGCTCGAGGCCACGCGGATGCGGCCGAAGACGCCGGGCACGAGCTGCGGGGACGGCTCGTCGACCACCGCGCGGACACTCACGGTGCCGGAATTCGGGTTGAGCCGGTTGTCCACGAAGTCCAGCCGGCCTTCATGCACGAAATCATCCTCATCGAGCAGGCGGATGCGGACGGGCCAGTTGCCCCCGCCGCTGGCCGAAGGCCGGTCCTCCAGCGGCACGAAGCGGGAGTACATCAGGAAATCCGCTTCCGAGACCGTGAAGGTGAAGTAGACCGGCGCGACGGAGACGATGGTGGTGAGCATCGTGCTCGAGGTGCCGCCAACCACGAGGTTGCCGGGGTCGACCGTGGTCTCCGACACGCGGCCATCGAACGGTGCTTCGATGGTGGTGAATTCGAGGTCGAGCTTCGCGGTGACGAGATCGGCCTCCGCAACCTGCACCTGAGCGAGCGTTTCGGAGAGCTGTGCCTGCGTGCGGTCCACCTCCTGCTCGGTGCCCACGTTGCGCTGTGCGAGCTGGGTGGCCCGGTCGAGTTCGATCTGCGCGAGTTGGGCGGCGGCCTCGGCGGAGGCGAGGGCGGCTTCTGCGCGCCGAACGGCAGCCTCGAAAGGGCGCTGGTCGATCGTGAAGAGGACATCGCCTTCCCTGACCAACGTCCCATCCTCGAAGGTCACGCTGTCGAGATAGCCGGAGACACGGGCGCGCAGCTCCACCTCGCGCGTCGCCTCGAACCGCCCGGTGAAGACGTCGTAATCGGTCACGCTGGCGCTCAGCGGTGTGGCGACATCGACCGGCGGGTTCGGCGGCATCTGCGCCGCTGCCGGGCCGGCGAGCATGGCCGATGCGACGAACAGAACGATGCGAGAGGGAATGCGGGGCGGCATGACAGGCTCCTTCGTCCGGCCGCGATGCCATGCGGCCGGACGAAGGATTATCATGCATTGAATGCGCTGCGCGTTCCGATCCGCAACTGGACGCTACGGCAAGGCGGCAAGCGTGACCGCTGTTCCCTGGTCTTCAGCCCTAGAAGTCCTTGCGCCAGTTGATGCCGAGGCTGGTGGAGCCCTCGCTGCCTACCTCGCCGTCCACCGTCACATCGCCGAACACCTCGACCTCCACGGTGACTTTGCTCTCGCCGCCGGCAATGGGCTGCGTGGCACCGACAAAGACCCCCTCGGCCACGTTCTTGCCCACGGTGATCTCGGCCTCGCCCTCCTCGTCCGTGTCGAACCGCAGCACGTCGACACCCGCGGCGCTGCGGATATCGTCGAAAACACCGCCCGTGCCATCGAGCAGCGAGTTGACGGCGGAGGCGAGCTGGACGGCCTGGGCAGGAGAGAGCGACTGCGAGTTGCTGCCGAAGACGGTGCGGGGCAGCACCTCCTCCTCGGGCAGCGCCGGCTCTGAGGTGAAGCTGATCTGCGGGTCCGAGGCGTTGCCGCGAACGTTGATGAAGCCCGTCACACCAGCGTTCTGATGCGCGAGCGTTACCGTCAGTCGCGGGTCGATCTCGCGGCCGCCGGTGAAGAGCACCTCGCCCTCCCGCAGCTCGAAGGTTTTGCCGAGGATGTCTAGCCCCCCGCGGATCCGTTCCACCTCCCCGGTGATGCGGGGGATCGCGGCCGTGCCGCCGATATCGAGGTTGACGCGCCACTCGCTGTCGAGTCCGCGGCCGCGCACAAAGATGCCCTGCGGGCCTTCCACCGTCAGATCGAGGGTGATGCTGCTGCCGGGGCCGGGCTCCTCTTCCTCCACAGGCTCGCCTTTGATGCGGACGTCACCGAGGCTCGCGACCGAGGGCGGCGTGGCGTTCACGAGCCGCACTTCCGCGCGCTCGACCACGGTCCGGCCGGTAACGGCGAGGCTGTCGAGCGGGCCCTTCACGGCGATATCGGTGCTGATCTGGGCAGTCACGTCATCCCGCCGCACGAGAACGGCGCTGTCTGCCCCGATCTCCGCATCGAGGCCCTGGGGTGAGAGAGCAAGGCGGCCGTCGAGGGTGCCAGAAGCGCCGTCCCGTCCGCTGAAGACCACAGCGAAGGTATCGGTGGACTCAAGCTGGGTATCGAGGGTGAGGCCCGTGAGGATCGTGCCGGCATCGAGGTTCTGATACTGGCCGTCGCGCATTTCGACCCGGCCGTCCACCTGCGGGGCGTTGAGCGTGCCGCCGAGGGCGAGGTCGATCAGCAGACTGCCATCGAGCACATGGTCCGGCAGGGGGACGAGCACCCAGAGCTCGCCCACATCGCCCTGCCAGCGCACCGTCCCGTCAAGCGCCGCGTTCTCGGGCACACGCGGGGCGGGGCCGCCGGAGGGGACGAGGCCGAGGGCCGCATTGATCCGGAAGGGCTCGCCGAACGGGCCGGAGAGGGCGATGTCGTTCTCAAGCCGCCGCCCATCCCAGCGGCCAGCGAGATCGAGGCCGAGATCGCCGATGGCCGCCACCGCTTCGTCGAAGGCGAGGCCGCGGGCCTGACCGTCGATTTCCGCGCCAGCACGGCCGCGGCGCGTGTCGAAACGTGCGTCGAGGCGGAGGGTACCGCGCTTGACGGGGCTCGCCTCCGCCAGGGATTTGAGCTGGCCCAGATCGGTGAAATCGACCAGCAGCGCGCCCTCGGCGCCGGTGCCATGGAGCGTGGCATCGCCGGTCACGCGCCCGCCGGGCAAGCTGAGGGCGAGGCCCTCGAGCGCTGTCGCGCCACCACGGCTTTGGATCCGGAGCGGATTGTCGAGGGCCACGGCCGCCTCCCCGAGCGTGAGGGAGAGCGTGCTGACCTCCGCCTGCAGCGGGCCATCCGCGTCCACCTGAGCGCGGAGGGTGGCGGCGAGGTCCTTCCGGTCGAACGAGCCGGCAGTGTCGAGGGCGATGGCAAGGTCGGAGAGAGGGCCGCTGGCCTTGAGCTGCGTGGTGCCGAGGGCGAGGCCCTGCCCCTCCACCCGTTCGATGCCGAGGGTGGCGTCGAGCCCAGGGCGGCCAAGCGCGTCGCGCACCGCCGCGTCGAGCGTGACACCGGCGATCTCGATGCCTTCCGCGGCGATGGCAGGGGCGGAAAGGGTAGCGGTCACATCCGTCCGCCCGCCCCTGTCCGTCAGGCGCGCATTGGCGCGGGCGCTGCCGATCTCCGCGCCCCCCGCCGCGAGCCCCTCCGCACGGAGCTGGACGGTGCCGGCGGGGCTTTTGAGCCCCGTCATGTCCGCCTCAACCGCGATGCGGCGGGCGCTCGCACTGCCGGAGAGCCCTTCGAGGGTCACGGTCGCCGTGCCCCGGCCGTTTGCGGCGAGGTCCGCGAGATCCGCCTCCACCGTCGCACCGCTTGCCGCGATGCCGGGCCCGTCGATGCGGCCCGTGCGGGCGGTGAGTTCGGCAGCAGGGGCGGAGACGAGCGTCGCAAGGCGGGTTTGCGCCTCAACACGGTCGATGCTCGCCCCGGCGGCGCTGAGCTGGGTGACGACCGCATCCACCGTGCCCGCAGGGTCCCCGGTGAGGTCGCCCATATCGAAGCGCACCTCGGCGCGGGCCAGCCCTGCCTCGGGGCCGGAGACAGCCTCGGCCGTGACGGTGCCCTTGGCGGCGGCACTGCCGGTGAGGTCCGAAAGGTCGGTCTCCGCCCTCACGCGCTCGACGCTGTAGCCTGCGGCGGCGATCTCGGCGATCTCGGCAGTCACGCGGCCTTCCGGGGATGTGGTGAGCGCCGCCATGTCGAAATCCACCGCCGCACTGGCTAGGGAGGCATCGGGGCCGTCGACGGCGGTCGCCAGGACGCTCCCTTTCGCGCTGCCCTCACCGGTCAGGTCGGCGAGGTCAGTCTCGGCCGTGACGCTCCGCACGCTGTAGCCCGCCGCCTCGATGGCCCCGATCGTGGCGCTGACCGTGCCACCCGGGCTGCCGGCAAGGTCCGAGAGATTGGCGGAGACGCGGGCTTCGGCGACGCGTCCACCCTCAACCGCCTCGATCGCGATCTCCCGCGCGACCGCCTCGACGACCGCGCCGGGCGAGGTGTCGAGATCCGTGAGATTCGCGGTGCCTTCGAAGACGGCGATGCTCGCCTGGTCGGGCGCCACGATATCGGAGAGGCGGTAGCGGATATCGGCGCGGCCCTTCCGGGTCAGGCTCTCGAGCGTCGCCTCCACCTCGCCCTTCGCCAGCCGGGCGGCGGGGTGGCGCGCATCGTCTAGCGCGATGGTAACGTCCCCGCCGGGCTGGCCGAGCAGGTCGGTCAGCCGGCCAGCGATGCCGAGGGAGGCAACCTCCGCCTCGAAGCCCGCGAAGTCGCTCACGGCGAAGGCGATATCGGCCACCTGCATCTCGCGAGAGGTGCCGAAGTTCTGCTCCAGCGTCTCGGTGCCCAGGATCACGCGGCCATCGGCGCTGCCCGCGAGGGCGAGGCCCGTGGCTGCTTCCGCGCGCTCCAGCGACGGGACGGCCATCACCACCTCCCCGGTCATCAGCGTGGTGTCGATATCGAGCGTGACGTTCCCGTCCACCTCCGCGTCGAGCGCGCGGAGCACGAGGCTGGTGAGCGCGAGGTCCGAGCCCGCAAGGCGGAAGAAGGTGCTGAGCTCCGCCGGGCCGAAGCGCGACCCGTCGGCCGTGAGCGCGATCTGGCCCGCCGGCGTCTCTCCGATCGTCGCCTGATGGTCGAGGCGGACGGCGCCGTACTGCTCGCCGTCGAAGCTCAACTCCTCGAAGGCGAGCGTGCCGGAGAGCTGCGGGATCTCCGGCGTGCCCTCGACACGGCCCTCGAGACGGAGCGCGCCGGTGGCGTTCGCATCATAGGCCGCTGCGATGGGCGCCACGCGGTCGGCGGTCGCGCGGTAGTCGAAGGCCAGCGTGTTGGCCTCGGTATCGGCGCGACCCTGGGCCTCGAGTTGCAGGGGATCGGAGGCAAAGCGGAACTCGGAAAGCTCGAAGACCGACCCCTCGCTCCGGCCGCGCATGATCAGAACGCCATCGCCGAGGAGTTGCGGGCCCAGCCGGTCGATCCGCAGCGTGTTGAGGTCCCCGTCCACCGCGAAGTCGAGGCGCTCGCCACGCTGGGTAACGGTGGTCTCGAGAAGAGCGAGGCCGACATCGGCGGAGGGGCTGGCGAAGCTTGCCACCCGAAGCTCACCGGTCGCGTCGAGATTGGTGCCGTCCCCATCGACGCGGGCGATGAGGCCCATGGTCTCGAAGTTCACCCCCTCCGCATCGTCGAGAAGGCCAGGGTTGGCGGTCAGGTCGATATCAAGATCCACCGCGCCCGTGTTCGTGTCATAGAAGCCCGAAGAAGCAAGGTTGATCTCCGGGCTCGTCACACTGCCGCGCTCGATCCGGATCACGCCGTCCTCCCCCTCGACGACGGAGAGCGCGAGCGTGGCCTGCGGCTCAAGCAGGCGGCGTGCGGTGGGCGCGAGGGCCTCGCCGGGGTCCACCGTCAGGTCGGCGACCACGTTCGTGGCGCCTTCGAGCTGCACGGTGAGGGCGCCGTCGACATCGATCACGTTGTCGGAAGAGACGTCGAGTTGAAGCTGCCAGTCCGTCAGCGGGCCCGAGGCGTCGACGACGGCGCGGCTGGCACTGGTCTCCGGCAGGCCTGCGAACTCGGCGACGAGACCACCGGCCGCTTCGTCTGCCTCCAATTTCAGCGCAAGCGTGTTGGCCTCGAAAGTGCGGAGGTAGTCGACAAGGATCTTGCCGGTAACGTCGTCCGTGCGGGTGACCTCGAGCTTGAGCGCCTGCTCGTCCCCCTGGTCGCGCGCATTCCCGACTGCATCGAAGGCGAGGCCCTGCTCGGCGATGGCGCCGGGAGCGATGCGCACACGGTCGAGCCGCATCTCGCTGACGATGGTCGTGAGGGGCGCACGAGGCCACTGGAACGGGCTGGCCTCCTCGTCCGCCGCTTCCTCCTCGCCCTCCTTCACGGTCACGGCCGCGCCGGGCGCGCGGAGGTACTCAACGTCCTCCGCTGCGAGCCGGTTGATCTCGATGGTGCCGCCAAGGAGCGCCGTGGGCCGCCAGTCGAGCGAGACCTGGCCGATGCGCAGCCATATGCCGTCTGCATCCGCGATGGCGAGGCCGCGGAGGGCCGTGGAGCCGTCATCCGGCTCTACCACCTCTTCGGCCGTCACCTCGAACTCGCCGGGCACGCTGATCTGCTCGAGCAGGAGCTGCACGAGGTTGTTCTTGAGCCCGAGGAAGGAGAGCTGCGCTGCGGCCGGCGGCGCCAGCAGGCCCGCGAGGAGCAGCGTGAGGATGGTCAGTCGTCTCATGACCCGGTTTCTCAAGGCGCGTCTCCCGCCGGCTCAGAAGGCCTGGCCGATGCTGATGTAGAACTGGAACGCATCATCCGCGTCGCGGCCGTTGATGGGGAAGCCGATATCGAAGCGGATGGGTCCCACGGGCGAATAGTAGCGGACCCCGCCGCCGGCGGCGACGAGGAAGTCCTCCTCGAAATCCGGGAAGATCTCGCTGGAGACGGTGCCGCCCTCGACAAAGGCGACGCCGCCCACATCGCCGAAGATGGGGAAGCGAAGCTCCGCCCCGGCCTCGATCACCGAGCGGCCGCCGATGGGGTCGTTGTCGTCGTCGAGCGGGCCGACGAAGTCCTGCTGGAAGCCCCGCACACTACCCGCGCCGCCGGAGTAGAGACGGCGGGTGGCGGGAATGTCGTCGAGGCTGTCGGAGGGAATGGCGCCTAAGCGGCCACGGAAGGCTGCGACGTAGCGGCCGTCGGTGGTGAGGCGGCGATAGAGGCTGCCGCGCACATCCGCGACGAGGAACGTGACTGCCTCGCTGTCGAAGAGGCCGCCGAACGGGGTGAGCTGGATGTTCAACCGCTCGCCCCGCGTGGGGTTCAGCTTGTCGTCGCTGCCGTCGTAATCCGCCTGGAGCGGGATGCCGAAGAGATACGCAGTGGCCTCGCGCTCGCCGTCATCGATCTGGCTCGCCTCGAAGAGCCCGCCGCCGGAGAGCGTCCATCGCTCCGTGATCTCGCGGGCGAGGACGAGCGAGACGGTGCCGCCGATCTCGTCGAACGCGTCGTCCTCGATCCGCCGTGCCTCCGCGGTGCCGATGAGGGACTGGCCGTCCCGCTTGAACTGGGGCTTCTCGCCGGTGGCGGTGAGGCGCTGCTCGTCCTGGCTGGCGTTGAGGACGAGGTTGAGCGTCTCGTTGGCACCGAAGAGGTTCCGGTGCTCGAAGCCGAGGCGGACGCCAGGCCCGTCGTCGCTGTCGAACCGGGCGCCGGCGGTGAAGGTTCGGAAGGGTGCCTCCTCAAGCTCCACCGTCACGGGCGCAACTTCGCCTTCCGGCGCTTCCTCGGGCAACGTGACGAAGCCCGCGCGGAAGAGGCCGGTGCCCAGAAGCTCGCGCTGAAATTCCGAAAGCTTGGCAGGGTCCGCGAGGTCTCCTTCCGCAAAGGTCAGGTAGGTGAGGATGTAGTCGTCGTCGACGTTTGGCGCGCCCTTGATGGTCACCGGCCCGAAGCGGTGCTGGCGGCCCGTGAAGATCTTGCTGTCGATCTCGATGGTGCTGGCGTCGAGATCGGCCACCGCGTCCCGCCCCTCGCCAGAGGCATAGGGGAAGCCCTGGGCCCTGATCGCAGCAAGGGCGCCGCCCTCCGCATTCAGAATGAGCTGTGCCTGGGCGGATTGGCCGATGGGGGCGCCATAGGCCTCCGCCGGGCCGAGGGCGGGCTGGGGCCCGTCGCCCGCGCCGCTCAGGGCGAAGTCCTGCCGGGCGAGCACGAAGGCGGGGCCGGGATCGATGCGGACGGTGGCAATGGCCTCGACCGCCTCTGCTGCCTCCTCCGACGCCTCGCCCTCAGCGTCGTCCTCGGCTGCTTCCTCCGCCTCCGCCTCCGGTTCCGCTTCGGCCTCGGCATCGGGCTCAGGTGGCTTCTCGGCCACCTCGGTGTTCACGCTGGGCTGGTAGTAGCCGAAGGAGCGGAGGATCTTCTCGACGGTAGGCACATCGCCCTGCGCGCGTCGGCGGAGGAAGGGGAGCGACTGGGCGCCGTCTTCCTGCCGGCGGAAGAGCAGCAGGCTCTCCTCGATCAGGTCCTGGATTTCCTCGGAAGGGGCGCCCTCGACCACGACCTCGTATTCGACAAGCGTCTCGGGCGCTTCGAACTCGACGGGCTGCTCGAAATCCTGCCCGCCCCCGCAGGCGGCGAGGGCAAGGAGAGCGCCCCAGGCGAGCACGCGGCCCGGGCGGCAGAAGGATCGGAGGATGCCGGTCACGCGTCGTCGCCCCTCAGGGACCGCAAGGCCGGGAGGGGCCTCTGCCGATGGCTTGTGCGATGATCGTTAGGACAGATTCGGAAGCGTTTGAAGGTGTGTCGCGCAATCAAACACCTTCGAACCCCGTGAGCACGTTCACAGTGTTGATGCCCACCTCCGCGACGGCGTACCCGCCTTCCATCACGAAGAGTGTCGGCAGGCCAGCGGCGGCGATGCGGGCGCCCATTTCGGTGAAATGATCGCTCTCGAGCCGGAAGAAACTGATCGGGTCTTCCTTGAACGTGTCGACGCCGAGGGAGACGACGACGGCCTCCGCACCGAAGGCCTTGAGGCGGGCGATGGCATCGTCGAGCGCGGCGGACCAGGCGGGCCATTCGGTACCGCGGGGCAGCGGGTAGTTCACGTTGAAGCCGGCGCCCGGGCCCTCTCCTTTCTCCTCCGCACCGCCGAGGTAATGGGGAAACGCCTCCATCGGGTCGCCATGCAGGGAGAGGAACAGCACATCCGCCCGGTCGTAGAAGATGGCCTGCGTGCCGTTGCCATGGTGAAAGTCCACGTCGAGGATAGCGACGCGCGCGCTGCCAGCGTCCCGAAGGGCCTGCGCTGCGAGGGCGGCATTGTTGAGGAAGCAGTAGCCGCCATACATGTCCTGCGCCGCGTGGTGGCCTGGCGGGCGGCAGAGGGCGAAAGCCGTGCGCTCCCCACCGGCCACAAGGGCAGCGGCGGTCAGCGCCACATCGGCGCTCGCCCGCGCGGCTTCCCAGGTACCGCCGGAGATCGAGGTCTCGCCAGCGAGGCAGTAGTAGCCGAGCTTACCGTCGATAAAGCTGGGCACCACCATGCGGGGCATGCGCCGCGAGGGCCAGACGGTGGGGATCGCCTCGCCCTTCATCCCCGCGGCCTGCCAGTCGTCCCAGGCCGTCTCGAGGAAGCTTAGGTAGTCCGCATCGTGGATGAGGCGGAGGGCCTCGACCCCATGCTCCTCGGGCTCGCGAACCTGGCCGAGGCCGACCTCGCGCACGCGGCCCAGAATGTAGTCGACCCGCTCGGGGCACTCGAAGGGCGGGACAAGCTCGCCGCCATAGAGCTCGGTCTTTGCGGCGCGGAGGCGGTGTTTCTCGGTGTGGATGGTTATCATGGCGTCCTCCCGCGGCAGGCCTACATCGATTTGCCCGTGGCACGCTGCTATGTCACGCGCGGAGAAGCATCTGAGCCCGGGAGACGGTGATGGACAAGCGCACGGACGAGCCCGCGACAGCCGAAATCGAGGATCGGAGCCTGACGCCCGCGGCGCTCGAGATCCGCAATGCGGAGCTCTCGGACATTCCCGGCATCGTTGCGCTCACGGGGCGGACTTACCCCGGCGAGCCGCCCTATACCCACGGCCAGGTGCGCGGGCAGATCAACAATTTCCCCGATGGCCAGTTCGTGGTGACCTATGACGGCGAGGTAGTGGGCTACGCGGCCACCTTCTGCGTGAAGGAGCGGCTGGCGCTGGCGGACCATACCTGGGACGCGATCACCGGTAACGGCCACGCCGCGCGGCACGACCCCGGCGGCGACTGGCTCTACGGTATGGAGGTCTGCGTCGACGGCACGCGGCGGCGGCTGCGGATCGGCAAGCGGCTCTACGAGGCGCGAAAGCGGCTCTGCCAGGATCTCGGGCTCAAGGGCATCGTCTTCGGCGGACGCCTGCCCGGCTACGCGCGCAAGAAGAAGCAGTTCGAGAAGCCCGAGGACTACCTGCAGGCGGTGATCGACAAGGAGGTGCGGGACCCCGTTGCCTCCTTCCATCTCCGCTCGGGCTTCGAGCCGATGCGGGTGCTGAAGGGCTACCACGCGGACGACAAGGAGAGCGGCGGGCATGCGGCGCTCATGGTGTGGCGCAACCCTTACTTCGACCCCGATTACGCCGAGCGCTCCTCCTACCGCCGCAACCCCGATACGGCACGCATCACCACGGTACAGATGCAGGCGCGGGCGGTGGAGAGCCGGGAGGAGTTCTACCGGGTGCTCGAGCACTTCATCGACGCGGCTTCGGACTATCAGTCCGACTTCGTGGTGTTCCCGGAGCTCTTCACGCTCCAGATGCTTTCGGCCGAAAAGCGCAAGCTGGCGCCCGAGGAAGCCATCGAAAAGCTCTCGGAATACACTGACGAGTTCGTCGAGAAACTCCGTAACTGGGCAATCGGCTACAACATTAACATCATCGGCGGCAGCCACCCCACACGCACCGATGACGGCGACATCCAGAACGTCGCCTATATCGCGCTGCGGGACGGCTCGGTGCATGCGCAGGAGAAGCTGCACCCCACGCCGGACGAGCGCTACTGGTGGAACATCAAGGGCGGGGACGAGATCAACGCGATCCAGACTGACTGCGGACCCATCGGCGTGATGATCTGCTACGATAGCGAGTTCCCGGAGCTTGCCCGCCGGCTGGTCGATCAGGGCGCACGGATCCTGTTCGTGCCCTTCTGCACCGATACGCGCCACGGGCATCTGCGCGTGAAGTATTGCTGCCAGGCACGCGCCGTGGAGAACCAGGCTTACGTGGTAACGGCCGGTAATACCGGGAACTTGCCGGACGTCGAGAACATGGACATCCAGTATGCCCAGTCCGCCATCTACACGCCCTGCGACTTCCCCTTCGCGCGGGACGGGATCGCGGCGGAGACCTCGGAGAACATCGAGATGGTGGCGGTCGCAGATCTCAACCTCTCCACGCTCTCCTGGGCGCGGGCGCAAGGCTCCGTCCGCAACCTCCGCGACCGGCGGTTCGACCTCTACCGCGTGCGCTGGACGGAAGTGGAGTGAAGCACGGGAAGCTGTGACAGGCGGCACAACCGGGGCGGGAGAATTGTCCCGGAACGTGCCATCCGACACATCAGGAACCAATGATCTCTCTTAGTCCGATCTTCGAAGCACCGACCGTGTCGCCCGAAGATTGGAGACTGAGAGATGATTACCCTGGCCAGCTATACCCTCGAGATTAAGGGCGACACGGTCGAAGTCGGCTTCCTGCACAGCTGGTTCATCGCGGCGGCCGAGGCCGCGGCGGAGGATGCGGCCAAGGCCGGCGACACTGAGGCAGAGGCCGACTATCGGATCATCGCGGAGATGATGGCGGGCATTTCGCCAGAGGCGCTGCTGACCACCGACGCGTTCCAGGAGGCTCTCGCAGAACAGGCCGACCTTCTAAAGAAAGCCGGCAGCAGCCTGGAGGCGATGCTCGATCTCTTCGGCAGCGTGCCCGAGCAGGGCCTGCCCGGCCGCGACCCTCTTGGCGCCGATCCGCGCCTGGCGGACAGTCCGGTGAAGAATGGCGGGGGCGAGAAGTCCTCCGACGTCGACAAAGCCTGGCCCCACGGCGAAGACTTTGACTATCAGAGCCTTCGTAAAGCCGCGGGGTGGAGCAACACGCTCGACAGCGATTCCACGGCAGAAGAAGCCCAGCTCATGCTTGCCCTCCCCGACGCGGACGCCGCGCGCGAGGCCATTAACGAGAAGTATGGCCCCCATTCCGAGGACGGCTACCCGCTCGACGAGAACGGCGAACCGATCACCGACAGCCTTCCCTGGGAGGAGGGATCTACCGGCAACGGTAACGGCGATGACGGCGGCCCGCGTGTGGGCGCCGTCGATGGCTCGGGGTACGAAGGCCGGGACATGGGCGCGGTCGAGGGCTTCCTCGTGAAGCTGATGAACCTCATCGACGGCAAGGGGTGGACGTCGAGCACCACCCACACCACCGGCGGCGGCAACAAACCTGAAGGGAACGAGCCCGGTGCCGGCGAAGAAGCCGACGCGGCGCCCGAGTCCGAGCCCGAGGAAGCACGCGACGACAGCGACACCACGCCACCCGACGATGGCTTCAACGAGGAGGAGTGGAGCGACGCAGACGAGGGCGACGGCGAGGAGGAGGACGACAAGAACATCAAGCTCTTCGACGACCAGACGCCCGACCAGAACACCGAATATGGCGGCGGCGACCCGACCGCGACCGACAGCTCCGACGGACACACCGACGGCGCCTCGGGCAATGGCAGCGGCACGGGCGGCACCACGCAGCCCGTGACCGGCGATGACGAGGACGAGCCGGACCTCATTCTCTTCTACGACCCGCTCACGCCACTCGTGAACCCAGGCAACGAGCCGCTCGACGACAGCTTCATCTACGAGAACCTCGAGCCCGTCGATCCGCATGAGGGCACAACGCAGCCGGTAAACGGCGACGAGACGCCGACGCCAGACCTGCCGCCCGAGCCCATCGGTGGCGGTGGCACCTACTCGGAGGATGGTTTCATCTTCTGAGGGCTGTCTGCGGCGCTGCGGGGGCATGCCTCCGCATAACGGTCTGGCGTCCCGGTCGGCCTCCGGTGTAGCTCTCTCGGCAGGGCGTGACACACGCTCGGCCATGCAGCGCCACCAAGCGGCCGGAGATTGCGCATGCTGTCCCTGCTGACAGCGGAGAAGTCGTTCGACGATCCATGGGTCGGCAGCACTTGGTTGAACAAGAAGCTGCACCTCCATGCGCTCCGCATCCGGCTGGCCGCCTCCTGCGCGCAGCTCAGGGCCGCGCGGGCGCAGCGCTCCGCCGCCCCGCCCCGGGTGCTGGAGGCCGCGGCGAGGCTGGCGGATGAGGGTTGCTGCAGCCTTCCGCACGCGCTGCCCGATGCCCTGTTCGCACCGCTCGCGGCGGAAGCGCCGTCGGCGGAAGCGGTCGACGCGGCTCGCCGGGCCCTCGCGCCGATCCTCGATAACATCGCGAGGCGGGCCATTGGTCGGCCCTTTCCGATGGAGACGGCTGCACTCTCGCGTTGCGAGTGCGCAGTCCCCCCGCCCAAGGCGGCAGCCGCGCAGGAACTATGGCATCGCGATGCATTCTGCCCGGGCCTGCGCTTCTGGCTCACGCTCACGCCCGTAACCGCGGCCGACGGACCGCTGCTCTACATGCCCGGCAGCCATCGCCTGAGCGCAGAGCGGCTCGAATGGGAGGAGATGGTCGCGAGACGATGCGCAAGCCTGCGCGGTGCGACGCTCAACAAAAGCGGCCGGTTTCTCATGAGCGACGTGGAGGCACGTCGGCTCGGCGGCGTACCGGAGCGGTTCACGGCCGAGCCCAACACGCTGATCGTGATCAACACCTTCGGCATTCACGCGCGGATGCTGGCGGAGCGCACCGGCACTCGACGCGCCCTACAAGGACGGTACACGCCACCGCCCTTCGCAACCTGGGCCGGCTGAGCGGCAGCGGGGCGGACTGACCGGTCAGTCGACGAAAGCGCGTTCGACGACGAATTCCGCCGGTTTGGAGTTGGCTCCTTCGGTGAAGCCGCGGGCCTCGAGGATGGCCTTCAGATCCTTCAAGAGGCCCATCGAGCCACAGATCATGCCGCGGTCCACCGCCGGGTCGATCGGCGGCACACCGAGATCCGTGAACATCTTGCCGCTCTCGATGTTGTCGGTGATCCGACCCATCCGTGCGGTCTCGTCCCGCGTCGTCGTGGCGTAATGGAAGAGCTTCACGCTCGCCTCTTCACCCACCAGCGGGTCTTCCTTCACGGCCTCGACCAGCTCATAGCCATAGGCGAGTTCCGCTTCGAGGCGCGTGGTGTGGCAGAGGACGACTTGCTCGAACTTCTCGTAGGTTTCGGGATCGCGGATGATGCTGGCGAAGGGCGCGATACCGGTGCCCGTGGCGAAAAGGTAGAGCCGCTTGCCGGGGATGAGCGCGTCGTTCACGAGCGTGCCCACGGGCTTCTTCTTCATCAGCACCGTGTCGCCCACCACGATCTTCTGCAGGTGCTCGGTCAGCGGGCCGTCCTGAACCTTGATGGAGAAGAACTCGAGCTCTTCGTCCCAGGAAGGCGAGGCGATCGAATAGGCGCGATAGACCGGCTTCTCCGCGTTCGGCAGGCCGATCATCACGAACTCGCCCGAACGGAAGCGGAACGTGCCGGGGCGGGTGATGCGGAAGCGGAACAGTCGGTCGGTGTAGTGCTGCACCTCCGTAACCTTCTCGGCAAAGACGCCTGAGGGAACGGGAATACCTGTGGGTTTGCCGGCAAAGAGGACATCGTCGGTCGCGCCATCGGGGCTGGCGGCGGTATCGGGCAGCGACATTATACGGTCTCCGACTGTGCATCTCGCAGTCCCACAGTCATGCTGCGGGCAACACGGGGCGAGTTAGGGCGCCTGTGACGCAACTGCAATAGGCGAACACTCCCCCCCGCGTCAAAAGCGGGCAGCGAGGACACAGCCGCTATGCACGAGGCGCCGTTACGTTGTTCGGCAACCAGTCTGCCGCTATTTCCCGCTCATGACGTACAGCGACGACCCTGACCGCGCCTCCGCCGAGGGCGCCACCCCGGTAGTGGGGGAGGATGACGTGAGCGACGAGGCGGCCGAGAAGGCCGCACGGCGCCAGCCCTCCACCAATCTGCCACGCTACCCTGTGCGTCAGGATCCGCTGCTGACCACCGACCCCAACAAGATCAAGGACCCGAGCAAGCGCGCCTGGGCGGAGACCCGGCTGCGCCGCATCAACCGCTGGCGACGGCCGCTGACGCGGAAGCGGGATCGCGCGCGCGCCTGGCTCAACATGTTGATCGTGGACCATGGCTTCATCCGCGCAGTCTATCCGAATATCTGGCGGGTCACGCCGCTCATGTGGCGCTCGGCCCAGCCCTTGCCGCACCATATCCGCCGCTTTGCCGAGGCTGGTGGGCGCACGGTGGTCACGCTCCGTGGCGGGCAGATGTTCGGCTCCCTGCCCCTCGAGGCGGAGGCCTGCGCGAAGCACGGGCT
>JBCBEP010000075.1:0-16431 GCA_038528605.1 Pseudomonadota bacterium
GCGGCGCGGGCCGAGACCGTGCGTTTCGTGACGCAGCAATACGCAGGCGCCATTCTGCTGCACGCGCCGCTGCTGACGGAGAGCGAGGGGCAGGGGCCGGCGGCGGAGGCGCGTCTCCTCGCGGTGCTCGGCTTCGTCCGCCGGGCGATGACGCCGCTCTGGATCGCTGAGCACCTGCTCGCAGGCCTGCCGGTGGAGGAGCGCGGCGCGGCAGCTGCCGAGCTGCTCTTTCACATGAAGCTGATGGCGATGCCCTTCTCCGGGCGGACGGCGGTGCTCCGCCGGCTCGCGGAGCTGCCGCGGGCGAGCCACGGCTTCATCGACGCGCTCGCCGATGCCATCGCCGCCTCCCGCGCCTGCGCGCCGCCGCCGATGGCGGCGACGGCCTGAACGCGCGCATGAGCCCAGAAAGGGATCAGTTCGTCCCGGCGCGGAGGGTCTTCACGGTGGCGTCGTCCGGCAGGTACTCGTCGCCAGCCTTGTAGGTCCAGTTCACGAGGCGGCCCTGGCCTTCGACGAGATCGATGGTGCCGACATAGGCGCCCATGGTGGCCTGATGGTCGATCTCGCGGAACTCGATCGGCCCCACGGGCGTCTCGAGCTCGAGCCCCTTGAAGCCCTTGATGAGGGAGGCGGTATCCGTCGCCTTCGCGCGCTTGATGGCCGCGGCGATGGACTGGACGGTCATGTACCCCACGAGGCTGCCCAGGCGCGGATGGTCCTGATAGCGCTTCTGGTATTCCTCGACGAAGGCAACCGCCGCGGGTTCCTTCACGGCGTACCAGGGATAGCCCGTGGCGACCCATCCCACCGGGGCCTCGGCGCCCAGCGGATCGAGATATTCCGGCTCCCCGGTGAGGAGGCCGTAGACCTGCCGGCCTTCGAAGAGACCGCGGAGCGTGCCTTCGCGCACGAACTTCGCCAGATCCGGCCCGAAGGTGACGTTATAGATCGCGTCGGGCTTGGCGCGCTCCAGCGCCTGCACCTCGGCGCCCGCATCGATCTTGAAGAGCGCGGGCCACTGCTCGCCCACGAACTCGACCTCGGGCTTCAACGCCTTCAGGTTCTCCTTGAACGCGGCCACGGCGTCCCGGCCATAGGCGTAGTTGGGCGCGATGAAGGCGTAGCGGATCGCATCGGTCTTCGCCGCTTCCTCCGCCAGCATCGCGGCCTGCATGAAGGTGGAAGCGCGGAGACGGAAGGTGTGCTCGTTGCCCTTCGACCAGACCAGCGCATCGGCCAGCGGCTCGGCTGCGAGATAGACCACCTCGTTCGCATCGGCCCAGGATGAGATGGCGAGGCCGACATTGGACAGGATCGAGCCCGTCAGCATCACCACGCCGTCCCGGCTCACGAGTTCCTCGGCGATCTTCACCGCCTCGCCCGGCTGGCCCTGATCGTCGCGGAAGATGAACTGGAGAGGCCGTCCCAGCACGCCGCCGGAGCTGTTCACGTCGCGGAGCGCCAGCTCCATGCCCTTCTTGTAGGGCTCGGCGAAGGCGGCGAGGCGCTTGTAGTGGTTGATCTCGCCGATGAGGATCGGCTCGCCTTCCTGCGCGGCGGCGGGCAGGGCGAAAACGCCCGCGAGGGCGGTGGCGAGGGCGGCGAGAACGGGGCGTCGGTTGAGGCGCATCGGTGGTCTCCCTGGCTTCGCGGCAGTGCCGCGGGGAAGAGCCTAGCCAAAGCTTGCGCCCTGCTGCACGCGAAAAACAGCGCGGCGAAGGGCGATACGGTCAGAGTTCGGGCTTGGCGGCGCTGTTTCCCGGGTTCTCGCGCGCCATGCTGGCGGAAAGATCCGCTGAGAGACGGGCGGCCACGCGCTTCCAGATCTCGTCGTTCATCAGGTCATAGCTGGCGATGTGCAGGTCCAGCACCGGATGCTTGAGGCCGGTCTTGTTGCTCAGCCGCTCGGTGATGACGGCGCTGGCGAAGGTGCCGCAGAGGGCGAAGACACCGGTCGTGAAGCTCGACTGCTCGCCGGGGATCGAGACGCTCTGCTCGTAGACCCCGCCTTCGCGGCCCGCCTGGTCCATGGCCTCGCGGCAATAAGGGCGGGGCCGGGTGAGAAGGCGGCCTTCCTTCACCATGCCGCCCGCCTGCTTGCCCGTACGGTCGTAGAAGCGGGTGATCTCGCCCGCGCCGTATTTCGCATCGACAGCGCTGGTCAGCGCTTCGATGGAGATGCCGGCCTCGGGATGCGTGACCCAGCGGCGGCGAATGGACACGGCGCGCGCTTCCGCTGCGGCCGCGCCGGCGGCGTCCGCGCCGCCTTCGTAGGCGATCACCACGAGATCGTCGGACAGGTTGGCATCGTCGAAATCCGGTTTGCGGCCGTAATGGACGATTTCGGCGACATAGCCCTCGTCCTCGACCCGGCGCAGCCTGTCAGCCTGGGGGGCGTAGCCGCGTTCGTCGACGAGGAGGGCTTCGATATCGGCGCGGCTTGTCCCGAGCGTCGCGCCAAGTACGTCGAGCCCCTCGGGGATGATTGCGCGCCTGAGCGGCGGGACGGGCCCGATCCGGCGAAACAGCGTCGCGGGCTCGAGTGCCGGCATGTCATCGCCGCCGAGAGCGAGGGCGAGGTTGCCGGACCCCGCATCGGAAAGCGCGGGGGCCGGATCGCCCGGACAATCCGCCGAGCTGAGGTTCTCGCGCCGCAGGGTCTCCGTGATCTGGTCGTCCTCGAGAGTCAGGAGGTAGCGGCAGCGGAGCGTGCCCTTGAAGGCGCCACCCGAGGCGTCGAGCGTAAGCTCGCCGAGCCCGCCCACGATGGAGGCACGGACCTTCACCTTGGCCCGCTCCCCTTCGGTCGCGCCCTGCCAGAGCCCGTCCGTCAGCGGGGAGGCTGCGGCCGGCCCTGCACCGACGGCCATGCCGCCGGCGAGCAGGATGGCACCGAGCGCATGGGTGAGCACAGGCGCGGCGGGCGCGGGGCGAAGGGTCATGGGGCGCGGCTCCTGCAGGCTTTGGGCGGTCGTCGGCACAGGCTTGGATACGCGGAAACTCTCACCACACCGTGACAGCATAGCGTGGCGCGCCGGTTTGGGGAGGGGCTGGGTGCCCCTGAGAGCCCGTCAGTCGTGATAGATGAAGGCGCCGGTGGGCTGGCCGCCCGCATCGGTTGTGCGCTCGAGCGCCACTCGCTCAGCGATACGTTTGCGGTACACCATCGGTGCGCGATCGATGGCGAGGCGGATGGGGCGGCGCTGGTTCGGGCGCTTCTCTTCGTGCTGGATGGCCTCGAGCACGGCCTTGTCCTCGGCGAAGGCGATGCGGAAGAGGCCGTCCATCCGCTCGGAGACCTCTTCGTTGCCGAGCTCGACATTCCTCAGATGCATCCAGCGGTCGATGGTGAGATCGGCCGTGACCGGGGTGAGCAGGTGGATGGCGAAGATGCGCATCGCGCCCTTGTCCGTCCGGTCCCGCTCGTCCTCCTCCAGCGCCACCGCCGTCGGTGCCGAGCCGAAATCGATCACGGCCGTGCAGGGGGTGTGGAGGTAGTAGTAGTGCCAGCGGTCCACGTTCCCCTCGAAGCCGCCGAAGGCCTTGAAGAAACCGATGGGCTCGGCATCGCGGATCCAGCGCCAGGCGACCAGCGGCTCGGTATCGGTGCGCACATGGACGGGCACGTTCTCGGAGGCCGCGTTGCCGAGCGTGGTGGGGTGCACGAAGCTCACATGCGCAGGGTCCACCAGGTTCTCGGCGACGTTGAGGTAATGCGCCTCGATCTCCAGCGCGTCGCCATGATGCGTGTGCCAGGCAGGGTCGCCGAGTTCGGGCAGGTCGAAGCAGAGATCGGCATCCGCCTTCTCGGGCTCGCCCATCCAGATCCAGACGATGCCGTGGCGCTCGAGCACCGGATAGGCCTTCACCCAGGCCGCGGCGGGGAGGTTGGACTGGCCCGGCACGCGGACGCAGGCGCCCGAGCAGTCGAAGACCAGCCCGTGATAGCCGCACTGCACTTCGTCTCCGAGGCGCTTGCCCATGGAGAGGGGGAGCTGGCGGTGGGGGCAGCGGTCCTCGAGGGCGGCGACGCTGCCGTCGAGCCGGCGGAACATGACGACATGTTCCTCGAGGAGGGTCACCCGGCGGAGTGCCTCGCCGAATTCCGACGACCAGCCGGCGACGTACCAGGCGTTGCGGACGTAGTCGATCATGGGCTGAGCTCCTTCTGGAGGGCTTGTCTGACGGGCGCCCGTTCGCGCGTCGCGGGACTGGCGTCCCGCGCCTTGCTCCGCCCACCCGCCAGCCAGCGCCCCGCGATGGGGGCGGGCCGCGCGAGGGGCGGTGGGGCGCCGGCAATGGCGGTGTGCTCGCCGAGGGTGAGGTGGGCGCCGCGGATATGGCCGGCGGTGGCGAAGCGGGCGGCGAGGGCCTGACCGCGCGCGAGGGCTGCGTCGGCAAGGTCCTGCGGCAGCGGGGCGACACGGGTGGTGACGAGGCGATCTCCGAGATCGCTCTCAGGGGCGAGGCTGCTGGCCGGGCTGCGTGTCACGTAGGGGATGCGTGCGGGCGCGTCCGGCAGGTCGACCGCGTTGGCGATGAGCGTGGCCGCAGCGTCGGCGGTCGCCGCGCTCTCGGCGAAGACGGTGACCGCGTCGGCGATGCCGAGCGAATGGCTGCGCCCGCGCCAGCCGCTGGTGGCGATGCCGGCGATCCCGTCGCCCGCGCCGATCTCCACGGCGCCCGAGGCGACCGGTCCCTCGGGCGTGGGGTCGGTGCAGAGGAGGAGGCGCGCTGTCTCTCCCGGCGCCAGCCTGAGCGCGATGTCCCCGCCATTGTTCACGATGAGGCGGCGGAGGGGGGCCGCGGCGGCCATGGCGGTCGCCATATGGTCCGCCACCGCACCGGCGACGGCGGCCATGGGGGTGATGAAGCGGTCCCCGGCGAAAGGGGCCACGGCGTGCTGCATCCGCCGCGCGACAGGGCCGGCGACGGGGATGGCGCCGGAAATCGCCTGCTGGCGGAGGGTGGCGAGCTCCGCCGCGAGGCCCGGGAGGATACCCGCGAAGCGATGGAGCCCCACGGCGATGGCGCGGTGGCGCGCCGCCGCTCCGGCCTCCACCGTGATCACGAGATCGATGGGGCCGTGCTGCAGGTGCAGGCGGCCGCCGGGAAGCTCTGCGGCAGCGGCCCCGGCGGGCCAGGCTTCGGGCAGGCGCAGAGCCAGGGGCAGAGCCGGTGGCGCAGCCTCCGTCATGCCCGTCCCCCCGCATGCGGCAGCGCCGGCGGCGGCCAGGCGCCGGGCGGCGGCGGGGCCACGGCGCGGCGCCCTTTCACCAGATGGTCGTTCTGCCGGGCGCTCAGGCTGCGCAGCGCCTCCTCGAGCGGGATGATATAGTCCGTATGGCCGCCGAGCGCCGCATAGTCGACGCGCGTCATGGTGAACTCGATGGGCGCCACGAGCGCGGGCGTGGGCACATAGCCGAAGGCGCGGTCGGGCATCGCCAGCACATCGACCATGAAGGTGATGCCGCCGCCGGGCCAGACATAGGCGGGCGCGCCCCCGCAGGTGACACGCACCAGCCGGTCTGCCACCGAGCGCGTGAGGCCCACCGGGTTCTCGGTGACGCCGGAGCGGAGCGACCCGCCGGCGCCGCCCATGAAGAGCACGGAGGCGAGCGCGGGCTCGCAGTTCTCCGCGATCCGCTCGACGGAGGGGAGGAGGCGTGCCGGCATCTCCAGCGCGCGCGGGACCAGCGCGTCGTCGAGTTCGTAGTAGCTCGCATCCTCGCCCGTGGTGCTGACCATGAGGAGGCTGAGGCCGGGGCGGGCGTGCTTCGCATCCCAGGGCTTCAGGATCGCCAGCGGGTCGGTCACATCCGTGCCGCCCCAGCCCGCACCGGGGGAGGCGACGCCGAAGTAGCGCCCGGGGGTCGACCGGCGCCCGGCGATGCGGATGCCCGTGGGCTGCCAGCCGATCACCTTGCCGGCCTGGTGCTCGGACATGACGCCGGTGATGTGATCGTCGACCACCACCACCTCGTCGACCAGCCCCTGCCACTGCGCGGCGAACATGCCGATGGTGGCGGAGCCGCAGCCCACACGCATGCGCCGCTCCTCGGCCCCGTTCACAAGCGGCGGTTTCCCGGCCTGCACGGTGAGGGTGGCACCGCCTTCGATTTCCAGCTCCGCCGCGCCCTTGTTGGCAAGCGCCAGGAGGGTGGCGCAGGTGACGCGGCCTTCCTTCTTGCCGCCGCCGGTGAGGTGATTGACGCCGCCGAGGGAGAGCATCTGGCTGCCATACTCGCCGGTGGTGACGTGGCCGACGGGCTCGCCCTCGGCGCGCACCACCGCGCGTTCCGGGCCCAGATGGCGGTCGGTGTCGATCTTCACCTTGAGGCCGCAGTAGCTGAAGATGCCCTCGGTCACGACCGTGACAGTGTCGACCCCCGCCACGCTGCTGCCGACGATGAAGGGGGCGGGCTTGTAGTCGGGATAGGTCGTGCCCGCGCCGATGGCGGTGACGAAGGCGCCTGTGCCGGGGACGATGCTGCCATCCCACTCCTCGCCCTCGCCGGGCTCGCCCAGAAACGGCACCAACTGGCCCGCCTCGCTGGCCGCACGCTCGGCGATGACAGTGAGGGGATCGACGCGGACGAGGCGCCCGTCCTCGTTGGCGTAGCGGTCGCAGGCGCCGGCCCGGCCTTCGGCGATGTAGCACATCACGGGGCAGGCATCGCAGCGGATCTTGCCGCTTGTGCCACCGCTCTCCGTCTGCTGCTCGCTCATGCCCGGGCTCCGATCTGCGCCCAGAGCCAAACGGAGCGGGGCGGCGCTGTCAAAGAAAAAGGAAAAGACCCGTTTCGAGACCTTTTCCTTTGACAGGCACCGGGGCTGCGCACAGCGTGCGGGGATGGATTACGCGAGACCTGCAAGCGTTGAGGAGGCCGTGGCGCTTCTCGCCGGCGGCGGCTGGCGGCCATTGGCGGGGGGGACGGATGTCTACCCCGCGCTAGGGGATGCGCCTGCGCCCGCGCTTCTGGACCTCACCGGGATCTCGGCGCTTGCCGGTGTGCAGCGTGACGACGACGGCATCCGCATCGGGGCGCTGACGACGTGGAGCGCGCTTGTCGCCACGCCCCTGCCCGCCGCCTTCGATGCGTTGAAGGCCGCGGCGCTGGAGGTCGGCGGCGTGCAGGTGCAGAATGCAGGCACGGTCGCCGGTAACATCTGCAATGCCTCTCCAGCCGCCGACGGGATGCCGCCGCTCCTGGCGCTCGACACGGTGGTGGAGCTGACGGGGCCGGAGGGTGTGCGCCGCGTGCCGCTCGAAGAGTTCGTCGTCGGCCCGCGGCAGACCGTGAAGCGGCCCGACGAAATCGTCACCGCGCTCTTCGTGCCGCAGCCGGGCGCCTCGGCCCGGAGTGCGTTTCTGAAGCTTGGGGCGCGGACGCATCTGGTGATCTCCATCGCGATGACCGCTGCGCTGGTGACGCTGGACGGGGCGGGCCGCGTGGCACGGGCGGCCCTTTCGGTCGGTGCGTGCGGGCCGGTGGCGCGGCGGCTGGCGCATGCCGAGGCCGCGGTCGTCGGGCTGGTGCCGGGCGAGGTGACCGATGCGGCGCTTGCGGTGGCCGACCTGCCGGAGCTCTCGCCGATCGACGATGTTCGTGCCACGGCGGCCTACCGACAGGCGGCCGCGCGGCGGCTACTGGCGCGCACGGTCCGCATGGCCGGTGGTGCCGGTGAGGACGGGCAGGGAGCAGTGGCTTGACGGCGCCGGAGGACGCAGCGCTCCGCGCTGGGGCCACGCCGGCAGCCCCCTCGGGCGTGGGCTTCCGGCTGAACGGACGGCCGTCGCGCGCCGATCTGCCCGGCGGCACCCGGCTTCTCGCGGCGCTACGCGGCCCGCTCGGCGCGCTCGACGTGAAGAACGGTTGCAACGCGGGCGATTGCGGGGCCTGCACGGTGCTGCTGGACGGCGCCCCGGTCTGCGCCTGCCTCACGGCGCTTGGTCAGGTGGCGGGGCGATCGGTCGAGACGCCTGCGGGGCTCGTGGCCGAGGACGCGACAGCAAAGCGCCTGGCCGACGCCTTTGCGCGCCATCAGGCCGCGCAATGCGGGATCTGCACGCCGGGCATGATGGCGGCGGCCACCGCGCTGCTGCGCACGGGCGAAGCGCTCGATGCCGCGAGGGTCGAGGCCGCGCTGGGCGGTGTGCTCTGCCGCTGCACCGGGTACCGGAAGATCATCGCCGCCGTGCTCGATGCAGGCGGTGTCTCGCCGCTCCCCTCGCCCCTAGCGGAGACCGAGGGCCATGTGGGCGCGGCGATCCCGAGGCTCGACGGGGCGCGGAAGGTTGCGGGCCGCGAAGTGTTTGGCGACGACGATGCGCCGGATGATGCTCTTGGGCTGGTCGTCATCCGCTCGCCCCACCATCACGCAACCTTCAGCTTCGGCGACCTCGCGGGCTGGGTCGCCGCGCGCCTGGGCCTCACGCGCATCCTCACTGCGGCCGATGTGCCGGGCGAGAACGTCCATGGCGTGATCCCGGGCTTCGAGGACCAGCCGGTGCTCGCCGAAGGGACGGCGCGGTTCCGGGGCGAAGCGGTGGCGCTGGTGCTGGGCGAGCCCGGAGCGCTCGCCACGCTCGACCTCGACGACTTCCCGGTGGCCTGGACCCCGCTGCCCGCCGCGCTCAGCCCGGCCGCGGGCGAGGCCGCGGCGCCCCTTCATGCCACGCGCGCGGGCAACGTGATGTGCCGCGGGCGCGTGGTGAAGGGCGACGCCACGGCTGGCCTTGCCGCCGCCACCCATCGGGCCGAGGCGCGCATCGAGACGGGCTTTGTCGAGCACGCCTATATCGAGCCCGAGGCCGGCTGGGCGGAGCGGGTGGGGGACCGGCTGGAGCTGCGGTGCTGCACCCAGGCGCCGCATATGAACCGCGAGGGGCTGGCCCGCATCCTGGGCCTCGCGGGCGATGCGGTGCGGGTTGTGCCGCTGGCGGCCGGCGGCGGCTTCGGCTCGAAACTCGACCTTTCCGTGCAGCCTCTGCTGGCGCTGGCTGCCTGGGTGAGCGGCCGGCCGGTGGCCCATGCCTTCACCCGGCGCGCCTCCATGCAGTCCAGCACCAAGCGGCACCCGGCCGAGATAAGCGTTGCGGCGGGCTGCGATGCTGCGGGGCGGCTTACGGGCCTCACGCTGCAGGGCGTGTTCAACACCGGCGCTTATGCGAGCTGGGGGCCGACGGTGGCGAACCGCGTGCCGGTGCATGGCTCGGGCCCCTACCTGGTGCCGCACTACGCCGCCCACACCCGTGCGGTGCATACCCATTGCGCCCCCTCCGGCGCCTTTCGCGGCTTCGGCGTGCCCCAGGCGGCGCTGGCGACCGAGGCGGCGATGGACGACCTTGCGGCGGCCGCCGGGCTCGACCGCCTGGCCTTCCGCCAGCTCAACGCCATCCGTGCGGGCGACGCCAATGCCTGCGGTCAGGTCTTCGACGCAGGCGTCGGCATGGCATCGTGCCTCGACGCGCTTGCCCCCCGCTGGACGGCCGCGCTGGCCGAGGCCGAAGCCGCCAATGCAGCCCAGGGGCCGCTCCGCCGCGGCGTGGGCATCGCCTGCGGCTGGTACGGCTGCGGCAATACCGCCTTGCCCAACCCGTCGACGATCAGAGCGGGGCTGACCCCCGAGGGCACGGTGGTGCTGCACATGGGCGCGGTGGATATCGGCCAGGGCTCCGCCACGGTGGTCACGCAGATCTTCGCCACCGCGCTGGGCCTGCCTGCCGAAGCGATCACCCTCGCCCCGGCGGATACGGACATCACGCCCGATGCGGGCAAGACCTCCGCATCGCGCCAGACCTTCGTCTCAGGCGAGGCGGCACGCCGGGCGGGCCTTGCGCTCAAGCGGGCGATCCTTCGCCAGGCCAACCTGGGGGAGGACGGGGCGTTGCGGCTCGAGAACGGTCGCCTTGCCCTATACGCCGCCGGTCAGCCGGAGCGCGTGCTCGACCCTGCAACGCTGCCCGAGGGCGCCGGCGGCTATGCGATCGAGGTGACGGAGACCTACGATCCGCCCTCCACCGCGCTGGATGCTGACGGGCAGGGGGCGCCCTATGCCGTATGGGGTTATGCCGCGCAGATCGCTGAGCTCTCGGTCGATACCGAGCTCGGCACGGTGCGCCTCCACCGCATCACCGCCGCGCACGACGTGGGGCGCTGCATCAACCCGCTGCTGGCCGCGGGGCAGGTGGAGGGTGGCGTCGCCCAGGGCATCGGCATGGCGCTGATGGAGGAGTTCGTGCCGGGGCGGACCGAGAACCTGCACGACTATCTCATCCCCACCATCGGCGACGTGCCGGAGATCGAGACGCATTTCATCGAGAGCGGCGACCCCGAAGGCCCCTATGGTGCCAAGGGGCTGGGCGAGCACTGCCTCATTCCCACCGCGCCCGCCATCCTCTCGGCCATCCGCCACGCCACGGGCGCGCGCATCGAAAGGGTGCCCGCAACGCCCGACCGTGTGCTTGCCGCGCTTGAGGCGGCTGGCTGGCGCGATGGCCGGCACGAGCCGGGACAGGCGGGCTGAGCGGATGGACGGAGCAAGGCCAGGCAGCGGCGCCATCGCCGGCATCGATGTGGGCGGCACCTTCACCGATCTCGTGCTGGTCGAGCCCGCCACGGGTGCCATGCGCCTCGCCAAGGTGCCGACGACGCCTGCAAACCAGGCGGAAGGCGTGCTGGCCGCGCTCGAAGCCGCCGCGGCGGAGTATGCGGCGCTCGACCTCATCATCCATGGCACCACCACCACCACGAATGCGGTGCTGGAGCGGCGCCTCGCGAAGACCGGGCTGATCACCACCGAAGGCTTCCGCGATGTGCTGGAACTTGGCCGCCGCACCCGGCCCCAGCCCTATGGCATGACCGGCAGCTTCACGCCCGTCATCCCGCGCGACCTTCGCCTGGAGGTGCCCGAGCGTATGGATGCGGCGGGCGCGGTGCTCACCCCGCTCGACGAGGCCGCGGTGGCCGCACGGGCGCAGGCGCTGCGCGCTGTCGGCTGCGAGGCGCTGGTCATCCATTTCCTCCACGCCTACGCAAACCCGGCCCATGAGCGCCGCGCGGCCGAGATCGCGGTGGCGGAGGGCTGGCCGGCCGAGGCCATCACCATGGGCCATGCGCTCCTCTCTGAAAGCCGGGAGTTCGAGCGGGGGGTGACCGCCGCGGTCAACGCCGCCGTCCAGCCGCTCCTCGCGCGATATATCGACCGTCTCGTCGCCGCGCTGGCCGAGCGCGGCTATGCGCGGGACCTGCTGGTGATGAACGGCAATGGCGGCACCGTCTCTGCGGGGCTGGTGGCGCGGGAGGCGGCGAAGACTGTGATGTCGGGCCCCGCCTCGGGCGTGATGGCGGCGGCCTATACGGGCGCCCGTGCCGGCATTCCGGACCTCATCACCTACGACATGGGCGGCACCTCCACCGATGTCGCGCTCGTCCAAGGCGCTGTGCCGGCCGTCTCGAACGAGATCGAGGTCGAATACGCCATGCCCATCCACGTGCCGATGGTGGATGTGCGCACGGTGGGCGCCGGCGGCGGTTCCATCGCCCGCGTCACCCCCGCCGGGCTCCTGCAGGTGGGCCCCGAAAGTGCGGGCGCCCAGCCCGGCCCCATCGCCTATGGCCGCGGCGGGCGGGAGCCGACGATCACCGACGCCAACGTCCTCCTCGGCCGCATGGGCGGGCGGCTCGCTGAGGGGGAGACGCGCGACACCGTGGCCGCCATCTTCGAGGAGAAGCTCGCCCGCCCCCTCGGCCTCGGCGTGGAGGAAGCGGCGGCGGCGGTCATCCAGATCGCCAACACGGTCATGGCCGGCGCGATCCGCATGGTCTCCATCAGCCTCGGGCACGACCCGCGGGACTTCGCGCTCTTCGCCTTCGGCGGTGCCGGCCCGCTCCATGCCTGCGCCCTGGCGGCGGAGCTTGGCATCCCCCGCGTCCTCATCCCCGCGCGCCCGGGCATCACCAATGCGCTCGGCTGCGTGGTGGCGGATCTGCGGCACGACTTCGTCACCACGCTCAACCGGCCGCTCCCCGCGCTCGACGCCGCCGAGCTTCACGCCGTGCTCGCGGCCCAGGAGACGGAGGGCCGCCGGCTCATCGCCGAGGAACGGGTGGCGATCGAGGAGGTGCGCGTTCTCACCAGCCTCGACATGCAGTTCGCCGGGCAGACCCATCTTCTCCGCGTCGGCCTCACGGACCCGCGCCCCGATGTCCCGACGCTCGCCGCCCTTTTCGCCGAGGCGTATCACGCCCGCTTCGGCGTCCACCTGCCCGAGATGCGCCCCGTGCTCGTCAACGCCAATACCTCCGTCATCGGCCGCCGCCCCTCGGTGAGCCTCGCCGGGCTGATCGACCCCGCCGCCCGGGCCGGCAGCCTAGCCGAGGCGGAGACCGCGCGCCGCCCGGTGTTCCTCGGCGGCGCATGGGTCGAGACCCCCGTCTATGCGCGCGAGCGCCTGCCCGCCGGCGCGCAGCTCACGGGCCCCGCCATCCTCTCGCAGATGGACACCACGCTCCTCCTCGAGCCCGGCTGGCACCTTGCCGAGGATGCCGAGGGCAATCTCCTTCTGGAACGCGCATGAGCGCCCACCCGCCTTTCCGGTCGCCCTGCGGGCCGCGGCGCGCTAAGCGGTGTGCAGGGTTGTCGCAGCGGGGAGCGTTCGCGTGAGGAAAGCCATCCGTCTCGCCGTCTTCATCGGCATCATCGTCCTCCTCATCTGGCTGAACGAGAACCGGGGCTGATGCAGGCGCGGGACGACAGCCGGGCGGGGATCGACCCCATCACCCTCAGCGTGATCGAGGCCGGCCTCGCCCAGGTCTGCGACGAGATGGATCTCGCCTTCAGCCGCGCCGCCTTCAGCCCCGTGATCGCCGAGGCCAACGACCGGTCCGACGGCATCTACGGGCTCGACGGTGCCCTGATCGCCCAGGGCATCGGCGGCCTTCCCGTCTTCGTCGGCGCGATGCAGGAGAGCACGCGCTGCCTTGTGGAGCGCATCGCCGAGGGGCTTACCGCCACGCCCGAGCCCGGGGATATCTACATCGTCAACGACCCCTATCTCGGCGGCACGCATCTGATGGATGTCCGCTTCGCCCGCCCCTTCTACCGTCCGGGGCCGGAAGGCCCCCGCCTCTGGTGCTGGCTCTCCAATACCGGTCACTGGCCCGACACGGGCGGCGCGGTGCCCGGCGGCTTCTCCGCCTCCGCCACGGCCGTGGAGCAGGAAGGCCTGCGCCTGCCGCCGGTGAAGCTCTTCAAGCGGGGCGCCATGGATGCGGAGATCTACGCGATCATCTGCTCCAACATCCGGGTGGCGGACCAGCGCATCGGCGACGTGAAGGCCCAGGCCGCCGCGCTCGACCTCGGCGCCGCCCGGCTCGACGCGCTGCTCGACCGCTATGGCGATGCGATGGTCGAAGCCGCCATCGCCGAGCTCCGCGCCCGTGCCGCCGCCCAGATGCGCGCCCATATCGCCGGGATCCCCGAGGGCCCGGCCGATGGCCCCGCTGGAAGGCGCTGGGAGGGCCGCGCCTTTCTCGACAGCGACGGCGTGGTGAACCAGCCTCTCGAGATCCGCCTCGCCATCTGGCGCGCCGGTGCGGATCTGGTCTTCGACTTCGCCGGCTCCTCGCCCCCCTGCGCCGGGCCGATGAATTCCGTCTGGGCGACGACGCTCTCCTCGGTCTGCCTCGCCATGCGCCATATCTTCCCGGACGTGGCGCTCTCCGCCGGCGCCTTCGAGCCCCTGCGCGTGATCCGGCCCGAAGGCACCTTCCTCGATGCGCGCTATCCGCGCCCCGTCTCCGGCTGCGCGGCCGAGGTCAGCCAGCGCATCGCCGAGGCGGTCTTCAACACGCTCGCCCCCGCTTTGCCGGACCGCGTCACCGCCGCCCCCGCCGGCACCTCCGGCAACTTCGCCCTCGGCGGGCACGACCCGGCCGGCGATGGTGGCCCCGAGGGCGGAAAGGGCCGCGGCTTCGTGATGTACCAGCTCTCCGGCGGCGGCTATGGCGGCGGGGCCGGCGGCGACGGGCTCACCAATGGCTGCTCCACCATCGGCATCTCGAAGGCCCCGCCGGTCGAGATCATGGAGCAGCAGTTTCCCGTCCTCTATCGCCGCTACGCGCTCCGCGAAGGCTCGGCCGGGGCGGGCCAGCACCGCGGCGGCTTCGGGCTCGACTACGAGATCGAGCTCCGGCGCGGCACCGCCCGCGCCAGCTTCGTCATGGACCATGGCCGGCATGGCCCGCCCGGTGCCCTCGGCGGCGGCCCCGGCGCGCCCAACAGCGTCGAGATCACCCGCAACGGTCAGACCTTCACGCCGGATCATCTTTCCAAGGCGCAGGACATCCCCCTCGCGCCGGGAGACAGCGTGCGCGTCGGCACCCCCGGCGGCGGCGGCTGGGGCGACCCGCTGAGCCGTCCCCCAGAAGAGGTCGCCGAAGACGTCCGCCTCGCCCGCCTCACCCCCGAGGCCGCCCGCCGCGACTACGGCGTGGTCCTCACCCCCGAAGGCGCCGCCGACCACACCGCCACCGCAACGCTCCGCCAGAGCCGCCGCAGCTGACCCGCCCCAGCCTTACCCCCGCCGAAGACCGGGCCGGGTCAAGGATCGCGTAGCGACCGGCCCGCCGGCGCCGCAGGCGTCCTTGAGGCGGCACCGGCTTCGAAACATGCTCGGCGAGGAGCCCCTGCGGCTCCTCCCCAGCCCCTTTCCCTCTGCGGCCCAAAGCACTGCCCTAAGAGTACTGCGCAGCACCGGCGACCGCAGAGACCACCACAAAGTATCCCGGCGACCAGCCGGGATTCCGCTTACCTCGATGCCGTGGGATCTGCGGGCTCGAGCAGCGTCAGCGTCCGGGCGGCGAGCGCCGGCCGCGCCGTCTCCTCAATCTCCACCGTCGCGTCGAGGGCCAGCAGCAGGCCCGTGCGCGCGGGCGCCACGCTCGCCACCTCGAGCGCCAGCCGAACGCGTCCCCCCGCCGGTACCGGCGCCGGGAAACGCAGCCGGTCGAGCCCGTAGTTCACCAGCCGCGCACAGCCCGAGAAATCCAGCACCCCGTCCCTCAGCCGCGGCAGCAGCGCGAGGGTGAGGTAGCCATGCGCGATCGTCCCGCCGATCTCGCGCGCCGCCCGGTCCCGGTCCACATGGATCCACTGCCGGTCCCCCGTAGCCTCGGCGAAGGCGTCGATCATCGCCTGGTCGACGGTCAGCCAGGGCCCCGGCCCGAAGCGCCGCCCCACGGCCGCCGGAACATCCGCGTAGTCCAGTATCTGCATCACGCTCACATCCGCACGCTCAGCCCGCCATCCACCACCAGCACCTGGCCCGTGATGTAGCTCGCAGCGGGGCTTGCGAGGAAGAGCACCGCCGCCGCTACCTCCTCCGGCCGCCCCCAGCGCGGGATCGCCGCGCGTGCCGCGAGGAAGGCGGTCACCTCAGGATCGCTCGCCAGTGCGGCGTTCGCCTCGGTCAGCGTGAAGCCTGGCGCCACGGCGTTGACCCTGATCCCGGCGCCCCCGAATTCCACCGCATGGCTCCGGGTCAGCGCTTCGAGCGCTCCTTTCGCCGCTGTGTATCCCGCATCCCCGGGCCGGGCTCGCGGCCCGGCAATCGAGGTGATGTTCACGACCGCCCCGCCATCCGTCGCCGCCGCCAGTCCGGGCGCAAGCGCGCGGGTCAGCGCATAGGCCGAGAGCGCATGCGCCCGGAAGAGGTCCAGCACGGCCTCCGGCGGCAAGTCAGGCGTCGCCCGGCGATCCCGCGGCCCGGCATTGTTCACCAGGACGTCGACCTTACCCGCCCCTGCCGCGAAGTCTGCCACAGCCGCCGGGTCGCTCACATCGAAGGCCGCCGCCTCTACGGTTCCCCCCGCGCCGCGCAGCGCTTCTGCGGCCTCTTCCAGCGGGTCCGCCCGACGCCCGTTCAGGATCACCCGCGCCCCTGCCGCTGCGAAAGCCCGCGCGATGGCGAGCCCGATGCCGCGCCCGGAACCGGTGATGAGCGCCCGCTTGCCTGCGAGGGCGGCGTGACCATGCCGGATGGCAGCGGCGTCGTCGGCGGGCTCGGCTGTCATCGATGGGTCCGGGAGAGATGCATGTCGAACGCCGGCAGCCTGACCGCAGGGGCGCGGCGCCGCAAGGCCCCGCGCCCTCGCGCATGCCTGAGGCCCGCTCAGGTGTTGGTGTCGAGCACGATCTCGTCCGGACAGGTCACCCGGTCGAAATGCCCGCTATTGGGCGGGTTCTCGTTGTAGCAGTTGTACGTCCCCTTGCTGATCGGCACACGGCCCTTGAGGGCGCTGGTGCGGGCAGGGCGCCGCTTGGCCTGCGCCACCTGGGCGGCGAGCGTCGCGTTGCGCTGGACCGTACCGGGCCGCGCGCTGCTCGAGCTGCTGGGCTTCGCGACGATCACGTCCGGGCACT
>JBCBEP010000076.1:0-16385 GCA_038528605.1 Pseudomonadota bacterium
CGAGCGACATGTCGAAATGCTCGAGCACCACCGCCCGGAACGCATCCGCCGAATGCCCCTCAGGCATCATCACCGCCGTGAGCGAGCCCGAGTAGAAGCGCGGCTCCCGGCAAAGGATCTCGAGCCCCCAGGCATTCACCGCCGCCCGCGTCGCCGCCGCGTGCCGCTCATGCCGCTCGAAGACCCGGTCGAGACCTTCTTCGTGCAGCATGTCGCAGGCTTCCACGAGGCCGTAGAGCAGGTTGGTGGCGGGCGTGTAGGGGAAGAAGCCCTTCAGGTTTGGCCCGGTCATCTCGGTCCAGTCCCAGTAGCTCCGTGTCATGCCCGCCGTGGCTGTCGCCGCCATCGCCTTCTCGCTCACCGCGTTGAACGAAAGCCCCGGCGGCAGCATCAGCCCCTTCTGGGAACCTGAGACGGTAACGTCCACGCCCCACTCATCGTGCCGATAATCGATCGAGGCGAGCGAGGAGATCGTGTCGACCATCAGCAGCGCGCCATGCCCCGCCGCGTCGATGGCCTTTCGCACGGCCGGAATATCCGAGGTGCAGCCCGTCGAGGTCTCGTTATGGACGACGCAGACCGCCTTGATCTCCCCCGCGCTGTCCTCCCGAAGTCGCGCCTCGATCCCCGCCTCATCCGCACCCACGCGCCAGTCGGTCGAGATGAACTCGGTCACGAGGCCGAGCTTGTCGGCCATCTTCTTCCAGAGCGTCGCGAAATGCCCGGTCTCGCACATCAGCACCCGGTCGCCGGGGCTGAGCGTGTTCACCAGCGCCGCCTCCCACGCGCCCGTGCCGGAGGCGGGATAGATGATCACATGCGCCTCGGTCTTGAAGACCGATTTCATGCCGGCGATGGCCTTCCGCCCGATCTCGGCAAAATCGGCGCCACGGTGATCGATGGTCGGGTAGTCCATCGCGCGGAGCACACGGTCGGGCACATTGGTCGGCCCCGGGATCTGAAGGAAATGCCGGCCGGCCACACGGCCCTTCTCGTTACTCATCGGCTTTCTCCTCCCCGGCGTGCGTCGTCATGTTGCGACGCTTCGCGAATGACCTAGGTCGCTGGTCGAAATTTTCCTGCGTCGATGCACCGCTTGCCTTCGCATTCCGTTCATGCGACGCAATTTGAATACAAAATACAGTTAAGGTGAGGAGTCAACAGCCATGGCGCGAGTCATCGCAGATGCGAGCCAGAGCCGCCTCGCCAAACGCCTGCACGGCGCGGTCGAAGGCGAGGTGAAGTTCGACGCCTTCAGCCGCGGCCGCTACGCCACCGACGCCTCGATCTACCAGATGACCCCCGCCGGCGTCGTGGTGCCGAAGGGCCGCGACGATCTCTCCGCCACCCTCGCGCTCGCGGCCGAGGAAGGCCTGCCCGTCCTCCCCCGCGGCGGCGGCACGTCGCAGTGCGGGCAGACGGTGAACGAAGCCGTGGTGCTCGACTTCTCGCGCAACATGAACCGCATCCTCGAGATCGACGTGGAGAACCGCCGCGCGGTGGTCGAGCCCGGCTGCGTGCTCGACGTGCTGAACAAGGCCCTGAAGCCCCACGGGCTCTGGTACCCTGTCGACGTCTCCACCGCCTCCCGCGCCACTATCGGTGGCATGACGGCGAACAACTCCTGCGGCGCCCGCTCCCGCCGCTTCGGCACCTCGCGCGACAACGTGATCGCCATCGATGCGCTGATGGCGGACGGCACCCGCGCCCATTTCGGCCCTGCCTCGAATACCCCCGGCGGCCCCGATGCCGCGCTGATCACCGATCTCCTCAAGATCGCAAAGCGCGAGGCGCCGGAGATCGATGCCCGCTTCCCGAAGGTCGACCGGCGCGTGGGCGGCTACAACCTCGACGCCCTCGTGCCCGGCGCCCCGCAAAACCTCGCGCATCTTCTGGTAGGCTCCGAAGGCACCCTCGCCATCTCGGAGCGGATCGAGCTCAAGCTCTCCCCGCTGCTCGGCGGCAAGCTCCTCGGCATCTGCCACTTCCCCACCTTCCGCGATGCGATGGAGGCGCCGCAGCACATCGTGGCGCTCGACCCCGTCGGCATCGAGCTCATCGACCACAACATGATCGGCCTCGCCCGCGAGAACGCCGTTTTCCGACCGGTGCTGGAGGAGTTCGTCAAGGGCGAGCCCGCGGCCCTCCTCCTCGTCGAGTTCGCGGAGGACGACATGGCGGAGAACCGCCGCCGCCTCGATGCGCTCCACGGCCTCATGGCCGATCTCGGCTACGGTTGGAGCGGGGCGAGGAAGGTGGGCGGCGTGGTCGAGGCAGCCGATCCGAGCCTGCAAAACCGCATCGCCGAGGTCCGCAAACAGGGCCTCAACATCATGATGTCCATGAAGTCCGACGGCAAACCGGTGAGCTTCGTGGAGGACTGCTGCGTCCGCCTCGAACACCTTGCCGACTATACCGAGCGGCTCACGGCGATTTTCCATAAGCATGGGACCGATGGCACCTGGTACGCCCATGCGAGTGTGGGGACCCTCCATGTCCGCCCCGTTCTGAACCTGAAGAATGACACGGGCGTGCGGGCGTTGCGCGAGATCGCCGAGGAAGCGTTCGCTCTGGTGCGGGACTACGAGGGCAGTCATTCCGGCGAGCATGGGGACGGTATCGTCCGCTCCGAGTTCCACGAGCCCATGTTCGGCAGCCGCCTCACCCGCGTCTTCGAGGAGGTGAAGGACCGGTTCGACCCCGAAGGGCGTCTCAACCCCGGCAAGATCGCCCGTCCACCGCGGATGGATGACCGCAGCCTCTTCCGCTATCCCGCTGATTACACAGTGAAAGATCGCGAGACGGTCTTCGACTGGCCGGGCTATACCGGGGCGGCCCGCGGCCTCCAGGGCGCGGTCGAGATGTGCAACAACAACGGCGCCTGCCGGAAGCTCGAGGGCGGCGCCATGTGCCCGTCCTACCGGGTCACGCGCGAGGAGGTGCACAGCGTCCGCGGCCGCGCCAACACCCTCCGCCTCGCGCTCTCGGGTCAGCTTGGCGAAGACGCCTTCGCCAGCGACGCCATGGCCGAGACCATGAAGCTCTGCGTAAGCTGCAAGGCCTGCCGCCGCGAATGCCCCATGTCGGTCGACATGGCGAAGATGAAGATCGAGACGCAGGCGGCCCGCGTGGCCAGGCGCGGGCTCAGCCTGCGGGACCGGCTGGTCGCCTACATGCCCGTCTACGCCCCCTTCGCCGCCCGGCTTGCCCCCCTCTCGAACCTCCGTAACCACCTGCCCTGGCTCGCAAATCTCATGGAGCGCACCACGGGGCTCGCCGCCGAACGCCCCCTGCCCGCCTGGCGGCGCGACTTCTTCCGCGAAGAGGGGCGCTGGCACGATCTGGCGGAGGCGGACGTGATCCTCTTCGCCGACAGCTTCAACCGCTGGTTCGAACCCGACCATCTCCGCGCCGCCGAAAAGGTCCTGCGCGCGGCCGGCCTTCGTGTCGCCCACGCCCAGGCGCCGGACCATGGCCGCCCCCTCTGCTGTGGCCGGACCTATCTCGCAACAGGCCTCGCGGAGAAGGCGCGCGCCGAGATGTCCCGCACGGTCGAAGCACTCCGCCCGGCGCTCGAGAAAGGCATCCCCGTCGTCGGCCTCGAACCCTCCTGCCTCCTGACCTTCCGCGACGAAGCCCCGCGTCTCCTCGGCGAGGACTGGTCGGAAAACTGGGGCAAGCGCCTGATGTTGTTCGAGGAATTCCTGGCGAGCCTCGCCAACGAAGACCGGCTCGACCTCACCCTTAGGCCCCTCCCCCAAAAGCGCGCCCTCCTCCACGGCCACTGCCACCAGAAGGCCTTCGCGCAGATGGGGGCAGTTGAGCGCATCCTCCGCCTCGTGCCGGGCCTCGACGTCGAGACCGTAGAGAGCTCCTGCTGCGGGATGGCCGGCAGTTTTGGCTACCAGGCGGAGACGATCGAGACCTCCCGCGCCATGGCCGAAGCAAGCCTCCTGCCCGCGGTCCGCGCCGCGGATCCGGACACGCTGATCGTGGCCGACGGCACCTCCTGCCGCCACCAGATCGCCGACGGCACAGCGCGTGAAGCGGTGCATGTGGCGCAGGTCCTCGCCAACGCGCTAGTATGCCCGCCAGAACCAACCCGGCAGGACGCGCCATGAACAAGCCCGAGGCACAGCCCCTCCGCCCCATCGAGCGGGTCCCGCTCCGCGCGAGCCTCGTGGACGCGCTGCGCCAGATGATCGTGGAAGGGAGCCTGCCGGCGGGCGAGAAGATCAACGAACGCGCGCTCTGCGAGGTCTTCGGCGTCAGCCGCACGCCCTTCCGCGAGGCTGTAAATCTGCTGGCGGCTGAGGGGCTTGTGACCGTCACGCCGCATCGCGGCGCCGCCGTCACGCCCATCACGCTCGCAGAGCTCGAGGAGGTGTTCCCCGTGCTCGGCGCCCTCGAGGCGCTCACGGGCGAGCTCGCCGCCCGCGCGGCCACGGACGCCCAGATCGCCCAGATCGAAGCACTCCACGCCGAGATGACGAGCCACTACGAAGCGCGAGACCGGGCGGCCTATTTCCGCCTCAACGAAGCGATCCACGGCGCCCTCTACGAAGCCGCTGGCAACCCGACGCTGAGCCGCACGGCGCTCTCGCTCGGCTTCCGCCTCCGCCGCGCGCGCTACCAGGCGAACCTGACCGAGACACGCTGGGCTGCTGCCATGGCCGAGCACGAGGCCTTCACCGCCGCCCTGCGTGCGCGCGACGCAGGCCTCCTCGCCCGCCTCCTCCGCGAGCATCTCGAGAACAAGCTCGCCGCCGTCCGCCTCGCCCTCGCCGAAGAGGCATGAGCGTGCCCGAAGCGCCCGCGCGCGTTCCGCCGCCCGCCCGGGTCGGGGATCCGCTTTCGGCCGTCGACACACCCGCCCTCGCCGTCGAGCTCGGCGCCTTCGAGCGGAACCTCGCCCGCATGGCGCAGGAGGCGGCGGACGCAGCCGTTCGCCTCCGCCCCCACGCGAAAACCCACAAATGCAGCGCCATCGCCCGCCTGCAGGTGGCCGCCGGCGCCGTCGGCCTCTGCTGCCAGAAGGTCGGCGAGGCCGAGACGCTGGTGGCAGGCGGCATCGGCGACGTGCTGGTAACGAACGAGATCGTGCGCCCCTCGAAGCTCGCCCGCCTCGCCGCTCTTGCCCACCGCGCGCGCATCGGCCTCTGCATCGACGCCGAAGACCCTGCAACCGCTGCCTCGGACGCCGCCGTGGCGGCAGGGGTAACCCTCGGCGTTCTGGTCGAGATCGATGTGGGCCAGGGCCGCTGCGGCGCAGCCCCCGGCGCCGAGGCCGTCGCCCTCGCAGCCCGGGTAAGCGCCCTGCCGGGTCTCAGGCTCGACGGCCTCCAAGCCTATCACGGCGCCGCCCAGCATTTCCGGACGGCCCGCGAGCGCAACGACGCCATCGCCCGCGCCGCGGAGATGACGCGCGAGACCGCCGACGCCCTCGCCGCCGCCGGCCTGCCCTGCCCCGTGATCGGCGGGGCCGGCACGGGCACCTACCCCATCGAGGCCACGACACGCCTCTGGACCGAGATCCAGCCCGGCTCCTACGTCTTCATGGATGCCGACTACGCGGCGAACGAGACCGAGGCGCCCTACGAACACGCGCTCTTCGTCCTCGCGGGGATTATCAGCCGGCGCGAGGGGCACGGCGTCGTCGATGCGGGGCTTAAGGCGCTCTCCGGCGAAAGCGGCCTGCCGCTCCTCTGGGGCGTCGAGGGCGGCCGCCTCACAGGCCTGTCGGACGAACACGCCACCCTCTCGCTCCCGGCGGAGGTGCCCGCCCTCGGCGAGACCGTCCGCCTCATCCCCTCCCATTGCGACCCGACCGTGAACCTGCATGACTGGATCGTCGCCTTCCGCGACGGGCCTGGCGGGGCGCATGTCGAAGCCGTCTGGCCCATCGATGCCCGCGGCGCCGTGTTCTGAGATCCTGTCCGACAGACCGGCCTCCCGCAGCTCCCGAGCTCAGGCGCAAAGGCGACAGCGATGTTGGTGGTATCTTCATGCCCTGCGGCCAAAGCTGACGTGGGCGGGCGCGGGCGCAGAGACACTGGAGAGGACGGGGGCGCGGCGGTGCTCAGCGGCCCCGAAGCGCGAGGCTCCGCCCGTCGGCATCGAAGGCGTGCAGCCGCTTCTCCGGGGCGCTCAACGCCACCCGATCCCCCCGCTGATGCGCCGCCGCCCCCGCCAGCTTCGCGATGACCGTGCCCGCCGCGGTCTCGACATGGAGGAGATGCGCCTCCCCCAGTTCTTCGACGAGCGTCACCGCGCCCTCGAAGCGCCCGTCATCAGCCGGCGCGAGATCTTCGGGCCGGACGCCGATCTCCGCCACCCCGCCCGCCTCCAGCTCCAGCGCCGCGGCCGAAAGGAAGTTCATGGGGGGCGAGCCGATGAAACCGGCCACGAAGCGGTTGGCGGGACGGTGATAAAGCTCGAGCGGGGTGCCCACCTGTTCCACCCGCCCGTCGCGCAGCACCACGATGCGGTCGGCCAGCGTCATCGCCTCCGTCTGGTCATGGGTCACGTAGACCATCGTCGCCCCCAGCCGGTCATGCAGCCGCGCGATCTCCGTGCGCATCTGCCCGCGCAGCCCCGCATCTAGGTTCGAAAGTGGCTCGTCGAAGAGAAACACGCCCGGGTCCCGCGTGATCGCCCGCCCGATGGCGACGCGCTGGCGCTGCCCGCCTGAAAGCTGCGCGGGCTTTCGGTCGAGCAGCGGCTCGAGCTCCAGAACCCGCGCCGCCTGGCGCACCTTCGCCTCCACCGCCCCCTTCTCGGCCTTCGCGAGCTTCAGCCCGAAGGCCATGTTCTCGAACACCGTCATGTGCGGGTAGAGGGCATAGGACTGGAAGACCATGGCGACCCCGCGGGCTGCCGGCGCCACGTCGTTCACCACGCGCCCGCCGATCTCGAGCACCCCCTCACTCACCGCATCGAGCCCCGCAATGAGGCGCAAGAGCGTCGACTTTCCGCAGCCGGAGGGGCCGACGAAGACCACAAATTCCCCGTCACCGATCTCGAGGTCGATGCCGTGGATCGTCTCCACCCGGCCGAAGCGCTTCCTGATGCCTTGGAGCCTGATGCCGCTCATCGCTCTACCCCTTCACCGCACCGGCCGTGAGCCCCGCCACGATGCGCCGCTGGAACACCAGCACGAGCGCGATCAGCGGCACCGTCACGATCACAGAGGCGGCCATGATGTTCCCCCATGGCAGTTCGTAGGTGGAGGCGCCGGTGATGAGCGCGATGGCCACCGGCACCGTCCGCATCTCGTTCGAGAGCGTGAAGGTCAGCGCAAACAGGAACTCGTTCCAGGCGACGATGAAGGCCAGCAACCCCGTCGCCGCCATCGCCGGCCCGAGAAGCGGCAGGAACACGTAGCGGATGACCTGCAGCGGCGTCGCCCCGTCCATATAGGCCGCATCCTCCAGCTCCTTCGGCAGCTCACGCATGAAGGTGGTCAGCACCCAGACCGTAAAGGGCAGCGTCAGCAACATGTTGGCGAGGATCAGCCCGGCGAGGCTGTTGTAGAGCCCGAGGCTGCGGATGAGCTCGAACATGCCCGAGAGCACCGCCACCTGCGGGAACATCGACACCGAGAGGATCGTGACCAGCAGCAGCCCCCGCCCGCGGAAATGCACCCGCGCCAGCGCGAAGGCGGCGGTGACGCCGAGGCCGAGGGAGACCGCCACCACCACGAAGGCCACGACCACCGAGTTGAGGATGTTCCGCCCGAATGGCTGCTCGGTGAAGACCGCCGCATAATTTGAAAGATCGGGCGCCGCCAGGTAGCTCACCTCGAAGAGCTCGGAGCCTGCCTGAAAGCTCGAGACGATCGCGTAGTAGAACGGGAAGACGGCGATCAGCACGATCACCGCGAGAAGGGCTGCGAAACCAACGCGTTGGAGAGGGGACCAGCTCATCGACCCGGCTCCGCCAGCTTCACGCGCCCAAGGGTGAGCACGCAGGCCACGAGCACGGCGATGATCAGGAACAAAAGCGTCGCGGCAGCCGAGCCGTAGCCGACGTCCTGGAACTCCACGAGCTGCTGGCGGGCATAGACGGACATCATCATCGTGTCCTCGCTGTTGCCCGTGAGCGCGTAGACGAGATCGAACATCCGGAGCGCATCCAGCGCGCGGAAGATCAGCGCCACAAGCAACGCCGGCCAGATGAGCGGCAGAGTGATGCGCCAGAAGACGCGGAGGGGGTGCACGCCGTCGAGCCGTGCGGCTTCGAAGATATCGCGCGGCAGCATCTGCAGCGCCGCCAGGATAAGGAGGGCCATGAAGGGCGTCGTCTTCCAGACGTCGATCATGACGACCGACCAGAGCGCGAGATCCGGATCAGCCGTCCACGCCCATGGCGCGTCGATCAGGCCGAGGCTCATGAGCAGGTCGTTCACCATCCCGAACTGATCGTGCAGCATCCAGCCCCACATCTTGGCGCTGACGATGGTGGGGATGGCCCAGGGGATGAGGACGGCGGCGCGCACGATGCCTCGCCCCGGGAACTCCACGTTGAGCGCGAGGGCAATGATCAGGCCCAGCGCCGTCTCGAGCCCGACCGAGACGCCGGTGAACCAGAGCGTGTTGTAGACCGCGTTCCACCAGCCCGGGTCCGCGAGCAGGCCGCCCCAGCTTTCGTTGTAGAAGTTCTCGAGGCCGACAAAGGCATAGCCCCCGCCGGAAAGCCGCGCATCGGTGAAGGAGAACCACACCGTGCGCAGCAGCGGCCAGCCCGCCGCCAGCGCCAGCAGAGCGAGCATGGGCGCGAGGAACAGGAGCGCCGCACGCCGCTTGACCGATGCGAGACCCGTGGTTGCGCCGGCCGGCACCGCTTACCAGCCGCGGCGCTTGATCCGCTGCAGTTCGCCTTCGAGCGCCGCCAGCGCGTCGGCGGCCGTCGCCTCGCCCGAGAGCACATCGTGGCTGGCCTGCCAGAAGGCGGTGGAGACGCGGTTGTAGCTCTCGCCCGTCACGCGGCTCGGCCGGCCCACAGCGCTCGTGAAGGTATCGTAGAGCTCGCCGAAGAGCGGGCTGGCCGCGAGGATGTCGGCGTCCTCGTATAGCGCCGGCAGAGTGGGATTGTAGGAGCCGCGGATGGCGCGGATCTTCTGCTCCTCCGCCGAGACGAGATGCATCACCAGATCGGCCGCGATCTCGGGGTTCTCCGAGTACTTCGAGACCGCGAGGTTCCAGCCGCCGAGCACGCCGGTGTTCTTCCCGCCTTCCCCACCCATGGGCAACGCCGTCACGCCCACCTTGCCCTTCACCGGGCTGTCGTCGGACTGGCTGAGCGCCCAGGCATAGGGCCAGTTCCGCATGAAGACGGCGTTGCCCGACTGGAAGACGCCACGCGCCTCCTCCTCCGAGTAGTTCAGCACGCCCTTCGGCGCGATCGCCTCGACCCAGCGGCCAGCCTCCTCAAGTGCTGCGATGGCCTGCGGGTTGTTGATCGTGATCTCGCCGGCTGCGTTCACGATGGCGCCGCCGCCATAGGCATCGACCCATTCGAGCGCATTGCAGGTGAGCCCCTCATAGGCGCGGCCCTGGAACACGAAGCCCCAGAGCCTGTCCTGCCCCTCGGCGCGCTCGGCCTGCATGACCATGTCGGCGATGCCGCGCATCTGGGCCCAGGTGGTGGGCACGGGCTGGCCGTATTTCTCCAGCAGATCCTTGCGGTAGAAGAGCACGCCCGCATCGGTGTAGAGCGGCATGGCCTTCAACTCGCCGTCCACCGTGTTGCTCTTGACGATGGCCTCGAAATGCGTGGCCTCGGCGCCTTCGGTGTAAGGCGTGAGATCGATGAAATGGTCGCCGAGGATACCGGGCCAGATCACGTCCACCTGAAACACGTCGATATCGCCTGCCTCGGCACCGAGCATCTGCTGATAGAGCGCGAGGCGTTCGGTGGAGCTGTTCGGTGTGGAGACCACGGTCACCGTATGGCCCGTTTCCGCTGACCAGCGCGCCGTTGCTTCTTTGCAGAGGTCGAGCTCGATCCCGAGGGCGCCACAGGAGATGGCGATCTCCGCGCTCTCGGCAGCAGAGGTAACGCTTGTGGCGAGCGCGAAGGCGGCGAAAGCCTTGGTCCAGGGTGCGGTCATGGTGCCTCCCAAGTCATTATACGGCTGTCGTTAACGTTCCAGCTAACGGTGCGGGGCGGCATGTCAAACGTGATGCAATGGAGCGACCTAGGGGCAGTCCTGCGCGCCGGAGCCGATTTCGATCTTCGGAAGCGTTGCCTTGCAGTGCGGAACCGGGGGTGTGCACCGCAGAACGCGCCGTTATACTCTGCCTTGAGACCCAAGGGGTGCCTTGCTTCAGGGCAAATTCGGGTCGATGCCTTTGGATTGCGCATCTTCCGGCCCCTCCCAAGCAGCCGCGGGAGTGAGCACATGCAACGCAGAACCGATCTGTCGCCCGAAGAGGCGGCCGCGCTGGCACGTGGCGGTCATTCCAATCCGTTCGGGGTCCTCGGTCCGCACCGCCTGCCGTCGGGCCGCTGGGTGATCAGGAGCCTCGTGCCGGGAGCCGAGCGTGTAGCGATCGTCGGGCCGACCGGGGAGACGATCGCTCAGAGCGCGCATGTGGGCGACGGGGTGTTCGTGAGTGAGCTCGACGAGCACCCTGGGGCTTACCGGCTCGCGGCGGAGCGCGGAGATGCGGAATGGGAACTCGAAGATCCCTACCGTTTCGGGCCGGTGATCGGCGAGCTGGACGAGCATCTGATCGCCGAGGGCACGCATCAGCGGCTATGGAAGGTGCTCGGCGCGCATCTGCGCCGGCACGAGGGCGTGGACGGCGTGAGCTTCGCCGTGTGGGCGCCCGGTGCAAAGCGCGTCTCGGTCGTCGGCGACTTCAACGACTGGGACGGGCGGCGGCACGTGATGCGCTGGCGCGGTGCGACGGGTGTGGCGGAGATCTTCGTGCCGCTGCTCGCGGACGGCGCACGGTACAAATACGAGATCCTTGGTGCCGACGGTGCGATCCACCTGAAGGCGGACCCTGTGGGCTTCGGCGCGGAATGTCCGCCGGCCAATGCCTCGGTGGTGCGCGACATACGGGCCTATGACTGGGGCGACGGCGATTGGCTGGCCGGGCGGGCGGCCCGGCAGGCGCGCGAGGCGCCCATGTCGATCTACGAGGTGCACCTGCCCTCCTGGCAGCGGGCGGGCGACGGGAAGGCGCTGAGCTGGGGCGAACTCGCCGAACGGCTAATCCCCTATGTGCAGGAGATGGGCTTCACGCATCTGGAGCTGATGCCTGTGAGCGAGTACCCCTTCGACGGGTCCTGGGGCTATCAGCCGATCGGCCTCTACGCGCCCACCTCGCGCCACGGCGAGCCCAACGACTTCCGCGCCTTCGTCGACGCGGCGCATCAGGCCGGCATCGGCGTCATCCTCGACTGGGTGGTGGGCCATTTCCCGACCGACGCTCACGGCCTCGGCCGGTTCGACGGCACGCCGCTCTACGAGCATGCCGACCCGCGCGAGGGCTTCCACAAGGACTGGAACACCCTCATCTTCAACTACGGCCGGCGGGAGGTGCAGAACTTCCTCGTCGCCAATGCGCGCTACTGGATCGAGGAATATCATGTGGATGCGCTGCGGGTGGATGCGGTCGCCTCCATGCTCTACCGCGATTACAGCCGCGAGGACGGGGACTGGGTGCCCAACCAGTTCGGCGGGCGCGAGAACCTGGAGGCCATCGCGTTCCTCCAGCGTGTGAACCGCGAGGTATATGGCGCGGACGGATCCGTGATGACGGTGGCGGAGGAATCCACCGCTTGGCCCGGCGTCTCCCGCCCCGTGCACGAGGGCGGGCTCGGCTTCGGCTACAAGTGGAACATGGGGTGGATGAACGACACCCTCAGATACATGAACGAGAGCCATGAGCACAGGAAGCACCATCACCACCTGATGACCTTCGGGCTGCATTATGCGTTCAGCGAGAACTTCGTGCTGCCGCTCAGCCATGACGAAGTGGTGCATGGCAAGGGCTCGATCCTCGGGCGGATGCCGGGGGACGAGTGGCAGCGCTTCGCCAATCTCCGAGCCTATTACGGGTTCATGTGGGCGCATCCCGGCAAGAAGCTGCTCTTCATGGGGAGCGAGTTCGGGCAGCGCGAGGAGTGGAACCATGACGATACACTGCCCTGGGCGAGCCTCGACTATCCGCTGCATGAAGGCGTGCGCCGCCTCGTTCGGGACCTGAACCATCTCATGCACGCCACCCCGGCGCTCCACGCGCGGGATGCCGAGATGGGCGGCTTCGAATGGGTGGATGGCGGCAACACCGAAGCCTCCGTGCTGAGCTGGCTGCGCTGGGGGCCAGAGGGGACGCCGCCGCTCCTCTGCCTCTTCAACTTCACGCATCTCGAGCGGCAGGACTGGCGCTTCGGGGTGCCGCTTGCGGGCCAGTGGGCCGAGGTGCTGAACTCGGATGCCGGCGCCTATGGAGGCTCCGGCCGGGGCAATATGGGCGGGCGCGAGGCGGCGGCCGAGCCGCAGCACGGCAAACCCTATTCCATCAGCGCGACGCTGCCGCCGCTCAGCGCCGTCTTCTTCCAGCACCAGCCGGGGTGAGCCGATGAACGTGATGCAGCCTGCCACCACCGTTACGCGCAACGATGCCGCGACCGAGGCGCTGATCGAGTTCGTGCGCGAAGCGATGGCGGGTGCCGCAACGAGCTTCGATGCCGCGCGGGCCATTGCAAGCCGGCTGGGGGCGCAGAAGAACGGGGCGGTCTGCGAGGTCGGCTTCTGGGCGCCGGAACTGCTCGAAAACCGGGTGCCGGATGGTGACATCTTCCTCGAGGTGCTGGAGCCCGAGGAGCCGCTGCACCTCGCCACTGCGCGCCAGACCGTGCGGTTCCGGCGGCACTGGATCCCCATGGCGCGGCACGACACCTACGCCTTTGCCGCCGTCGAGGGCATGACCGCGGGCAATCGCGAGACGCTGGGCAGCTTCTACGCCCTTGCCTGGCGGGATGCGGAGGGGGAGTGGCGACGCATTCTCGACCCGCTCGCAGCCTCCCTGCCCTTCGGTGCCTTCGCCCCGGCAGAGTACTACGACGTGGCGGCCATGCAGGCCGCGCGCGGGGACCAGCCCTATTTCGAGGCGCTGGGGGGGACGGCGGCGGCACCGGTGAAGATCGGCCCGGCCACGAGCATCCTGCAGCTCCATGTCCCCACCGCCACGGCGGGCGGCACGCTCGCCTCGCTCACCCGCCATCTCGAGCATGTGGCGGAGAGGGTCGAGCGCCAGCTGCCGCTGGAGCCGGCGGACCGGCTCTATGCGGGCTATGAGGCAATCCAGCTCCTGCCCGTCGAGCCCACCACGGTGTACGAGGCCGGGCCTGCTTTCTGGACCGAAGAGGCGGGCGAGGATGACGATATCCTCACCGTCGATCTACGGAGGCCGGACACGACGAACTGGGGCTATGACGTGGTGATCGCCGGCATGGCGGCGGTGAACCCCGCGCTGCTCGAGAGCGGGCGGCCGGACGAGCTGGCCGACCTTGCAGCGGTCCTCCACAATTGGCCGACAAAGCCGAAGCGGCTGATCTTCGACGTGGTCTACGGGCACGCGGACAATCAGGGGCTCGATGCGCTCAACAGCCATTTCTTCGCCGGGCCGAACATGTACGGCCAGAACATCAACTACCGGAACTGGACCGTGCGCGCGATCCTCCTCGAGATGCAGCGGCGCAAGGTGGATTTCGGGGCCGATGGCGTGCGGGTCGACGGCGCGCAGGACTTCAAGTGGTGGGACAGCCAGGCCGAGCAGAACCGGCATGACGACGAATACCTGCAGTCGATGGCCGACGTGGTGCAGCAGGTGGGCGGGGCCCATTACCGCCCCTGGTTCATCTTCGAGGACGGCCGGCCCTGGCCGCAGGAGGACTGGGAGCTTTCATCGACCTACCGGGCGGTGATCGAGAAGCAGCGCGACGACGACGTGTTTCAGTGGGGCCCCCTCACCTTCGCCCACAACACGCCGTTCCTCTACACTTTCTGGCTCTCGAAATGGTGGCGGATCCGCGAGATCCTGGAGCATGGGGAGAACTGGATCTCGGGCTGCGCGAACCACGACACGCTGCGCCGCGGCACGCAGATCAACCCCAAGCTCAACATCAACACCCGCCTCGGCGAGACGCGGATGGATATTCTCGACAAGGCCTATGACAACCCGGGCGTGAACCTCGTGACCTATGGCGCGCTGCCCGGGGTGCCGATGGATTTCCTGAACGCGTCGGCGCGGGCGAGCTGGGGCTTTATTCGCAATCAGGACGACAAATACGGCGTGAAGGTGGTGGCCGAGGAGGCCATCTCCCTGAAATGGCAGGTGGACGAGTATGCCTATTCGATGCCGGGCGCTTTCCGCCGTCTGAAAGAGATGGGGTTTGAGACGCGGACGGCGCTCGCCCGGTTCCTGGAATTTCTGCCCGCGCTGGTCGAGGTGACCGACTACGACCTCGACGTGATCGCGAAGCTTCTGAACGAAGTGGACCCGCCTCTGGAGGGGCCGGAGGAGTACAGCGTGCCCGTTCTGAAGGAGATCGCGCGCGCCTGGATGGATGACATGCACGACTACTGCAACGTCTCCGCTTATCAGGACCTGCTCTCGGACGCTCAGACGGGCTTCAACCTTGCCCTTCGCCGCTTTCGAGGGGCGCGCCCGTGGCTGCGGCGCAATCTCGGGCCGCGCGACCATTTCGACTACTGCCGCCCGGTCGACGGCACCGCGCTTTTCACGGCGCTGAGGCACGGGCCCGATGGCGAGCAGGTCTTCACCGTCGCGCATCTCGAGGGGGGGCCGGTGCCCGAGGTCGATCCGCTCGCCCTGGGGGTGCCGGGCACGGAGGGGGAAGGCTGGCAGGTCGTTCTCCGCACGCCGCCCATCGGTGGGGACTATCTGGGCGGTCCCCTCACCCTGAAGGACAGCATGGGGCTGCTCTACACGCGCCAACCTGCCTGAGGGGCGTCCGTCAGACACTTCGGACAAGGGCCTCGAGGATCAGCACCTCGGCCTGCCGCAGGCCGAGCACGCGGCGGGCATCGGCGCGCAGGAGCCGCCGTGTCTCCTCGATGGTGTCCGGCGAGGGGACGCCGCTGCCGAAGGCCCCGCCTGCGGCGAGGGAGAGCATGGTGCGAAGGAAGGCATCTCTGAGGCGGGGCAGTTGCGCGTGCGTGGCGTCGCCGGCTTCCGCCGGGACCTCCACGGCCACGTCGATGAGCACCACCGCACGCGCCTGCCGCTTCATGACGATCGGCACGATCAGACGCCGTTCGAGCTGGACTACCTGGAACTCGGCGTTGTCGTCGCGCGCCTCCTCCGCGACGACCGTCGCCGGGGCGCTCTCGATCTCTTCCTCGTCGGGGGCGAGACGCAGCATCTCCCCTGCGACGGCGCCGCCGATAAAGGCGATGATGGGGAGAAGCATGAGGAGAAGTCGCATCAGGGTCTCCGGTGGCTGGGGTCGCGGCCTGGGCGCTCAGAACGGTGAGATGAGGTCGACGACCTGCTGGCCGTAGCGTGGCTGCTGCACATCGGTGATCTGGCCGCGGCCGCCATAGACGATGCGTGCGTCGGCGATCTTCTCGAGCGTGATCTCGTTCATGCGCGTGATGTCTTCGGGGCGGACAATGCCGCTTACCTGGATCTCGCGAAGCTCGAAATTGATGCGGATCTCCTGGCTGCCGCGGATCGCGAGGTGACCGTTCGGCAGCACCCGCTCCACCGTCGCCGCGAGGCGCAGCGTTATCTCTTCCTCTCGGCTGATGGAGCCGCTGCCTTGGCTGTTCTGGGTGGAGCCGGCGCGCACCGCGGGGTCGAGCGTTCCGTCCTGCGGCAGCACGGTCTCGATCAGGCTGGCGATGCCGAGAAAGGCGCTGATGCTGATCTCATCGTCGCCGCTGCGGCCGCGAACAGTGGTGTTCGAGACCTCCGCCTCTTCATCGATTTCGATCACCACGGTGAGGATGTCCCCGCGCCCCTTCGCCCGCCGGTCGCCGAAGAGCGAGCTGGGGCCGGATCGCCAGAGCGACGCCGGGGTGACTGCGAGCGGCGGGGGTGCGGCGGTTGGGGGGCTCGATAGCGCGACCCTTTCGGGGGCGGGCGCCGGCACGTCGAGGTACTCCTCCTGGCCCGGGGCGCTCACGGTTGGTGGCTTCCCGAGATGGTCCAGCTGCCCGGCACAGCCGCCAAGGCTCAGCACTGCCAGGGCAAGCGTCCAGAGGGTGATCCTCATCGCCGGATCTCAACGCGGCCGGCGCCCGTGGCAACGGCAATCACCGTTTCCTTCGATGCAAGGTTCATTACCGGCACCCGTCCGCCAAGCACCGCGCTGCCGAGGGCGCGTCCTTCGGTCCGGAT
>JBCBEP010000077.1:0-16340 GCA_038528605.1 Pseudomonadota bacterium
CGTCCTCAAACACCTCGACCCAGTCCTCCACCAGCGCGTCGAGCGCCTCCTGCGCCGTGCCCTCGCCCGCGATGACGTAGGCGTGCACCCGGTCCTGCATCGAGAGGAGCAGCGAGGCGTAAGCCGGCTCGGCCCAGAAATCTTTCACGATCGCCATGCTGTCGAGGAAGGTCTGCGCATAGGGCTGGCTCGAAGCGAAGCCGGGATCTTCGACGACGGCCTTCAGCGCCGAATACCCGCCAAGTTCCCACCACTTGGCCTGCACCTCGGGCTGAGCGAACCACTGGATGTACTCCAGCGCCGCGTCCTGGCTGTCGGAGTAGGAGACCACCGAGATGCCCTGCCCGCCGAGCTGCGCGAAGTGCCCGCCGGGGCCGGCGGGGTTCGGGAAGTAGCCCGACTTCTCGCCACCCACATTCGGGTCCGCATGCACGCCGGGCCAGATGAAGGCGAAGTTCATCTGCATGGCCACCTGCCCGGATTTGTAGGCGTCGATATTCTCCGACATGTACCAGTCGGACGAGCCCGGCGGTGTGCAGCAGTCGTAGAGCTCCTTGTAGAATTCGAGCCCGGCCACCGCCTCGGGGGAGTTGACGAAGCCCGCCATCGAGTACGGGTTCTCCGGATCCTCGTATTTGAAGCCATAGTTATAGAGGGCGTTGGTGACGCCCATGGTGATCCCTTCCGAGCCACGCTCGGTGTAGATCGCGGCGCCGTAGACCGTCGTGCCGTCAATCTCCCGGCCCTGGAAGAACTCGGCGATGTCCTTCAGCTCGGCCAGCGTGGTCGGCACGCCGAGGTCGCGGCCGTACTTTTTCTTGAACTCGGCCTGAAGCTCGGGGCGGCCGAACCAGTCCTTGCGGTACGTCCAGCCGACAACATCGCCGAAGGCCGGCAGGGCCCAGTAGTTCGGCGTCCCCTTCGGCCATTCGGAGTAGCCGGTCACGGTGGCCGGGATGAAATCGTCCATCGTGATGTTGTTGGCGTCGAAGAAGTCGTTCAGCTTCACGTAGTGCCCGGCCTCCGCGCCAAGCCCGATCCACTGGCTGTCGCCGATCATCAGGTCGCAGAGCTTGCCGCCGGAGTTCAGCTCGTTGAGCATACGGTCGGCGAAGTTCGGCCAGGGCACGAACTCGAAGCTCATGGTGTGGCCCGACTTCGCCTCGAAGTCCTTCGAAAGCTCGATCAGCGCGTTCGCCGGGTCCCAGGCCGCCCAGCAAAGCGTGAGATCGTCGGCGCGCGCGCCGTCCGCCGCGACCCCGGTCAGCGCGGCGAGCGCGGTCGCCGCCAAGAGTTGGCTCTTCTTCATTCGCTTCTCCTCCCATCGCGAGCGCGATCGTTGCGCGCAAACCCGCCGGATTCCTCCGGCCATGGGGCTCAGGGTTAGTCCGCGAGGCATCGCCTGTCCACGATTTTCTGAGGTGCGTACCTCAATTCTGGACTTGCAAATCGGGTTACACACTTCGCAACCGCCCCGCCGCTTGGCTCAGGGGAGGTTTTCGCGCAGCACGATCTCGATGCGGATACGCTCCTGCGCCTCGAAGATTGGCATCCTGTCGCTCAGCGTGCGCAGCACGCGCAGGGCGCTTCGCACGAGGTGCCCGACATTCTGCGTGATCACGGCGGCGACTTCGCCGGTGCGCAGCGCCTGCCCGGTCGCAGGCGTCAGTTCGTGGGCGATCACCGTCGGCCGGCCGGCAACACGGCTCCGCCGCAAGGCCTCGAGGATCTGCGTGTTGCCGACGCCCATGGAATAGATGCCCACGAGATCCGGACAGCGCGCGACCGCATCGCAGATCACGGCCTCCATGCGCTGAGGATCGTCGTAGGACTCGATGGTTGGGCGGACCTCAAGGTGGCTGAATTCCTCGGACAGCACTGCATCGAAGCCCAGCCGACGCTCGAGGCTGTCGCGTGACCGGAGCGAGTTTGTCACCGCGATCACCTGCCCCTGGTGCGCGTTGAAGCGGCCCATCAGCAGGCCCGCCGTCCGGCCCGCCGCTATGCTATTGATCCCAATGAAGTAATCCCGCTGCGAGTTCGGCAGGTCTGAGGCCAGGGCAACGACCGCGAGGCCGGCTTCCTTCAGCCGGTCCACCGCATCGCGCACCTGCGGCGTCTCGGGCGCCAGGATCGCCACGCCGTCGAGGCGCGCGGGGTTGAGCGACCTGAGCCGCCTCACGATCGCGTGCGGGTCGTGCGACGGGATGGTCACGATCGTGACCAGCAGCCGGTCCGCAACGAGGGGTGACGACGCTTCCGCCAGCGCCGCGCGCAGCGTGTCCACGAACTGGCTGGGCCCCTCCGGCAGGACGAACGCGAAGCGATACTGCCGCTGTCGGGCGAGATTGGCGGCGGAGGTGTCCCGCACATAGCCAAGCCGGTCGACCGCTGCCTGGACCTTCGCGATGGTCTTGTCCCGCACCCCCGGCCGGGCGTTCAGCACACGGTCGACCGTGGCCAGACTAACGCCCGCCTCTTTCGCGATGTCATGGACCGTCGGCTTGTTCACAGTCGCCTCTCCAGCAGATCAAGGCGTAGCGAGCAAACTGAGGTACGTCAATCAGAGGTACCCTGCGTCCAGCGCGGGCGGCGGGCGGCAATCTCCCTAGGCAGGCCCCATGTCGCCGGGGCGAAGGTCAGCCGGGCTTCGTGGCGCTGATCTCGGGGAGGGCGTTCGCCCGCGCGGCATGCGCGGCGAGGCGCGGATAACCCCGCTCGAGGATGAAGGGATTGGTGACAGTGAGGAAGTCATGGAGCGCGACGGTCGCGAGGTCCGAGCCATCGGGGGCCGCGCCGCCGAGGAACCCGTCCTCCGGCAGGCCCGCCTCGATCTGGCCGAGGCCGCCTTCGACCTGGCTGACCAGCCGCTCCTGCCAGGGCTTGTAGTGAAACTCCTCCGGCCGGCGGTTCTTGTCGTAGACCAGCGCCACCGCCTTGTCCGTCGTCGCCGCCGCCATGGCGATGCGCTGCAAACAGTCCCGCCGCGCGATGCCACCCTCTGGGACGAGGCGCTTCTCCGGCGCACTCTCGTCCAGCCAATCGCAGATCGCGAAGCACTCGATCAACACCGCCCCGTCCTCCAACACCAGCGCCGGCACGCGCGCCACCGGGTTCACGGCCTGCAACTTCGGCAGATCGTTCGGGTCGGTTGCCGCCAGCTCGCGCAGCTCGAAGGCCCGCCCCTGAAGCGCCAGCCAGCAGCCCACGCGGCGCACGAAGGGCGAAAGGTAGCGGCCATAGAGGATCATCGACGTCACTCCCGATTGTCTTTCAGTTCCCGCCTCCATCGCATGCCTCACGCAACGGGCAAAGGCCGATTGCAGCCCGCTTGTGCCCCCCGCGCCGCGCGATTAGGTTGCCCTGAAGGACGGAGGAGCCGCCCATGAACGCCCCGACAACGCCGACCGCCGCTGTACCCGCGCCGCTGATCGATCCGTTCGCGCGCGCCATAACGTATCTGCGCGTGAGCGTGACGGACCGGTGCGACTTCCGCTGCGTCTACTGCATGTCGGAGCACATGACATTCCTGCCGAAGCGGGACCTGCTCACGCTCGAGGAACTGGACCGGCTTTGCACTGCCTTCGTCGGCCTCGGGGTGCGCAAGCTGCGGATCACCGGCGGCGAGCCGCTCGTGCGCAAGAACATCATGTGGTTCTTCGAGCGTATGGGCCGCCATCTCGGCACCGGGCTCGACGAGCTGACGCTGACCACCAACGGCTCCCAGCTTCACCGTTTCGCGGCGCCGCTCTGGGATGCGGGTGTGCGCCGCGTGAACGTCTCGCTCGACACGCTGGACCCGGAAAAGTTCAAGGCGATCACCCGCTGGGGCCGGCTGGGCGATGTGCTGCGCGGCATCGAGGCCGCCAAGAACGCCGGCATGCGGGTCAAGATCAACGTCGTGGCGCTGAAGGGCGAGAACGAGGCGGAGCTCTTCGATCTCGTGGACTGGTGTGCGCGGGAAGACCTGGACCTGACCTTCATCGAGGTCATGCCCATGGGCGATCTTGGCGGCTCGGGCGAGGACGGTGCGGAGCGGCTCGACCAGTACTGGTCTCTCGCCGATCTGCGCGACCAGCTCTCCACGCGCATGACCCTTACTGAGACGGCAGAGCGCTCGGGCGGCCCGGCGCGCTATTTCCGTGTGGGCGAGACCGGCCAGAAGCTCGGCTTCATCACGCCGCTCAGCCACAATTTCTGCGAAAGCTGCAACCGGGTGCGCCTCACCTGCACCGGCCAGCTCTACATGTGCCTGGGCCAAGACGACGATGCGGATCTGCGCCGCGTGCTCCGCGAAAGCGAGGATCCAGCGGTGCTGGAGGCGGCCATTCGCGAGGCCATCAGCCGCAAGCCCAAGGGGCACGACTTCGACTATTCGCGCCAGAAAGTGCGCGGTCAGGTCGGCCGCCATATGAGCCTCACCGGCGGATGATTGAGAGCAAGGCTGGGCAGCTCCTCCTCTGGGAGCCGCCCCTCTGGCTTGCCCTCTGCATCGGCACGTTCGCCGGCCTGCTGGCCTGCGGGTATTTTGCGGGCTACGGCGCTCTCCTCGAAAACGCGCGCATTGCCGCTCCGCCCGGGGACCCGGCACAGGCCGTGAGCGGCGCGGTCGCGTTTATGCGTGATGGCTGGCGCTTCCCGCTCTTCGAGGTGGAGGGCTGGGTCGAAGGGCGCAGGGTCAACGTGCTCTTCACCGACTCGATCCCCATCTTCCTGCTCGTCTGGAAGGCGCTCGGCCTGGGGCCGGAGGCAGCGGCGCAGTTCTACCTGCCGTCCTGGACCGTTGTGGTCTTCGCCTTCCAGGGCTTTGCCGGCGCGCTTGCCCTCAGGCTCCTCGGCGTTCGAAGCGGCCTCTCCCTCTTCGCCGGGGCGTTGATGCTCGCGAGCCTGCCCTTCTTCATCTTTCGCTTCGGCCATTTCGCCTTGGCGACCCATGGGGTGATCCTGATCGGCATCGCCCTCGCGGTGCTGCGGTTTCCCGCCGACGCCCGTGGCGCGACGCTCAGGCTCGCGGCCTGGGGCGGGCTTCTGGTGCTCTCGCTGCTGCTGCACCCCTACCTGCTCGCGATGGTCGCGGGCCTTTGGCTGCTCTCCCTCCTGGCACTGCTTGCCCTCGCGCGGGATGACGGCCTGCCGCTGCCGCCCGCCTTCCTGGCAGGCGGGGTCGCGGCCACGCTGGCCGTGCTCCTCGTCATCATGCTCGTCTCTGGCCATCTCTCGGGCGGCGGCAGCGGCGCACCGGGCTTCGGCCGCTTCTCCGCGAACCTGGCCACCTTCTTCATGCCCGCCGGCGCCTCCGCCTTCTTCCCCACCGAGCCGATCTGGCCGCCGGGGCAGTATGAGGGATACGCCTATCTCCCGCTGGCCGTGCTCCTCACGATCGTCGCGGCGGGGGTGTGCCTGGTACGCTACCCGTTACCCGAACCGCTGGCGACGGCGAGCATCCTCAGCACCCGCCGGGGGCTCGCTCTCCTGGGCGTAGCGGCGCTCGTCATTGTCCTCTTCGCCACGGCGGGTCGCTTCGCCTGGTTCCAGCAGGAACTCTTCAGCTTCCACTTCCCACCGCCAGTCAACGTGCTCGGCAAGGTGTTCCGATCGAGCGGCCGCTTCATCTGGCTCATCCCCTACGCACTGCTTCTGCTGAGCATCGCAGTACTCGTCCTCCGCGCCCCGGGGCGCGTTGTCCCCACTGCCCTCACCGTGGCGGCGGCGCTCACCCTCCTCGAACTCATGCCGATGCGCGACCAACTCCCCAAGGAGCCGGGCATCTATTCCGGCGATCCCGGCCTGCGCGCGATTGCGGAGACTGTCGACCGCTTCACCCTGCATCCAAAGAAACCCTGCGGAGACTACCGCGCTCACGCCGATGGAGAGTTGCAGTATCTCTCCGCCCGATACGGGCTCACGCTCGCCAACTCGTTCTATTCCGCCCGTGAGAAGGTGAATTGCGATGCTCCGGAGGCGACCGCGCTGCCTCAAGGTCTTGCGCCCGGCACGGCCGTCATCATCCTCACGCCCGTCTTCGCCGTGGATCTCGACGCCGCCAGTTTGCCGCTCGATGCCTGCCGTGGCCGTCACGACATCACTGTTTGCCTCAACGACTGGACTGCTCACCCGACCCTGCTCGCGGAGTTCCCGTCTCTCGCAGTGGATCGCGTCGCGGTGCCAGCAACGCTGTCGATGAGCCAGGCGGAGAATGCGGAACGATGGCTCGGCGAAGGCTTCTCGCGTCCCGAACCATGGGGCGTTTGGAGCGTCGGCGGGCGCTCGAGCCTGCTGCTGCCGCTCACCGAGGGCACGCCCACGCCGGGCGGCGTGACCCTACGCGCAGGCGCCTTCACCTTCCCCGGCATCGGCGACGTCCCGGTCAGCATCACGCTTGAGGCGCGCACCGGCGCGGGCGAGGAATGGCAAGCCCAGGAGGCGCGCCGCGAGATATGGCGGGACGGGGACGGCCGGCGGGACGTGACGCTGGCGAACGCGCTCGACCCGGTCGAAGCCCTGCGCATCGTCATCGAGCCCGAGCGGCCGACGAGCCCCAAGGAAGCGGGTATCAGCGGCGACGCCCGCGCTCTGGGCGTCAACCTCACGGAAGTGCGCATCACCCCGCGCGGCGCCCCACCCGCGGACTGAGGCAGCGGGCGCGACGGTGCAGAGTGGTGGATCGAAACGCGCCCATGTCGATCGGCCATGGGCAGTGCGCTCGATTTGGCGGACACTGCGCTCCCGCCCAGCGTGAAGGAGGCCCGCATGCGCCGAACCATCCGAACCCTTGCCAAGGTCTCCACCGCAGTTCTCACGCTCCTCGCAGCACCTCACGCCACGGCGCAAGATGCGCGCGCAACGCCCGAAGCCGCCACGGGCCGCAGCGCCAAGCCCCTGGTGACGGCAACGCGCCACATGGTCGTTGCCGCCAACCCCCACGCCAGCGCCGCCGGGCTCGCTGTGCTCGATGAAGGCGGCTCCGCGGCCGATGCCGCCATCGCCTCCCTCCTGGTGCTGAACGTGGTCGAGCCGCAGTCCTCCGGCCTCGGCGGCGGCGCCTTCGCGCTGGTGCACGACCCTGCACGCGGCGAGGCCCCTCTCACCACCTACGACGCCCGGGAGACCGCGCCAGCGCTTGCGGACGAAAGGCTCTTCCTCGGCCCCGATGGCGAGCCGCTCGGCTTCTGGGACGCCGTCGCCTCAGGCCGGTCGACGGGCGTGCCGGGTCTCGGCCGGCTCCTCGGCCTCCTCCACGAGAAACATGGCCGCCTGCCCTGGGCCCGCCTCGTCGCTCCGGCGGAACGGCTTGCCCGCGTGGGTTTTGCCGTCTCTCCCCGCCTCGCCGGTCTCACCGAAGCCTCTGCCGAACGCCTTGCCGGCACCGATGCCGCCGCGGTGTTCCTGCCCGGGGGCCGCCCGCTCGTCGCCGGCGAAACCCTGCGGCAGCCGCAGCTCGCCGAGACCCTCGCGCGCCTCGCCACCGGCGGGCCGGACGTCCTCTATGGCTGGCCCGTCGGGGCGGCAATTGTCAGCGCCACGCGCGATGCCCCGATGCCGGGCCAGCTCACGCTGGCGGATATGCGCGCCTACCGGGTGATCGAGCGCGCGCCCGTCTGTCACCGCTTCCGCACCGAATGGCGCGTCTGTGGCATGGGCCCGCCCTCCTCCGGCGCCACCACCGTCGGGCAGATCCTCGGGCTCTACGCAGCCTTCCCGCCGGCAACCGGCGCCCGCCGCGCGCATCTCGTGGCCGAAGCGTCACGCCTCGCCTATGCGGACCGCGCGATGTTTCTCGGCGACCCGGACCAGGTGACCGTACCGGTCCGTGGCCTGCTCGATCGCGTCTACCTCACGGGCCGCGCCCGCCTGATCGACCCTGGCGCCGCCGCCGAGGACCGCGCCGAAGCCGGCGACCCGCCGGAGCGCGATGCCCGCCTCAGGGCGCCGGACAGAAGCCCCGGCACTCCCGGCACCACCCATCTCTCGGTTGTCGACGGCGACGGGCTCGCCCTCTCCATCACCGCCAGCATCGAGACGGCGTTCGGCTCGAAGCGCATGGCTGGCGGGCTCCTCCTGAACAACCAGCTCACGGATTTCTCCTTCCGCCCCACGGGGGAAGACGGCGCCCCCGTCGCCAACGCCCCCGCATCGGGCAAGCGCCCCCGCTCCTCAATGGCGCCCACGATGGTCTACCGCATCGGCGCGCCGGAGAGACCGGTCATCCTCACCGGCTCCCCGGGCGGCTCGCGCATCCCGGAATACGTGGTGACATCGCTGCTCGCGCTTCTCGAGGAGGAGGCGGATCCGGCCGCCGCCGCCGCCGCCCCGCATGTCTCGCACCGCAACCGCGGCGCCCTCGCTCTGGAGGCCGGGGCGCATCCCCCGGGCACGGCCGAAGCCCTCGCCGAACTCGGCCACGCGGTCGAAGAGGCCGAGATGACTTCAGGCCTCCACATCATCCGCCTCGGCCCCGCCGGGCTCGAAGGCGGCGCGGATCCCCGCCGGGAAGGCGCGGCCCTCGGCAACTGACGCAGGCCGCGCAGACCCGGAAAGCCGGGCAAGTGGTCGATGCAGCAGAAATCCCGAAAAAGCATCGCGGCGACCAGCCGCGATTCCGCCTGGTTAGAGCTATCCGCCGCCCTCAGGCGCCAGCATCCCCCGGTGCCCGCTTGCCTGCCCTGAGCCGCGCGATGCGCTTCTTCGGCACCCGGCCCACTTCCACGCCGGTAAACACATGCAGGGTGTTGAGGTCGTGGTCGACCACCGCATGGTCCGACACCCAGCCTCCCATCACCAGATAAGTGCGCAGGAGCGGCGGCATGCGTCGCATCGCCAGCTTCAGGTCCGGCTTCTTCAGCCGCAGCTGCTTGGCGAAGCGGAACACCTTCGGCGCCTTCACCCGCGGCAGCCAGCGCTTCGGCGCCAGGTGCTTCTCCTTCAAGAGCGCGAAAGCGTCTTCATAAACACCGTCGTCTACGCCCGAGAAGGACGAGCAGCCGAAGAGCAGCGCCACGTTCCGCCGCTCGACGAACTCGTTCATCGCCGTCCAGGCCACGCGCAGGATATTCGGATCCCGCCATTCGGGATGGATGCAGAACCGCCCCATCTCCAGCATACGGCCCGGATAGGCCTGGAGCGCCGAGAGCTCGTAATACTTGGCGGCGTAGGAGCGTTCGATCGACGCGCCGTCCTCAAATTCCTGCATGCGGAAGGTGCACACCAGCTGGCCCGTCCTCGCGCACTCCACCATCATGTGCCAGCAGCGCTCGTCGAACTCGTCCGCATCGAGGCGGCTGCCGAGCGCAGCCTGGCCCTCGTCCCCCCCGTCACGCGCCGCGCGGAAGGTTAGCCACCGCAACTGCTGGCAGCGGCGGAGATCGTCCTCCCCCTCCGCGAGCCGGGCCGTGAATTTGCCGAGACCGAACATGGTGCCTCCGCTCTCATGCCGCGCAGCCAGTGCTGCGCCGCCCTTGGCCAACGCCGACGCCCACGCCACATAGAGCATCGAAGCCGCAAGGCACGCGCGTCAGCATGGGCGCGGTCTATAGCCCGATTGGCATGACAGGAAGATGACGATTCCGACGGAAAGGATGACGATGTCCGAGACCACCGACAAGATCGTGAAGAGCGATGCAGAATGGCGCCAGCAGCTCAGCCCCGAAGCCTACCGGGTGACGCGGCGCAAGGGCACCGAACGCGCCTTCACGCATGACAACTTCCCGAAGACCGACGGTCTCTTCCGCTGCGTCTGCTGCAACGCGCCCCTCTTCGACGCCGGGCACAAGTTCGATTCGGGCACCGGCTGGCCCAGCTTCTGGCAGCCGGTAACGGAGACCGCCGTCGCGGAGCATGACGACAACTCCTGGTTCATGCGGCGCACCGAGATCGTCTGCGCCCGCTGCGACGCGCATCTCGGCCATGTCTTCAACGACGGACCGCAGCCCACGGGCCTGCGCTACTGCATGAACGGCGTGGCGCTGAAGTTCGAGCCGGCCGAAGACTGATGGCAAGCCGGGGCGCCCTCGCGCGCCCCGCTCAAGCCCCCTCACACCCTGGCGGTAATCACATGGAGATTGCCGCCGATGCGCACGGCGCCCTCCGACACATGGGGCGCCAGCGCAGGGCCGAGCTTAGCGGCGATGGCTTCCCAGGCGGCGGCCGCTGCGTCCTCTTCCATCGTTCCGAGCCTGCGGGCGACGACACCGATGCCCTTGACCATCGCCAGCGCCCCGTCGACCGGGTCCTCCCCCATGCCCACCCCCATCGAGCCTGTGACCGAATGGGTGGTCCACGCGATGTGAGTAAACCCACCCGCTTCGAGGATCGGCACGAAGATCTCCGGGTCCGCCCAGCCGAAGGGCCCCGGCGCCCCTGGCGGCGATGGCTCGGACGGGCCCAGCACCTCGTTGGCGATGCCGGCGGGCAGGCTGGCCCAGGCGCTCCCCTTGGGGTTCGCATGCACCACGAAGACCGCACGGCCCTCGGGCTTGAGTGCGGCGTGGATGTTCCGAAAGGCCGCGGGCGGATCGTCGAAGAACATCACACCGAACCGGCTGAAAACCGCGTCCCACGCCCGGGCGTCCAGCGCCAAGGTCCCCGCATCGCCCAGCAGCACATCGGCCTGGGGCAACTCCGCCAGCCCCGCGCGCGCTACCTCCACAAGCTCCGGCGATATATCGAGGCCGAGCACCGCGCCCTCCGGCCCCACCGCCTCCGCGATCGCCCGCGTCGTCCGTGCGCCGCCGCTGCCGATATCCAGCACCCTCTCCCCGGATGCCGGCGCGAGCGCGGCAAGGCCGAGCGTCAGACCCTCCGCCCATTGCGTCTCCAGCGCCTCCAGATTGGCAGCCCATTTCCGGCCGAGCCCGCCCTGCCAGTCGTTAGCGCCGAGCGTGCCCGCCGGTTCTGATCCGCTCATCGCCTTCTCCCTGCCGCTATCGGGCCTACATTCACGCCTCCACGCGATCCGTCCAGCACGAAGCGGACCTCAGGAGCAGTGGCTGAGATGGATAAGACCGAAACGACGCCACCCGTAGCCGGCTCAACGCCGGAGGCCGAAAGCGGCGCGCCGCATCTCCCGGTGGATTTCGACGCGGTCGAGACCTGGGTCTTCGACCTCGACAACACGCTCTACAGCCCGCACCACCGGCTCCTCGACAAGATTACCGAGCGGATGACGCATTTCATGATGCGCGAGCTCGGCATCGGCCGCCCGGCAGCAGAGCGTCTGCGCAACACCTATTTCGCGCGCCACGGCATCACCCTCACCGGGCTTATCGAGGAGCACGGCGTGGACCACACCCATTTCCTCGAGGACGTCCACGACATCGACTATTCAAGCCTCCGCCCCGACCCGGCGCTGAACGATGCCATTGCGGGGCTCGCCCGTGCGGGCAAGCGCCTCGTCGTGCACACCAACGGCGCGCGCGGCCATGCCGGACGGGTCCTTGAGCGCATCGATCTCGCCGAGGCGTTCCACGCGATCTACGCCATCGAGGACAAGGCGCTCGTCCCGAAGCCCGGGCCAGACGCCTACGCGCGCGTGCTGGCGGCGGACGGGTTCGACCCGGAAGGTGCGGCGATGATCGAGGATACTGTCGAGAACCTGCGCGTGCCGAAATCCCTCGGCATGGGCACCGTCTGGGTCGCCCACGAGGAGGGCGCGAAGGCCCCGGGTTTCGTGGACCGCCGCATCACCCACCTCACCCGCTTCCTGCGCACGCTCTGAAAGCCTTGGCGTCCCCGAGGAGATCCCGGGTCTTCACCCGGGACCTCCGGCGACAGGTTCAGATATCGATGGGCTGCATGACCGTCGGCACCAGAACCTTCAGCGGCGCGACCTTCTCCACGAACGCATCCGCGTTCGGCTCGAGGAGCGGAAAGGTCGCGTAGTGGCAGGGGACCACCGCTTCGAAGTCGAAGAACTTCTTGCAGGCGAAGGCTGCCCGGGTGCTGTCCATCGTGAAATGCCCGCCGATGGGCACGAGCGCGTGGCTCGGCTGATGGAGCTCAGCGAAGAGCGCCATGTCCGCCATCACATCCGTGTCGCCCATGGCGTAGAGCGTGCGGCCGCCACCGGCGATCATGAACCCGGCCTCGGAGCCCGCAAAGGCCGGGCCACCATTCACACCGGGGGCGGAGGAGGAGTGGGTCGCGTGCACCATGGTCACCGCCACATCGCCAAGGCGGATGGTGCCGCCCTTGCTGAACCCCAGCCCCTCGGGCCCGCCATTGCCGGCCACCCAGCCGATCCAGTCGTAGATCCCGCAAAGCTGCGCGCCCGTCTCCGCCGCAACCCCCGGCGCGTCCGCCGCATGGTCGCCATGCGCATGGGTCACGAGGACCGCCGTGGCCCCCGCAATCGCCTCCGCCCGGCGCTCCGCCGGGAACACGGGATTGCCCTCGAACCACGGGTCGAGCAGCAGCACCTGCCCCGCCACCTCGATCCGAAAACTCGCATGCCCAAGCCACGTGATCTTCATGTCGTCCTCCGTGCGATTGGCCTCGCGGGGTTCTACCGCAAGGCGGGATCCGCGGCATCCCCTTGCGGTGTCGCCCGGGGCCCGTCTAGAGACGGCGCGGAGTGTTGAGAGCCGAGCAGCCCGGAGGGCCCCCATGTCGATCGACCGTGCGACCGTGCGCAAGGTGGCGCGCCTCGCCCGCATCGCGGTGCGCGAGGATGAGGAGGAGCAGCTCGCGGGCGAGCTTTCAGGCGTGCTCGACTGGATCGAGCAGCTCCAGGCAGTGGATGTGGAGGGCGTGGAGCCCATGGCCTCCGTCCACCCGCTCGAGTTGCCGCGCCGCGCCGATGCGCTCACCGCGGCCGAGGGCGAGGCGGGGATCCAGGACAAGGTGCTGGCCAACGCCCCCGATGCGCGCCAGGGCTTCTACGCCGTGCCGAAGGTGGTCGAATGAGCGCGCCCACGACCCCCGCCGCCCTCACCATCGCCGAGGCGCAGGCCGAGATGCGCGCGGGCCGGCTCAGCGCCCGTGAATTGACCGAGGACTGCCTCGCCGCCATTGGCGCGGCGGGCGCGCTCAACGCCGTGGTGCATCCGGTGCCCGACAAGGCGCTGGAGATGGCGGACGCGGCGGACGCGGCGCGGGCCGCCGGCGAGGACAAGCCCCTCCTCGGCATCCCCCTCGGCATCAAGGACGTGTTCTGCACCGAGGGCGTGGCGGCGCAGTCGGCCAGCCACATTCTCGAAGGCTTCGTGCCGCCCTATGAAAGCACCGTGACCGGCAAGCTTTGGGCTGCGGGCGCTGTTCAGCTCGGCAAGCTCAACATGGACGAGTTTGCCATGGGAAGCTCGACCGAGCACACCACCTACGGGCCTTGCGTCTCCCCCTGGCGGCGGGAGGGCGACACGGCGCCCATCGTCCCCGGGGGCTCCTCCGGCGGCTCGGCCGCGGCTGTTGCGGCGGATCTCTGTCTTGGTGCTACGGCGACGGATACGGGCGGCTCGATCCGCCAGCCCGCAGCCTTCTGCGGCGTTGTGGGGATCAAGCCCACCTATGGCCGCTGCTCGCGCTGGGGCATCATGGCCTTCGCCTCGTCGCTCGACCAGGCGGGGCCCATCGCCAAATCGGTAGAGGACGCGGCTACGCTGCTCGGCGCCATGGCGGGGCACGACCCGATGGACAGCACCTCCGCCCCGCTCGAGGTTCCGGACTTCACGGCTGAGCTGGCGGGTGACCTGCGGGGCCGACGCATCGGCGTGCCGCAGGAGTATCGCAAGGGGCTGTCGGACGAAACCGCCGCGACCCTCGAGAACGGGATCGAGATGTTGCGGGACGCGGGCGCCGAGGTCGTCGACGTCTCGCTGCCGATGACCAAAGCGGCCCTGCCGGCCTACTACGTCATCGCGCCCGCCGAGGCGTCCTCAAACCTCGCCCGCTATGACGGCGTGCGCTACGGCCGCCGCGCCAAGCTCGGCCAGGGCGACGGCGTGCTGGAGCTCTACGAGAAGACCCGCGCGGAGGGCTTTGGCCCGGAGGTGCGCCGCCGCGTGATGATCGGCGCCTACGTGCTCTCGGCCGGGTATTACGACGCCTACTATCTCCGCGCCCAGAAGGTCCGCCGCCTCGTGCGGCAGGACTTCGACCGCGTGCTGGAGGAGGTCGACACCCTGCTCGCCCCAGCCACGCCGGGCCCCGCCTTCGCGCAGGGCGAGTTCGACGGTGACCCGGTGCAGATGTACCTGCAGGACGTGTTCACGGTTACGCTCAACCTTGCGGGCCTGCCGGGTATCTCGGTACCCGTGGGCCGCGCCGCCAATGGCCTGCCTCTCGGCCTTCAGCTTATCGGGCGCGCTTGGGGGGAAGTCCCGCTCTTTGGCGCTGCCGCTGCACTTGAAGCGCGGGCCGGCACGCGCCCGCGTCCTCAGCCCTGGTGGTGACGCAGCGGGCCGCCTGAGCGCGCCTGCCCGCTACAGCGCGAAGAGGAGGGCAAGACTGCACCCCGTGACGGTCAGCAGTGCGGCCTCCCGCCCGGCGCCCACCGCCATGAGCGCAAGGCAGCTCGCCCCCGACAGCCCGGCCCAGACGGCGAGCAGCGCCAGCACGCCGCTCTCCGCCGTGAGCCCGAGAAACCCTTCCATAGCCACTCCATCGCCATCCTGCCGATGACGCTAGAATGCGGCCAATATGGTTAGCGTTTCATGAGGATGCGGAGGACTGACGCCCGCTACGCGTTATCCAGCAGGATCTTGAAGATGATCGAGCCGAAGAGCCAGAGCACGGCGCCGCGCCGGATACCGAGGGCGAAAAGCGCCAGCGATGGGATCGTGATGATATAGACATTCTCGTGCTGCGGGTCGAACAGCGTCTCGACCCACGACCCCTTGTCACCACCACCGACGAACTTCGCCATTGCCCGCTCCCTCCGGATAGCGGGAACTTACGGTAGGAAGGCTATGCCTGAGAAGCGAAATCTGGCCTGCTGCACATTCAGAGCAGTTCGAGCTCTCCGGCAAAGGGCCGCCCGTCCCGTCCGGCCTGGAGCTCGTAGCTCACCTTCTGGTTGTCCTGCAGCCCTGGCAGGCCCGCCTTCTGAACCGCGGTGATGTGCACGAACACATCCTTGCCGCCTTCGTCAGGCGCGATGAAGCCATAGCCTTTCTCGGTGTTGAACCACTTCACGGTCCCGGTCGCCATGCGTGTCATCCTCGGCTGGGCAGCCGCCGGCCGCCGTCGTCACTCGGCGTGCAGAGCATCCGCACAGTGGCAGAATATCCCGAATCGACATGCCCAAACAACAGACCGAACCGGCGGCGCAGCGAGACATTCGCAACCGTCCTGTGATTGAAACTCCTGATCACGCCTCGATTTCTTCCGACATACGGAGGCGTTACCGCCAAACGCCGAGATTTCCATCAATTGCATAACCCTTTTGCAAACTTCGGGGTTTCCTTAACCGTTCGATGACACTAACTAGGGCTTTCACGGCGCCGGGACCGGCTGCCGACATCACGGATATGACGAACCGGAGGGCGGGCACATGCCGCGCGACATGGACGATATCGGCGTCATCAACGAGCAGGGCGCCCGCTGCCGCAAGCTATTCGCTGCGGTTGTGCTGGCCGCGCTCGACGACGCGGTGAAGGAGCAGAAAGAGCAGGGCACGGGTGTCGAGAGCATCGCCACCTGGGCGCGTACGCGCGACGGCAAGCTCGTCCTCTCCAATGCGGGCCTCGAGCTTAACGAGCGCACCATCACGCTCCTGCAGGAGTTCGTCTCGCGCGGCATCCGCCCCGCGGCAGCCTGAGCGCCTGCGTCCTTCGGGGCGACTGTTGCGCAATCGAACGCCCGGGCGACCCCGGGCGTTTTTCGTCGCACCGCCCGTCACCCGTCTCATATCCGAACCCGCTGCCTGATTTCGATCAAGGCCGCCCGGGCCGAAGCCTGCGCATCGTCGCCCCGCAACGGTCCAGCGCGGAGGCGATCATGGCGGATGGTGGCGGCAAGCATGGCGTAGCGGGTGTGCCCGATCTCGGGCAGGTTCTCGGCGGGCGCTGTGTGCGCAAGGGCTGCTTCACGGCGGCGGACCAGGCGGCGCTCGAGGCCGCCGGTGCGCGGGAGGCGGACCCGGCCCTGCTCCGCGCCTATACCGACAGTGCCGCGCTTGAGGGCGTGCCCTGCGTCTGCGCCATGATGCGCCTCGACGCCCGGCTGGCCGAGGCGCGGGGGGACAACGCCCATGCGGCCGACATCCTCACCAGCCTCGCCGGTTACCTGCGCGAGCACCCGGTGGATTGCGACTGACGCACCGACTGTCATCGATTTGACACAAATTAAGGCGGGGCGCGCATCGCTCCGCCATTTTCGTCCTCATCGCCGGGGGTCACACCCGGTTG
>JBCBEP010000078.1:0-16054 GCA_038528605.1 Pseudomonadota bacterium
GAGCTTCATGTCCCGCTCGATCTCCGCCTTCATGAGGCTCAGCGCCCGTTCCACGCCCGGCTGGCCCGCGGCGGCGAGGGGGTAGAGGTAGAAGCGCCCGCCCCCCACGGCCTTCGCCCCCAGCGACAGCGCCTTCAGCACATGGGTGCCGCGCTGCACGCCGCTGTCCATGATCACGTCGATCCGGTCGCCGACCGCGTCCACGATCTCGGCCAGCTGGTCGAAGGGGGCGCGGCTGCCGTCGAGCTGCCGCCCGCCATGGTTCGAGAGCACGATGCCGGTGCAGCCGATCTCCACCGCCCGCTTCGCGTCCTCCACGCTCATCACGCCCTTGAGGCAGAACTGCCCGTCCCAGAACTCGACCATCTTGGCCACGTCGTCCCAGGTCATCGCGGGGTCGAGCATCTCGGTGAAGTACCGGCCGATCGACATCGCACCCCCGCCCATATCCACATGATCGTCGAGCTGGGGCAGCTTGAAGGGCTCGTGCGTGACGTAGTTGATGCCCCACATGGGCTTCAGCGCGAACTCCGTCATGCCGCCGAGCGTGAGCTTGAAGGGGATCGAGAAGCCCGTGCGCAGGTCCCGCTCCCGGTTGCCGCCGGTGATGCTGTCCACCGTCAGCATCATCACCTCGACGCCGGCGCCCTTGGCGCGCTCCAGCATCGCCTTGTTCAGCGCCCGGTCCTTGTGGAAGTAGAACTGATAGCACTGCGGCGTGTCGTACGCCTTGCGCAGCTCCTCGAGGCTCACGGTGCCGAGGGAGGAGACACCGAACATCGTCCCGAACTTCGAGGCCGCCGCCGCCACGGCCCGCTCGCCATCGTGGTGAAAAAGCCGCTGCAGCGCGGTGGGCGAGCAGTAGATCGGCATCGCCAGCTTCTGGCCCATGACCGTGACCGACATGTCGACCTCCGCAACCCCCCGCAGCACACTGGGCACGAGATCGCAGCGCTCGAAGGCCTCGGTGTTCTGGCGGTAGGTGACCTCGTCATCCGCCGCCCCGTCGATGTAGTTGAAGATCGGCCCCGGCAGGCGGCGGCGCGCCAGCGCCCGGAAATCCTGAAAGTTGTGGCAGGCGTTCAGGCCCATTGCTCCCTCCCTGATATGGGGAAGGAGCTACCGCGATTGGGCGTGACCGTCGAGCCTCGCGCTTCGGGCCGCCGCGTCGCAGGCGGCGCGGGCGCCCTTCAGAAGTTGCCCTGCCGCCGGCCGCGCCGCAGCGGGCGGACCGTCCGCGCGCCCGGCCGTTCAGAAAGCCGCTCGCGCTGGTCATCGATGAAGGTGCCGATCAGGTCCTTGATCACTTCGATCTTCAGCGGCTTCGCCACATGCCCGTCGAAGCCCACCTCGCGATAGGCGCGCACTTCGTGGTCCATGGTATGCGCAGTGACCGAGACCATGAGCGCCGGCACCCGCCCCTGCTCTTCCTCGAGATCGCGCAGGCGGCGGAGCAGCACGGTTCCGGACATGCAGGGCATGGCGATATCGAGCATCACGATATCGAACTCGCGCCGCTCGAAGATCCGCAGCGCATCGTCGGACGTGGCGGCCGCGGTCACCTCCAGGTCGAGCGATTGCAGGATGAGCTGCAGCACCTGCCGGTTCACGCCGTTGTCGTCCACGATCAGCGCGCGCAGCCCGCGGTTGGACGCCTGAGCATCCGCGCCCGCCTCTTCCCGCGCGGCGCTCTCCGCCTCGGCCAGCGGCAGCGGCAGGGTGACCTCGACGATCGTGCCCTTACCCTCCGCGCTCTCGAGGGTGATGGTACCGTTCATCTGCGTCACGAGGTCATGCACGATGTAGAGCCCGAGGCCACTGCCACCGAAGGCCCGGCTCGTCCCCACCGAAGCCTGGGCGAACGGCCGGAAGAGCCGCTTCTGCTCCTCCTCGCTCAGCCCCACACCGGTGTCCCGCACGCTGATCGTCAGCGGCCCGTCGGCGGGCGCTTCCAGCTCCACCGTCACGGCGCCCTTCTCTGTGAACTTGATGGCGTTCGACACCAGGTTGTTGATGATCTGCAGGATCCGGTGGCGGTCGCCGGTCCGGGGCAGGTTCGTGCCTTCGCCGGCTTCCACCGAGAACTCGAGCGACTTGAGCGCGCTCGTCGCCTGGAACATGCCCTCGATGGCTTCCACGAAATCGAACGGCCTCAGCTCCGCGTCCTCGAGATCGAGACGCCCGCGCTCGATGCGCGTGAGGTCCAGCACCTGGTCGGTCACGTGCAGCAGCGCCTTGCCCGCCTCCTGCAGCGTGGCGGCGAGGGATTTCAGCGGCGGCTCCTCGATGCGCGAGTGCAGGATCTCCGCGAGGCCCAGCACGCCGGTCATCGGCGTCCGGATCTCGTGGCTCATCACCGCCAGAAACTCGGTCTTCCGCTCGCTCGCAGCCATCGCCGCATCGCGCTCCTGCCGAAGCTCGGTGAGCGTCTCCATCACGTCCGTCACGTCCATCTCGCGAAGGACGATGACCGGCATGTCAGTCTCCGCGAGGCCCAGCACGCCGGTCATCGGCGTCCGGATCTCGTGGCTCATCACCGCCAGAAACTCGGTCTTCCGCTCGCTCGCAGCCATCGCCGCATCGCGCTCCTGCCGAAGCTCGGTGAGCGTCTCCATCACGTCCGTCACGTCCATCTCGCGAAGGACGATGACCGGCATGTCAGTCTCCGCGTCGTGCTCGAGCGTCGCGACGATCTTGTGCCAGACGGAGGATGATCCTCGATCGCGCCGCTCCGTCACCCGCTCGGCGACACCGCCCTCGCGCAGTTCCTCGATCACCACGTCGCCCTCGCCGGGCTCGGAAAAGCGGCCGTCAAAATCGGCGCAGCCGTCCTTGTAGAACCGTTCGGCCGACGCATTGCTCTGCAGGAATTTCTTGTTGAGAGAGAACGAGGAAACCTTGACGTCCCCGTAGGTAAGGTCGCTTGAAAAAATGTCCGCGCTCATGGCTTTGGTCTGATTTTCCGTAACGATGAAAAAGGATCGCAATTCATCCGACTGAAACTCTTCAACGCTCGCGACCGTCACCGCCTCCGGCTCGACCGGGCTGATCGGCCAGGCAACGATAATCCGTTTCGACAGGCGCGTGGGGTCACGCATCGGCGTGGCGAGACGCGCCATCACGGCAGGCGCGAGCAGTCGCTCCAGCGGCATCGGGAGGTCGGCTTCCTTAGGGTCGAGGCCCCAGAGGTCGAGAGCCGCTTCATTGGCCCAGACCAGTCGCTCGGCAGCCGCATCCACTACCCATACCGGCGTGGAGATCCTGTTCAACAAATGCGCTGGCAAATCCATCAGTCGCTCTCTAGCTGCCTCTGAGGGAGGCTCCACGCATTACGGTTGGTGTGCGTGCATTTACTCAGTCGACGAAGTGACAGCCCGGTTTCCCGGTGGCTCTCAACGTCGGCACGGGGGATTTGATGACGCGGACTGCAGGTCAAACCTAATGAAGCCGCAGGGTATGCCACGATAGAACCACCAGCGTGACTACTGAACATACACATCACGCGGTGCTCACTAATGCACATGTCGCCCGCGTTTGCCACCAAAACCAGCAAATGCCCCCCAAACCCTCAGTCATCACTTCTATTCGTTATGACGCGCAGATGCTGCGTCACGCTCTCTACCGCGCGCACAGCGCTCGGCTCAGGTGCCTCGCGCGCATCCGGCACGGTGAAACTGAACACGGACCCGCGGCCGACCTCGCTGTGCACCTTGATCTCGCCGCCCCAGAGATCGACGAGCGCGCGGCAGATCGAGAGGCCGATGCCCGTACCACCCGCTTCCCGCGTGGCGGACGCGTCGACCTGGTAGAACCGGTCGAAAATCGCGGGCAGGGCCTCCTCAGGAATGCCCGGTCCGGTATCGCCAACCTCGAAGACCAGGCCGTCGGTACCCGTCGAGCTCACGCGGAGAGAGATGAAGCCCGACTTCGTGAATTTGAGGGCATTGTCGAGCAGCTGATCGATCACCTGACCAATCCGCGCCGGATCGTGGCGGAAGCGCTCATCATGCCGGAGGTGTGACGCAACGAAGACCCGCAAGCCCTTCTGCTCGCTCGCTTCTTCCACCTTAGCCCGAGCGGCGGTGAGCAGCAGGCTCGGATCGAAGGCTTCCTTCTCCAGCACAACGGAGCCGCTATCGAGTTCGACCAGCTTCAGAATGTCGTCCACCAGCGTCAGCATGCGCTCGCCGGAACTGCTGATGATGTCGACCATCTGGCGCTGGGCGGCCTGCAGGCTCGATTGCTTGAGCACGCTCGCCATGCCGAGCACGCCGTTCAGCGGCGTGCGAAGCTCATGGCTGACGGTCGAGAGAAAATGCGAGCGGGCGCGCACGGCGATCTCCGCACGGTCGCGCGCATCGGCCAGCTCGTGCTGGTAGGCGCGCGCCGAGGAGACGTCGAGCATCGTGACCACGAAGGCGCCGTCCCCGGTCACCGCATCCTTGCAGCGCACCGCGAAGATATCGAACCAGCGCTCGCCCGCTGTGGTGTGCAGCCGGGAGGTCAGGCGGTGTTCGCCGCCCTCGCGCAGCCCCTCGACAAAATCCATCAGGTCCGCGGGTTCCGAGAACAGGGCTCCAAAAATCTGCTCGCCCGGCCCAAAGGTTCGCCGGAACGCCGGGTTGCCATAGAGCGAATGGCCGGCCTGGTCGAAGAGCGCGATGACGCTCTGGACATGCAGAAGGGCATCGGCGCTGCGGATCGTATCCGGCTCGCGCATGTCCTGCGGCCGTGCCTCGACCAGCATGCCGAAATCGCCATGGTCGAAGTTGTACCGGCGCAGGATAGCATCGACGCGGACGGGCCGGTTCTGGGGATAGAGCGTCCAGAGCTCGTCGATCTCGCGGTCGGGATAGAGCGTGAAGTCCTCGCGGTGCTGGTCGAGGCGCGAGCGCACGGAGGTCGACATCTCGCGGCGCAGGTCACGCTTGCCGAGCGCATCCATGCTGTCCGCGTCCCAGAGCGCGAGCGCCGCTTCATTGGCCCAGACGATGCCGCAGGTGCTGAAGTCATAGACCCACAATGCCGTCTGCAGGCGCGACACAACGTTGTCGCCCATAACGCGCGAAACGCTCTGTGGGCGCGCCACGGCCTGCGCAGGCGGCGTCTGTTCGTTGTCGGCCATGGCATCCCCATGATTCTTCAAGCCGATAATCAGCATAACGCGGTTTGCACGTCATTAACGCTTAGGGCTCTCCCGGAGCACGAGTCCCCTCCAAACGCCCCTATCTCATGTAAATTGGTGCACGTTGTGACGTCCATCCGGGGCACAAATCACGAAATAACCCCGAATCATTCCAAAGATCGCCCAAATTCAACCGAGGGAGGAAACGCGCCGCAGGCACTCGCGCGACGTCCCAATGTGGGAAAAATTACACGCGAGCGCAAGAATTTTTCATGCAGTAAGTATTCGATTCAGGAAAAGCCCTGAATCGGCAGAAAAAACAGGCTTAGGCAAAATTAAAGTTTGCACCTCATCAGCGTTTCTGCCTCGTCTTAGACGCAGCGCTGCAATCGCAGCGGGGACCGTACGCAAGAAAGAGGCCGCAGATGAACACGCGACCACAAAGCTTTTCGTCGATTGAAGCGACGGGAAGGATGACGACAACTTACAGACGCGACACTGAAAGCCTACTCGAGCGCATCGTGGATCATCTGGGATTTAATCCGGACGAGCGCCATCGGTGGATTATAGTGGCGCATTTATTTGATGACACTAGGAGGATGCTTGATGCGCTAGAACGCGTCATTGAGTTTGATGCGATATTCGGCGTGCCTTACTCGTCGAATCGCCCTGGGATTCGCGAGGCATGGGCCGAGCGCTACGGCAGCCTCGTCCAGATTCCCGAGGATCTTCCGGCGATGGAGGCTGCTCTCGTAGCACAACTCGGCCGCTCGTTAGCGGCATGTCGCGCCCAGGGCCAGAAACTGATCGTCCAGGAAGTGGGCGGTTTCGTCGTGCCACTCCTGCACAAGTACTTCCGGGACGACCTCCACCTCGTCGCCGGCGTGGTCGAGATCACGAAGCAGGGTGTCTGGCGCGCGCAGGAACTCGACCTGCGGATCCCTGTCCTCCACTGCGCCGATAGTGAGCTGAAGCGGCTCGAGGCACAGCGTTGTGGCGAGACCATCGTGCGCTGCGTGGACGGCATCGCCCGCGAGCTCGGCATCTCCCTCGCCGGCCGTGTCGCCACCGTCGTCGGCGCCGGCTGGATCGGCACCGGCGTCGCCCGTGCCCTGCGCCGGATCGATGCGCTGCCGGCCGTGGTGGATGTCGATCCGCTCAAGCTTGCCGAAGCGCGGCTCGACGGCTTCTCGGCCTCGCGCCAGGGCGACAAGCTCGAGGAGAGCGCCCTCGTGATCGGTGCCACCGGCGCCCGCTCGCTGCCGGCCGAGATGCTGGAGCGGCTGCCGCATGGGGCGATCGTCGCCAGCGCCAGCTCGCGCCAGCACGAGATCGATGTGGAGTTCCTCAAGACCCATCCGAGCGACCGTCTCGGCAAGGCGGTGGAGGCCTTCCATCTCTACGGCGACGATGCGCGGCCGCCCCGCAGCCTGCTCCTCGTCAACGATGGCTTCCCCGCCAATTTCATCCCCGGCTCGGGCAGCGTTCCGGACGAGATCGTCGAGACCATTCTCGCCGAGCTGATCGTGCTCATGCACGGCCTGACCGAGCGTCCCTACGCGCCGGGCATCCACCGCATCTCGCGTGATGAGGAGCGGGTGTGTGCCGAACTCTGGCTCGACCTTCGGGACGGCCGAGACGCGTCCCAGTCCGCACAGTGCGCCCCTTCTGACATGACCGAAACCCGCGCCACCCCGCGCCTTGAGACCCTGTGAGGTAGATCAAAATGAATATGCATGTTTCCAACGCCCTCGGCTCCACCACCGCGCTCACGCAGGAGCCCGTCGTCCACTCGCCGTATCTGGTTGCGAAGCTGAAGAACCAGGCGCCGAACCTCTACGGGAAGGTGAAGTTCGCTATCGTGTCCGAGCGGATCCGCGAACTCGGTGAGCAGCTCGGCCGTCCGCCGCGCGTGCTCGATCTCGGCTGCTCCACCTCGATCTCGCGCGAGTATCTCGAGCAGACCGGTCTGGACTTCGAGTATTGCGGGGTGGACTACGAGGCGACCTTCAGCCCCGACGTGGTGATGGATGTCCGCAAGCTCTATGCCGAGCGGCACCGCCTGCCTTGGACGCCGGACGTCATCCTGCTCCTCGACGTGCTCGAGCACCTGCCGGGCAAGGAGGACGACATCCGCAAGGTCATGCGCGAGTGCAACCGGCTGATCCCGGAGCATGGCGAGGTGCTGGTCATCATCCCGCAGCTCTACCGGCTCGACCGCCTGAAGCTCTCCCACCTGAACTACCCGGAGCACGAGGTGCGCTTCACGCTCTCTGAGTGGGCGGACCATGTGGGTGCTGGCATCGAGATCGCGCGCACGCAGGGCATCGGCTACCTTTCGGTTCTGCCGTACCTGCCGATGCTGAGCCCCTGGTACACCGAGACGAACGCCCATGGCCGCCTCTTCAAGTACCTGCGCGGCAAGGTCTTCGAATGGGCGCCGTTCAAGCCGGCCGAGATCGCCATCACCAAGCTGATGGGTCGCCTCGGCCTCCTCAAGGGCTGGTGCAACAGCACGCTGCTGGTCTGCAAGGGCCGCGATGCGGCTCCGGCGCTGGTGCGCGACGCGGCCTGATACGGCCGCCTTGGGCCGGGTGTTCGCCCGGCTCGCCTCTCCTTTCTGCCCGGTCCTGGCCCCCGTACCCTCTGGTGCGGGGGTTCCCCGTTGTTGAGATCTGCGCGCGCTCGCTGCGAGTCGCGGTGGAGGGCCGGTTCGCGAGGAGTATGCCGCCCGCGGCGCCGTGTTGCGCCGTCGTGTCGCGGTCACGAATTATTTCAAACATCTTTCTGCGGCGCTCTTGTTCGCGGTGGAAATCGCTGGGCGCTGTGCGGGCTTCCCCTCAGCATGAGCCGAAATTCCCTATATATAACAATCGTATCATATAACTCGTCCGGTTCAGCATCCGGCAAATCTGCTGTTGTCTGAGGCGCTTACTCCGGGAATTCCGACAAGCTGGAAGTGTCCAATTGGGTCGAGTGTCAACTAAAATAGACATTGGAGATGACAATCAAAGTTGTCACTCTGGCTGCGTTGCACAAGGACGGTGAGCGGTACCGCAAGGCGCCATCGCCACCCAATCATCCGCAGCCACGGAGGCAGCATCGCTTCCGCTTCGCGCTGCTGCCTGGACACGAAGTGGAGAAAACAATGTCCGACGAGGATCCGAACAAGGTCTGGCCCACTGGCCTCACCGTCAAGGAGGCTGAGGAAATCCACAGCCAGCTCATCGACGGCACGCGGGTGTTCGGCGCCATTGCGCTGGTCGCTCACCTGCTCGTCGCAGTCTCGACCCCGTGGCTCGGCTAAAGGAGGCACATCATGAACAACTCCCGTATGTGGCTCGTCGTCAGCCCCACCGTCGGCATCCCGATCTTCCTCGGCGCCGTCGCCGCCGGCTCCTTCGCGGTCCATGTGGCAGTGCTCAGCAACACCACCTGGGTGTCCGATTTCCTCTCGGGCAAGGAGCTTGGCAGCACCGAGACCGCCGCGGTGGAGGGCAATGTCCAGACCGCGTCGGTGCCGGCCACCGGTGCGCTGAAGGCCACCACCGCCAGCGTCTCGGCCTATGACGGCCAGCGCGTGCAGATCGTCCTGCCGGATGGCAGCGTGGCGGAAGCCGTGATCCAGGCACCGCCGCTCGACGTCGCGCTCAAGCAGTGACGCACGACTGATCCGCGCCGGCGCCCCCCGCCTTTCCGGGGCGCCGGCGTCTGCCTTCCGGCTGGGAAAAAGCGAGAGATCAGAGATGCTTGGCCTCCGCCGCAGGGCGCTCAGCACCATCCAGACACTCGGCCCCCGCTTCCTGCCGTTCTCGGACGTGGCGAGCGAGACGCTCCCGCTCTCGCGCCTGCTGCGCCTCTCGCTCTTTCAGGTGACCGTCGGCATGGCGCTGGTGCTGCTGGTCGGCACGCTCAACCGCGTCATGATCGTGGAGCTTGCGGTGCCGGCCACGCTGGTCGGCGTCATGATCTCCCTGCCGATCGTCTTTGCGCCTTTCCGCGCGCTGATCGGCTACCGCTCCGATACCCATCACTCGGCCCTCGGCTGGCGGCGCGTCCCTTACATCTGGAAGGGCACGCTCTTGCAGTTCGGCGGCTTCGCCATCATGCCCTTCGCGCTCCTGGTCCTGTCCGGCTACGCCGAGGCGGCCCATGCGCCGGCCTGGATCGGCTATGTGAGCGCGGCTGCCGCGTTCCTGCTCGTGGGCGCGGGCGTGCACATGGTGCAGACCGTGGGCCTCGCGCTCGCCACCGATCTCGTGCAGCCGGAGGACCAGCCGAAGGTCGTGGGCCTCATGTACGTGATGCTGCTTCTCGGCATGCTGGTCAGCGCCTTTGTCTTCGGAGCTCTGCTGGAAGATTACACGCCCGGCCGCCTCATCCGCGTGATCCAGGGCGCTGCGGTCGTCACGGTCGTGCTCAACGTCATCGCGCTCTGGAAACAGGAGCCGCGGGACCGGGCACGCGCCGCGAAGCCGCCCGAGGAAGCGCCGTTCGCCCAGGCCTGGGCCGCCTTTGCGGGGCAGGGCAGTGCGATGCGCCGCCTCGTGATCATCGGTCTCGGCACCCTCGGCTTCGGCATGGCCGATGTTCTCCTCGAACCTTATGGCGCGCATGTACTGGGCATGAGCGTGGCCGAGACAACGCGGCTCACCGCCATTCTCGCCGTCGGCGGTCTCACAGGCTTTGCGCTTGCCTCCAAAGTGCTCTCGAAGGGCCTCGACCCGCTGCTGATGGCCACGATCGGGGCGCTCACGGGCCTGCCGGCCTTCGCGGCCATCATGGCGGCCTCCATCGACGGGACGTATGCGCTCCTCGCCTTCGGCACCTGCCTTCTCGGCTTCGGCGCCGGCCTCTTCGGCCACGGCACGCTGACGGCCACCATGCGCGCAGCCCCGCGCGAGCAGGCCGGGCTGGCGATCGGGGCCTGGGGTTCCGTGCAGGCGACAGCCGCAGGCCTTGGCATCGCCCTTGGTGGGGTGCTGCGCGACGTCATCGTCGCCATGCCCGACAGCGCGCGCCTTGGCCCGGAAATGGCCTACTTACCCGTCTTCGGGCTCGAAATGATCTTCCTGGCGCTCGCGGCGGCAGTCGCTCTCCCGCTTCTGCCCCGCGCCCGGCGCGCCGACGCGTTAGAGAGGAGACTGCCATGACCACCATCATCACGCGGGCTTACGACACTGAGAAAAAAGCGAAAACCGCAGCCACCGCGGCCGAGGCCAAGATCGGGGCCGACGCGGTGGATGTGGTGAAGGACGCTGCAGCGATCCGCACCGCGATCACCAAGGGCGGCGCGGCGGGCGATGCGGCGGAGAGCATGGCGGCAATGATCCCCGATGGCGGGGCCATCGTCGTGGCGCGCGCCCCCTGGGGCACGGCGGCCCGGGCGACCTCGGCGCTCGACGAGGCGGGGCCGATCGCGACCGAGATGCCCAAGCTCTATGTGAGCGACAGCGCCTCGGGCCGCGCGGAAAGCATCATCCCCGGCAATCGCAAATACCTCACCGCCGATGGCGACGCCTCGCGGGTGAAGGACCCGACGCCCTTCTCGACCTTCTTCGGCATGCGCGTGCTCTCGGATCGCAAGCCGAAGGACGTGCTGATGCGCGGCAACACCCACATCATGCCGTGGAAGCCGCTGTCGGACTGGAAGCTCGGCGCCCCCCTCATCACCGAAGACACGGCTGTTTTCTCGAAGCGCCTCGGCTGGGAGACGCTGAAGGAGCGACCGGCGACGCAGCCCCTCCTCGAGCGGGACAAGACGCCGTTCTCCACCGCGCTTGGCTGGGACACCCTGATGCGGTGACTGGAAGGCCATCGCGCGGCTTGGCGACCGGTGACCGCTGCTCAGCGCGCCGCTGAGCCCGCGGCGCCGCGCAGGATCTCCGCGATCTCGATGAGCTGATCCGCCAGCGGGCTGGTGCGCCGCCAAACCATGCCCACGGTCCGCGTCGGCAGGGGCGGGCGGAAGCGGGCGATGGCCACCGGAGCGGAGCGTGTCTCCACTGGCACGGCCATCTCGGGGATGAGCGTCACGCCGATCCCTGCACTCACCATCTGCACGAGCGTGGTCAGCGAACTGCCATCCATCAGCTCACGCGGCCGCGTGGCCGGCAGGTTGCAGAAGGAGAGCGCCTGGTCCCGGAAGCAGTGACCCTCCTCGAGCAGCAGCAGCCGCATCTCCGCCAGCCGGTCGGCGCTTGGCACGGGTTTGCCGGCATCCTCCGCGGGGCGGACGAGGACGAACTCCTCCGTGAAGAGCGCCACTTCGGAGAGCCCGGGCTCGGAGACGGGGAGGGCGAGGATGGCCGTATCCAGCCGTCCATCCGCCAGTTCTGTCAGCAGCCGCGGGGTCATGCTCTCGCGCACCCGGATATCGAGCCCGCCATGCCGCGCGCTCAGCGCCCCGATGAAGGCGGGCAGCAGATAGGGCGCGATGGTGGGGATGACGCCTATCCGCAACCGGCCGGCCAGCCGCTCCTGCGAGGCACGCGCGAGATCCGCCAACTCGTCCACCGAGCGCAGGATCTCCCGCACGCGGCCCGCGAATTCCTCCCCCAGCCCGGTGAGCCGCACCTGCCGCGCATCCCGCTCGAAAAGCGCCGCGCCGAGCGATGCCTCCAGTTCCTTGATCTGCATGGAGAGCGCGGGCTGCGTTACGGCCGAGGCTTCGGCGGCCCGCCCGAAATGCCCGTGCCGGGCGAGGGCGTCGAAGTAGCGAAGCTGCTTGAGCGTAAGGCTGTTCATAAGGTTGCCTGATGTGAGCGATCAGAAATCCCGACTATCACTGATCGGCCAGCTTGGGTAGAACCATTCTAAGACAGTGGAATCGATCACTGCTCCCCACCACGCCTCACGCCAACGCCGGAGAGAATGATGGACGGAAACGATATCCCCAGCACAGGCAAGTGCCCTGTCATCCACGCCACCCACGGGGTGCGCTCCAACAAGGAGTGGTGGCCGAACCAGCTGAACCTCAAGATCCTCCACCAGAACACGCCCGAGTGCCGCCCGGTGGATGCGGAGTTCGACTATGTCGAGGCGTTCAAGGGCATCGACTACGACGCGCTCAAGGCCGACCTCCACGCGCTGATGACCGACAGCCAGGACTGGTGGCCGGCGGATTACGGACATTACGGTCCGTTCTTCATCCGCATGGCCTGGCACGCAGCCGGCACCTACCGGATCTGGGACGGCCGCGGCGGCGCAGGCTCGGGCATGCAGCGTTTCGCCCCGCTCAATAGCTGGCCGGATAACGGCAATCTCGACAAGGCGCGCCGCCTCCTGTGGCCGATCAAGCAGAAATACGGGAACGCGATCTCCTGGGCCGACCTCTTCGTGCTGACCGGCAACGTCGCGCTCGAAAGCATGGGCTTCAAGACCTTCGGCTTCGGCGGCGGTCGTGAGGATGTGTGGGAGCCGGAGGAGGACGTCTACTGGGGCGCCGAGACCGAATGGCTCGTGACCTCCGACAACCCCAACAGCCGCTACGCTGGTGCGCGCAACGTCGAGGCCGCGGATGCGGATGCGGGCAAGCTCGAGGATCCGCTCGCGGCCGTGATGATGGGCCTCATCTACGTCAATCCGCAGGGCCCGGACGCTGTGCCGAACCCGCTCGGCTCTGCCCGCGATATCCGTGAGACCTTCGCGCGCATGGCGATGAACGACTATGAGACCGTGGCGCTCACGGCTGGTGGCCACACCTTCGGCAAGGCGCATGGCGCTGGGCCGGAGAGCCATGTGGGCGCCGAGCCCGAAGGCGGTTCGATCGAGGTGCAGGGCCTTGGCTGGATGTCGAGCTACAAGTCCGGCAAGGGCGTCGATGCCATCACCAGCGGCATCGAGGGTCCTTGGACCCCGAACCCGACCAGGTGGGACAATGGCTACTTCGACGTGCTCTTCGGTTACGACTGGGAGCTGACCAAGAGCCCGGCGGGTGCCTGGCAGTGGCAGCCGAAGAACCTCGCCGAGAAGGACCACGCCCCGCAGGTCGACGGCTCGGGCGAGACGGTCACGCTGATGATGACCACCGCCGACATGGCGATGCGCATGGATCCGGATTACGAGAAGGTCTCGCGGCACTTCCACGCCAATCCGGACGAGTTCGCGGACGCCTTCGCGCGTGCCTGGTTCAAGCTCACGCACCGCGATATGGGCCCGATCGTGCGCTACCACGGCCCGGAAGTGCCGTCGGAAGAGCTGATCTGGCAGGATCCGGTGCCGGCGGTCGACCACGCGCTGATCGATGACGCGGATATCGCGGCGCTGAAGGCGCAGCTGCTGGAGAGCGGCCTCACGACCTCGGAGCTCGTCAGCACCGCCTGGGCGTCGGCCAGCACCTTCCGCACCTCTGACAAGCGCGGTGGGGCGAACGGGGCGCGCATCCGCCTCGCGCCGCAGAAGGACTGGGAGGCGAACGAGCCGGCCGCGCTCGCGAAGCGTCTCGAAGTGCTCGAGGGCGTGCAGAAGGCGTTCAACGACGCGCAGACGGGCGGCAAGAAGGTCTCGCTGGCCGACATCATCGTGCTCGGCGGCTCCGCGGCGGTCGAGGCCGCTGCGAAGGCTGCAGGCCACGACGTGACCGTGCCCTTCACGCCGGGCCGGACGGATGCGACCGCCGAGCAGACGGATGCCGAGAGCTTCGCGGTGCTCGAGCCGCTGGCGGACGGTTTCCGGAACTACCAGAAGCGCGAGTTCTCGCTCTCGGCCGAGGAACTGCTGGTCGACAAGGCCCATCTCCTCACCCTCTCGGCGCCGGAGATGACGGCGCTGGTTGGCGGCATGCGCGTGCTGGGCGCCAACCATGGCGGCGGCACCCACGGCGTCTTCACCGACCGTGTGGGCAGCCTCACGAACGACTTCTTCGTGAACCTGCTCGACATGGGCGTCGAGTGGAAAGCGAAGGCGGATGAGGATGGCGTCTTCGAAGGCGTCGACCGCGCATCCGGCGCCGTGAAGTGGACCGCGACGCGTGTGGACCTCGTCTTCGGCTCGAACTCCCAGCTTCGCGCACTCGCCGAAGCGTTCGGCCAGCGGGATAGCGGCGCGCTCTTCGTCAAGCGCTTCGTGCAGGCCTGGACCAAGGTGATGAACGCCGACCGGTTCGACATCGCCTGATCGCCCACAGGGCGCGGCCGGGGAGCCGGCCGCGCCACTCCGCTGGACGGAATACCGCCCGGCACCCCCCTTTGCTTCCACAACTCGACACGTTAACGAAGGGCATCCGTTGGGGTGCCCTCTGGGCTGAGAGGCGTCAGCCAACCCATCGAACCTGCTCCGGGTCATGCCGGCGAAGGGAACGGGCGCCGCTTATGCGATTTCGCGCGATCCCTTGAGCTGAGAACGAGGGAACGCGTGCTGTCCGAGACGACAACCAACACCACAGTCAGAGCGCGATCCGCGAGCTTTCAGGTCGACATCGTCGGTGGCGGGGTCGCAGGGCTCACCGTCGCTGCGGCGCTGGCCGACCGGGGTGTCTCCGTCACCGTGCTGGACCGTGCGGTCGGCGTCGGCGCCGAACAGTGCTCCTGGTGGGCGGGAGGCATGCTCGCCCCCTATTGCGAGGAGGAGAGCGCTGAGCCGGCGGTGGTGACCCACGGGCTCCGCGCTGCGGACTGGTGGGAGGCGCGAACCGGCGGCGTGGTGCGCAACGGCACGCTGGTCCTTGCCAACGGGCGCGATGTGGTCGAACTCCGCCGCTTCGCACGCCGGACGCGCGCGCACGAAACGGTCGGCGCGGAGGAGATCGGCGTTCTGGAGCCGGACCTCGCGGGCCGTTACCAGACCGGGCTCTTCTTCCGCGAGGAGGCGCATCTCGACCCGCGCGCGACGCTGCACAGGCTGCACGACTATCTGCGCCGCCGCGGGGTGACGCTGTCCTACGGGACCGAGCCGACACCGCGAGCGCGCGTCACGGTAGACTGCCGCGGGCTCGCAGCGGCGGATGCGCTCCGCGAGTTGCGCGGCGTGAAAGGTGAGATGCTGCTGCTGCGCACCCGCGAGATCAGCCTTTCGCGGCCCGTGCGCCTGCTGCACCCCCGCCACCCGCTCTACGTCGTACCCCGGGCGGACGGCGTGTTCATGGTCGGCGCCACGATGATCGAGAGCGACGATCGCCGGCGCGCCACCGCCCGCTCGGTCCTTGAGCTGCTCGGCGCCGCCTATGCCCTCTACCCCGCCTTCGCCGAGGCGGAGATCCTCGAGATCGGCGTCGATGCGCGCCCTGCCTTCCCGGACAACCTGCCGCGCGTCCTCTGGCAGGACGGCCGGCTTTTCGTGAACGGCCTCTACCGCCATGGCTTCCTGCTCGCGCCGGCCATGGCGGAGCAGGCGGCCGATCAGATCCTGCAAGCCTGCGAGGTGGCGCCTTGCGCATCTTCCTGAACGGTGCGGAGGCCGAGGTACGCGCCACCCGCCTCGATGCGGCCCTTGCGGAGCTCGGCTATTCGGCGGGGCCCTTTGCCACCGCTGTGAACGAGAGCTTCGTGCACCGTGAGAACCGCGCCGAGACGGTTCTGGCCGAGGGCGACCGGATCGAGGTCGTCGCCCCGCTGCAGGGGGGCTGAGCCATGGTGCGGTTCTATGGCGTGGCGCTCGAAAGCCGGCTGATGCTCGGCACGGCGCAGTATCCCTCCCCAGCCGTGCTGGCGGCGGCGGTAGAGGCTTCGGGGGCGGGCATCGTGACCGCGTCGATCCGGCGCGAGGCGGCAGGGGAGCGTGCTGGGGGACGGTTCTGGGATCTCGTCCGCGGCCTCGGCGTGCGGGTGCTGCCGAACACGGCAGGGTGTCACACGGTGCGCGAGGCTGTCACAACGGCTCAGATGGCGCGGGAGCTCTTCGACACAGCCTGGATCAAGCTCGAGGTGGTGGGAGACGAGCAGGCGCAGCATCCGGACCCCTTCGCGCTTACCGAGGCCGCGCGCATCCTCT
>JBCBEP010000079.1:0-15752 GCA_038528605.1 Pseudomonadota bacterium
TCGGAGTTTCAGACGCATCCTACGGGGCCATTGGAAATCCGGTCATTCGCTGCGGTCGCATCATGCCCGCAGAGCCAATCGGCTGGGTTGCGGACAGAGGCGCCTTTCGCGATCGCGGAATGACCAGCTCGAGAAGTGAATTCGCAAGCTACGCGACGAATGATACTCACTCTAGAGTGCCGCGAGTCCTGAGATCCGTTGTTTGCGTCCGCATGAGCTGCCCGGGAAGTGATCTCGAATGAGCCCAGACGCTTAAGACGATGGCCGTGCCTGAGACGGTGGTCATCGGAGTGCCTGGAAAGGAATTCGCGTATTCGGCAAGGTCAATCAAGATCAAGTATCCCATATCGGGCAGTCCGCCGATTAGCGCAGTCACCTAAAGGGCGGTGCTGCCGCCCTTCTTGGCGAAAACGGCGCCGACGATTGTGACCACACCGAACTTAGCGAGACTCCATCAATGCTGACAGAGGATAACCGAGCGCTCGTCAGGGTAGTCGGCCGCGAGGCCTGTCGCATCGACGCCATCAAGGATCGCGCTGATCGCTCCCGTGGGGGTGAAGGTCATGACGATCGCGCCGGCGAAAAAATGCATGGAACCCCAGCTCACCAGAGAATACGGCGTCGACCTACAGAACATGTCTCCAAGCATGACTCATGGTCTGGCTGCTGCATTGTTCTTCGAGCCTTGAGAGGTGGCTCGCACGAAGTTGGGCGGCTCGCTCGCCCAGTGGGCGCCCTCTTGTCCGATTGCGCGCCCCAGATCGTAGAGGGCACGCATGTAGGTGGTGTCGAAGGCCTCCCTTGGTTCAAGGTCGAAGCTCTTTGGAACCGCAAGGATCCTGAGCTCCACGCCGTCGCGCTCGGTGATCGCGAAGATCTTGTAGAGATCGCCAGTGCTCGATCCGCCGATCAGGCTCGAGATGGCCTTGCCCGCAATGGAAAGGACGCCGAGGTCGACGGGGTCGTACACCTTCTCAAGCGCATTGTTTACCATCACGTAAAGCGTACGGTCGATCTTGAGGCCGAGCGCCGTGTCAATTTCGCGGATCGAGAGCTCGGGGCTGAAGACCATTACCTGTTGGGTCGCGCCGCCGTCGACATGGAGCTCGTCGAAGACCTCGCCGCCCGGTGCGACCGAGGGGATCACAACGGGCGGGAAGACCGCGGGGATCGCCGAGGACGCACGGATCAGGTCCCGAATGAGGGTGATCGCCTCGGGGTGGCGGGTCCGCGCGATGTTGGTGACGTTCCAGATGACGGGGCGAGCCGCATCGAGGTTGGTGGTGCCGATCAGGAGAGTGCGGCCGCGCTCGGATTCCGCAGCGAGCGCCGCGACTACCGCGTCGTCGATGTAGCGCTCGATCAGCCCATTATAGGCGCGCGTGTCTGAGAGTGCGGCACCGCCGGTGAGCGCCGAGAAGGGGGCCGGTTCGAGCAGATCTTCGGTCGAGTAGGCGGTGTAGAACTCGCGCAGCACCGCATCGTAGTCGGGTCCGAGGAACGCGAAGAGACCGATGATCGCGCCGGTGCTGACCCCGCTGACCACGTCGAAGACCGGCCGGTCGCCGCGCTCGGACCACCCTGCCAGGACACCGGCACCGAAGGCTCCGTCGGCACCGCCGCCCGATAGGGCGAGCAGCGTCTCGCTGGCCCGCGTACCCGTGGTGATCGCGCCGGCATGCGTCGCGGCCGTGCGCGCCGTCAGCTCCGCGCGCACGGCCGCAAGGCTCCTGTCGCCCAGCGTGTCGCCCCAACTCCTCAGCGTGCCCGGGATATTGTAGGGCGCTGAGAGCGCAATGGCCTCTTCGGGGATCGGCGTTCGGGGCTGGGACGCGCAAGAGGCAAGTGTCAGGAGCATCAGGCCAAGCGCTGCAGCACGGCGCTCGATTTTCATAGGAAACTCCCCTGATCATAGGCTTGGACAGCATATGGGTCGCCTGCGCCCTTGAGCGTTTCGACCCGACGCTGGAACAGGGCTTCATCATACCCGCTGTCCAAGGCGTCGGGCGGCGCGGCGTCCATTCTCCGTGAGAAGCGCAGGGGTTCACCGCGTTCTGCCTGAGCAAAGAGCGGCGCCAGGAAGTTCTCGAACGTCCCGACCTCCTCGACATTGTGGGTCTGCCAAGCGGCGAAGAAGTCCGGACCATAGGCTGCGGTGAGGCGACGGTTGATCAGGCGTGAGATTGGGTCGCGGCCGCTGACGCCGATGACGACTTCGTAGTGGTAGTGCACACCCACCCGCTTTCCTTCATCGAACACATTGCGGAAGTGAATGCGCAGCATCATGGCGGGGCCGAGGAGCGGCAGGCGTTTTCCCATCGCCCACCCGTCGGGACCTGCGTAGTACACAGTGAGCTTCGCATCGACCGGGAAGCGCTGTCCGAAGACGCCATATTGCATCGCTTCGCGAATGTGGATCTGCGTCCGCCCCGGCAGCGGCGAGCCGTCTGCCGAGGTACGACCGATCAACGTTGCGCTCAGGTGGTCGACGGGATGCCACAGCATATAGCCCGGCACCCTTTCGCCCACATAGCCCGGGACATCCTCGAGCGTGACGCGGAGCGTGGTGAAAGTGCGGAACCACCAGCTAAGCATCTCGGCGCTTACAGAGCGCAGAAGCGGATGGTTCAGCACGACGGTGAACTGCCCATTGTCGCGTTGCGAGATGTCGAAATGGGAGGCGGATTTCTCACGCAGGCGCCAGCCGAAATCGCGCGCGGATGGCATGTCGCCAGAGGCGCTCGCCGAACTCATGCTTCGTACTCCGGATGGACCGTTCGGGGTGACCCAGCGCTCCTGCCTCGCGGGCGTAGCAGGACGTAGCAGAGGGGCGGGACGACGAGCAGTGTCACGGGAGAGGCAACTGCAAGCCCGCCGATCATGATGGTTGCCATCGGCTCAAACAGATTGCCGCCTGACAAGACCATCGGCACGAGCCCGAAGACGGTGGTGAGTGAGGTAAGAATGACCGGTCTTGCCCGAGACTTTGCCGCGGCGACGATGGCTTCGTCGATGGGCTTGGTCTCGCGCTCGATATCGATCTGATTGATCAGGACGATGGCGTTGTTGATGATGATGCCCATCAAGGACATCACCCCCAGCATCGCAAAGAACGACATCGGTTGACCCGCAGCGATCATCGCGTAGGGCGCCCCGATGATGATCAGGGGTATGGTCAAGAAGGTCGCAAAAGCCCGGCGCATCGAGTTGAACTGGAAGACGAGGGCCGCGAACATGACGCCGAGGGCTATGGGCAGATTGGCCCCCATCTGGCCCATCACGTCTGCACTGTCCTCGATCTCGCCACCGATGTGGATCCGGTAGGTGGGCGGCAGTTGGAGCCCGTCCAGGACCGGCTGGATGCGTGACAGCGTGTCTTCGGCGCTAAGCTCCGCGCTTTTGGCCGAGACGATGATCTGGCGAACCTGGTTCTCTCGGCGGATTTCGGAGAACTCGAGCGTAGGCCGAAAGGTCGCCACCTGATCAACCGCGATCAACCTCCCACCAGTCGTTATCGACAGGTTGGCGAGGTCCTCGATGCTGTCGCGGCTGCCGGGGGTCGCGCGCAGCACGATGGGGATCTGCGCGTCGCCTTCGCGGAAAATCGAGTACTGGGTGCCCGAGAAGTAGGCTGCCATCACCTCTGAGATGTCGCGCGAGGTCACCTCGAACTCCCGCGCCTTATCCTGCGCGATGTCGACCACGACTTTGATGACCTTGTTGCCCCAGTCGCTTTCGTTCTTCACGACCGCCGGCAGCGCCGCCACGGCAGTCTCGACCTTCGCCGCCGCTGCCAAGAGCACATCGGCGTCGGGGCCCGAGATCTCGACATCGACGATGCCGCTCTCCGAGCCGCCCTGGGGCAGGCGGGTGACGCGGAACCGCGCTTCGGGGAAGCGCTCGATGAAGACGCGGCGGGCCCGGTCCACCATTTCTTCCGCCGCGGCGAGGGAGGTGACGTTCACCTGGAAGAACGCACTTGCCGGGTCCGGGTCGGCGGGGTTGAGGCCCAGATTGAAGCGCGGGCCGCCATCGCCGATATAGGCCGTGCTACTGCGGAGCTCGGGGTTCTCGGTTTTGTCGCTCAGCCAGTCCTGCACCCTGAGCGCCATCCGTTCGGTCTCGGAGATCGCGGCGTCGCTGGGCAGATCCATGTAGACGAGGAAGTCCGCCCGCTCGCTGAAGGGGAACATCTCCGGCTTGAGGCGTCCGAACTGCGAGGCGCTGAAGCCGACCGCGAGCAACACCACCACGGTGATCGGAACGCCGAAGGGCAAGAGCCGCCGCACCAGCCAGCCATAGGCACGAATGCTGAAACCCTCCCCGCCGGTCGAAGGATTGGGACGCAGCAGCATGGCACAGAGGTATGGGAGCACGTAGAGCGCCGTGAGCCAGGAGCCGAGCAGCATCGACGCCACCACCGCGCCGAGGGAGAAGGAGAACTCGCCCTCCGTGCCCTCGATCAGCAGCATCGGGATGAAGGCGGAGATTGTCGTGATCGAGGCAACACCGAGCGGCACAAGGAACTGCGATCCGGCCGAGAGTGCCGCCGCCCGCGGCTGCATGCCGGCGTCGATTCGTTTGCCGATGTCCTCGACCACCACCAGGCCGTTGTCGACCAGAAGGCCGAGCGAGATGATCACCGCGGCGATCGAGACCTTCTCGACATCGACGCCGATCAGCCCCATCGAAGCGAGGGCGAAGCAGATGGTGAAGGGCACAATGCAGGCGATCACCAACGCCGAGCGCAGGCCGAGGAAAATGAGCATCACCACGAAGACGATCACGAAGGTCTGTCCGACATTCCCGAGCGCGCCGTTCACTGACTCGGAGACGTTGGTCGCCTGAAAGGTCGAAACATTGAGCGCGATGCCGATGGGCCGGCTGTTCTCGAAGTCGGTGAGGGCCGTGGCTAGCCGGCCGCCGAGGTCTTGGATGTCGGTGCCCGAGGCCATCTCGATGGCGGCGACGATGGCCGGCGCGCCGTTGAAGAAGACGGGGGTCGATTTCGGGTCCTCATAGCCGCGGCGGACTTCGATCAGATCCGAGAGCCGCACATAGCCGGAGAGCCCGTCGATCCTCGTCAGAACCCCACGGATCTGTTCGATGGTCGATAGATCGCCGTTCGCCTCCAGCGTAATCGTCGTGCCGCCAGCATCGATTTGGCCGGCCGGAAGGATCACGTTCTGCGCTTGTAGATCATCGAGCAATTGTTGGAGCTGGACGCCCACGGACGCGAGCTTGCGGATGTCGACCTCTAACCAGATCCGCTCTTCCTGCTCGCCGTGGAACGTGACCTTGCTAATGCCCGAGACACGGAAGAGCGCTGTGCGCAGATCTTCGGCGACATCCTCGATCTCGGCCAGTGAGAACCCGTCCCCTGTGATCGCGACCGTCGCAATCGCCACGTCGCCGTAGTCGGTGTTCACCTGAACCTCGGATGTACCATCCGGCAACTCGCCCTCTACGGCGTCCATCTTGTTGCGCAGGTCCTCCCACGCCGCGTCGATTCCGGCCCCCGCCACCGCGTCGTAGAGGGTGACGTAGATGAGGACGCGTCCGGTACTGATGATGGTTTCGATGTCCTCGATCTCGCCGATCTCACGCAGCTTTCGCTCAAGCGGTATGGCGATCAGGTCCTCGATCCGCGTCGGTGCCATCCCGTCGAAGAACGCAGTAACAACGGCCGTCCGGATCGTGATCTCGGGGTCCTCGCGTTTCGGGATTGTGAGGTAGGACGCGATCCCCATCGCAAGGATCAAGAGCATCATCAGGATCGTGAAGCGAGTCTTTTCCAGCCCGAAGCGCGTGACGAAATCCATCAGCGGGCCTCGCCGTCCGGGAGGAGCTTCACGTCCATCCCGTCACGCAGAAACGTTACGCCCTTGGTGGCAACCCGCTCGCCGGGTGTGAGCCCTTCGATGATCAGGAATTGATTGCCGCGGATGCCGGCCATGGTGACCTTACGACGCCGCACAGTGCCGGTGTCGGGATCGTAGACGAATACCTCCAGGTCGACGACTTCGCCCGGGCCGGCATCGGCGGGCACTTCCACATCGGGGATCGCCGCCGTCATCGGCACAAGATGTCCACGCTCAGAAGGGAGTGCGAACTCGAACGCGACCTCCACGGCCATCCCGGCCTTGATGAGAGGATGGGTCTCCTGAAGCCGAACGACCACCGGGAACGAGGAGACCGTGCCAGCGCGCTCGCCAAGCTCGCTAACTACCGCGCTCAGGACTACGGACGGGTCGTCGGCCAGCCTGACTTGCGCGGGCGTGCCCACGACCAGCCGCTCGATCACGCCGAAGCTGACGGAGAAGGAAACCTCGTAATCCTGTTGCTCATAGACCGTCAGCACCGTCTGCCCGACCGAGACCGTGGCGAAGCTCTCCACCTCGATGGCGTCTACGATCCCATCGAACGGCGCATAGAGCTTGCTGTCGGCCAGGTCCTGCTCGGCAGACGCCAAATCCTGCCGCGACTGAGTGAGCTGGGCCCGGCTTTGCAACACCGCCGTGCGGTCGTCGTCCCGGCTCACCACCGTGCCGACGCCACGGTCGAGCAGCTGCTGTGAGCGCGCGAGATCGTCCTCGGCCTTAGCAAGCGTCGCCTCGGCCTCCTCGACCGCCGCGCGGCGGTTTTCGATCTGGGTCTGGAACTGATCGACCTGCAGTTCGGCGAGGAGATCGCCTTCGCGGACCCGCTGTCCCACGTCGAGCATCAGCCGCCCGAGGCGGCCGCTCACCTCGAAGGAAAGCACATTGACTTCGCCCGGCTCCAGCACGCCGGGATAGCGCCGCACAGTCGTCCGCTCGATATCTTCCACCACCTCGGTGACCAGCCCGCGCACTGGCGGCTCCGACCGCTCCTCCGTCTCTTCAGGCAGGCACCCGGCCACGAGACCGAGGCTCAAGATCGTCACCGCCATGCGCGTCAGACTGGACATTCTTGCCCTATGGCTGCATCGCACCTGCCGGAGGCGCGAAATGAACTGCCGAAAGGAGACTATCCGCGCGTCTGGGCGCGAAGGAGGACCGAGATGACGACAAACCGGACCGTTCGCGACAAAATCTGGAACGGATCCCATCATATCAGCGTGCTCACCACGACCGTCGCCTTCGCCCTGGCCCGCGGCCACACGATGTCCGACATCGAGGCGGTGACAGGGCTCGACAGCGCGGTTCTCGGGGACCCGGATGCGCGCCCTCCGGCGGAAGTCGCGCACCGCCTCTGGGACGCGCTCAAGAAAGCCGAGCCCAACACGCCGCTTGGTGTCGAGGCATCGCGGGCGGCCTCGCTAGGTGCGCTCGGCGGCATGATGCATGGCATGCAGTATGCAGCTACGCTGCGAGACGCCATGGAGTTCTTGATCCGAAATCGAGCGGTGCTCGCCAATCGACTGGAGATTGCCCTGATCGAGACCGCCGACGAGGCCCGCCTCGAGGCGCATCACCCGGCGGATCGCATTGACGATGGCTATGTCAGCGAGGTTGGCGCGGGCTTGCTCGTCCGTCTGTTTCGGGAAGTGCTGGGCCTTCGCGTACCGCCGATCCGTGTCGAGCTCCTCTCCGAGCCTTTAGGACCCGAGAAGGCCTATCGCGACTTCTTTCGCTGCCCGGTGCAGTTCGGCGCCGATCGAGCCGCGCTCGTTTATTCTCGCGAGGTGGTTGCCCACCCTGTGCGTACCGCCGACCCTACGCTCTTTGCCTTTGTGGAGCGACATTTCGAGTTCGCCCTGGCGCGGATCGCGGCGTCGGACGACCCGCCGGAACTTGCCTTGCTGCGCCAGGCGATCGCAGCTGCCGCAGCTGCCGGGGACTATCGCGCCGACAACGTAGCGCGACGCGCGGGCCTCACTTTACGCACTGCGCAGCGGAGAGCGGCCGTCTACAACCGCTCGCTACAAACCATGATCGAGGAGGCGCGGTTGGCCAACGCGCAAGCGTTTCTGAAGGACGAGACGATGACCGTCGCACAGGCCGCCGGGCTGCTCGGCTTCTCTGACGAGCGGGCGTTTCGGCGCGCGTATAAGAGGTGGACCGGTATCACGCCCTCCGCCTATCGGCGGCGCCCATCGTCGACGTCGTAACGGCAATCAGCCGATGTCACCTGCGGGATTGATCTGGCCAGCAGCGGGCACGGCTTAACGCTGTTCGCCTCCGTAGAGCGCCCATGCGAAGCGTCGCTGAAAGGATCGGACGTGAACTGACCACTTCCAAGGCGCTGCCAGGGGACGTGTGACCAAGAACGCGTGTCGGCGCCCATTTATATACTAACTTGCGACCGACCCTGTTAGACCCATAGAGGTCCGGACGGTCTCGGCATCGAGAGTTCAGGCTGCTGCAACCACTCCTGATGCTGCGCGCGCTGGTGCTGGCGGACAAACTCTTATCTGTCTCCGTTTCCGCGTAGCCCATGGGAGTGCTGAGTATTTCTTAGAGCCATCAATCGCTGCCAATTTTGACCTTCATCGCATCGATCAGGTGGCGAAGGGTGAGCGCGAGTTCCTTTTGTTGCGTCACATCGAGGTTTCCAAGCAATGACGTAAGATGGTCACGTTGGACGTCGGCGGCACCGGAGAAGGCGAGGGTTCCGGCCGGCGTCAACATCACGAGCGTCGAGCGCCGGTCCGTTGGGTGCGGATGACGGGCTGCGAGACCGTCTTTTTCTAAACCATCGACCAGAGAGGTGATATTGCGCTTGGTGACCGACAGCCGGGTCGCCAGATCGACCATCGACAAGGCCTGCTGCTGGTGCAGGGCCTGCATGATCTGAAAGCGCGCCGGCGACATGTCTACCTCAGCCAGTCCTTCGCGCAGATACCGCATGAAGGGCGGGATGAACTGGCAAAGCGCGTCGGCAGCAGACTGTGTCACTTGTCACCTTCATAAAGTGTATATATACACCATGTTGTATTTCACTACAGGCGGACACGAGGACGGATAGCCAATGGCCAAGTCAGTTGCAAACTGGACGGTGCTGACCGGTTCGACCCGCGGCATTGGTAGCGAGATCGCAAAGCTCCTCGCCGCTCGCGGCGATCCCATGATCTTAGTGAACCGCTCGGAAGCAGCGGCCGGTGCCCAGCGGTCCACTCTCATTGCGCGAAATCCAGATGCTGCAATCGAGTTGATTACGGCTGATTTGATGGACATTAACCAGGTTGCTGGGGCCGCCGCCAAGATCAACGACCTGCCCGGTCAAGTAGACGTTCTCTACAACAATGCGGGTGTTCTGACCGGAACGAAGATACTGAGCGCACAAGGTTTCGAGTCACAGTTCGCGGTGAACACTTTAGCTCCGTACCAGTTGATCCAGGCACTGCGTGCGAAGATGGCACGACCGGCAGATGCTTCCCCCGCAATGGTCGTCCTCTTCGCATCGAGCGCCATCAAGTCGCCGAAAGCGCTGGAGGTCGACACCCTTGCCCAACCCGAGACGGTTGGCGGGCTGCTGAGCACATACGCCCAAACAAAACTCGCCGTGACGGCCCTGGCCTCCGCACTCGCCGACGATCTGAAGAGTGACAACATTCTGATCCGCGCGATCGATCCAGGAGCGACCAAGACTGAGATGACCACCGGCGGAAACTCTGGGATGCCAAAGCTCTTGACGTGGCTCGCGCCGATGCTTTTTGGCCACGCGGATAAGCAAGCAGCCAAACTCGTGGCAAGCGCAGACCCCAATGCCTTCGGCAGACGCACTGGGATCTATGTTGCCAATCGCAAGGAGACTAATTTTCCTGCAGCCGCAACCGACGCTGGTCGACATCAGGCGCTCGTTTCGCTGCTCAATCGCCTGCTCGCCGCTCATGCGTGATCGAGCGAGGGGCCGTGCCCATGGGATTGCCACAAGACGAATTCGCCCCTGATGCTTGACTGGGCGGTAAAGTGTCCGCACGACCGAGCACGAAGGATGCGCAAAAAAGCACGAAGGCGCATCACACCGGAGTTCTGAGAGCTGCTTGCGGCCCATGGCGTCACGGCTTCGGTGAGCGGCAAAAGACGCTGTCTCGATAACGCGCCGATGGAGAGCTTTTCGGCCCGCGCAAGATCGAGATGGTTCACCGCGCCTACTTCAAGTTACGCCCTGAAGCGAAGGCCGCACTCTTCGAGAACATTCCCATCTTCTCCAACCGACAAGCAGTCACTCTCGCGTCGATCACCGATCGCCATAACAGGCTAGGATCGAAGTGAGCCGCGCGAAAGCCGCATGATGAACAAGCGCCCGGTGCGGCATGAGGGTGCAAGCTCATCCATCGAGGCTGCAAAGAACAAGGTTCGATCGCAATCTTGTGAGCGCGGCACTATTGTGCTGGCATTCAATAATGCATACACAGGAGTGCCTTGTCTTCAGGCGAAGGGAGGTCACCAACATGTCGGCGGTCGACCACGCACGCGCGCCCCATGCGACCAAGTCGCCGCTTCGCCTCTTCATGATCCTGCGCCAGGCGTTCACGCTCAGCAACAGATGCCTCCTGCCAGGGCTCGTCTTCGGCGTGTCGGCGGAAATCCTCTTTGAGATCAGTGCGATTTTCGCCCCTGACGACGTCGTCCGGACAACTTTAGACCTTGAAGAGGCGTTCTCCCTTCTCTTGGACAGCTTCGTTCGGATCAGCATTCTGCTGATCGCCGCATCGATGCATGTCGGCGCGCTGACGAGCCTCGGACTAATCGCCATTCGCGACGAGACGCCGCAGGGGATGCAGGCGCTACGCCACGCGACCAAGCGCTTCATCCCGATCTGCGCTGTCTTTCTTATCGTTGGCGCTGCTGTGCTGCTCGGCACCGTCGCCCTCATCATCCCAGGGATTTGGCTCTTCGGCGTCTTCGCAGTGGTCCTGCCCGTCGCCATGGTCGACGGCACGATCCTTGGTGCCATTAAGCGGAGCGCTGCGCTCACCGCAGGGTATCGCTGGCCAGTCGCGTCACTAATGGTGACCCTCCTTGTCCTTTCCACCATCCTCGCACAGGGCGCGGCACTGCTCGCTGGAGCGCTGAACGACGTTGCCTTCGGCCTCGGCTACCCAGTTGCCTGGCTCGTCTCGGCCTGGTGCGCGCTGATCGTCGCGCAGATCGCCGTTGCGCTTTACCTTGAACTCCTTTCCCTCAGCTGGAGCGCCGAGACCGCCTGACGGGAGCCTCGTCAGTTCGCTCGGAGCGCACAAGGGAACGGAGAGTGGCCAGATGATCATGCACATGACGCTCGGCAGCAACGACCTCGAGAAGGCATCGGTCTTCTATGACGCCGTCATGCCAATCCTCCATCACGCCCGTGTGCCCATCAGTCTAGACAGTTTTCTCGCCTATGCGCCGACCACAGGTCCGGGCAGTGGAGATTCCATGGGCCAATGGGGCGCGACCGAGCGGATCACGCCGTTCTTGTGCGTCTGCCTGCCCTATGACGGTCAACCCGCCAGTCCCGGCAACGGCTTTCACATCGCCTGGGTGGCGGCGGACAAGGCGAAGGTGGAGGCCTTTCACGCCGCAGCCCTCGCTCATGGCGGGCAGGACGAAGGCGCGCCCGGCTACCGCGCTCACTACGGCCCCGGCTACTTCGCCGCTTATGTCCGGGATCCGGATGGCAACAAACTGCAAGCCGTGTGCTACGAGAGAGACCTGAACGCGGGGCAGGGCGGCACGATCTTGTCTCACGTAACCCTCCCTATCGACGATCTGACGGCTGGCCTGGCGTTCTATGAGCCCGTCTTCGAGACATTGGGTATCAGTCGGCTCCAAAGCGGCGAGACCCCGGGAGAAGACTATGCCTTCTCCAGAGGTGGCGTGGATCTGCCGGTCGCTTTTGTCCAGCGGCCTTTCGATGGCAAGCCGGCGGCTCATGGGAACGGCCAGCATGTCTCCTTCTTCGCGGAGACGAGCGCGCAGGTTGACCAATTCTACGAGACCGCGCTCGCTCTTGGTGCTCGGGACGACGGATCGCCCGGTAACCGGCCTGCCTACAATCAACCTTACTATGCAGCCTACATTCGCGACCCCGCTGGCACGAAGATCCAGGCTGTGTGCAAGACAGGGCGTTAACGGCCGCTACTCGTCGGATAGCGCCGCTGAAGCGTCTCATCAGGCTCGGGGCTAAGAACAATTGTATGCTCTATCAAAGATAGGCGATGTCCTGTCGAGAGAGCATAAAGCATGACCTACATACTTTACTCGTATCCCGATTGTGCGAGTCATGTTGTGCGAATGGCTCTCGAAGAACTCGGCGTCAGTTACCGCGACGAAACTGTTCCAATGCATGAGGGCGCCCACAGAAGCGAAGAGTTTCTGCGACTCAACCCCCGTGGAATGGTTCCCGTTCTCGCTGACAAAGGATCGGGCGCGGTCCTCTCGGAAACAGGAGCGATCCTGAGCTATCTAGCAGAGCAGACCGGGTGCTTGTCGCCAGCCATGTCCAACCGACCGGCAAGGGGTTTGTACCTGCAGTGGCTTTTCTTCCTTTCAAATACCCTGCATGCAGATGCACAAATACAGTATTATACTGAAAGATATGTAGGTGAAGAAATGTCAGAAGCCGCCCGTCCCAAAATCCATGATCGTATGCGATCACACTTCTTGATGTTGAACGCCGCAATTGCCGAGCACGGTGGGCCTTGGTTACTGGGTCCCGATCTGAGCGTCTGCGATTTCTACGTAGGTGGCTGCGTACGTTGGGCGCTCGTTGCGCCGCGTCACGCACCGCTTGAGCCAGAAGCCGTGACGCGCCTTCCATACCTCAATGCGTTGCTGGAGCGCTTGGAAGCGCGAGAAAGTGTGTGTCGGGCATTTGACGCGGAAGACACCCCCCGCTCGGCATACTTCAGAGCACCCGTAAGGTCCGATAAGACACGTGATGCAACGAGGGTGTCCTGGGACACCAGATGATCAGATTGCCCTTGTTGCGGCCATGTTCTGCCGCGCAGCGCTGGCTAGACGTCGGATGAACATGGTTAGCCCGCGGCCCATCGCGGACAGTGACGATTGTCTTCGACGATGCGTGTGCGGGCAAGATTTCCGCCGTTCGCGGCATCTTCCCGCTGAGCACGGTGTCGGTTGCGACGACGAAGCGAGCACAGGGCTTTCATCGTTTGCATCTCCTCCCGGTTTTCCGCACTGGACGGAGCGTGATCTGTTCTTGTTCCGATCATCATAGGCGCCTGCTTAGGGGTTCTGCCGTGCCCACCACGAGCCGCCGCTCGCCGCGCAGTTATCTGAACTTCTCCGGGCGCGCCTGGCGGATCGTCTGCTTCACCTCGACAAGGTGCTCTGCGAGGCGGAGATAGTCGTCCTGGGCCGGCGCAGATTGGCGCCAGATGAGATTGATCTCGTGCACGGCCTCGGGATGCTCGATCCGTCGCACGAGGAAATCGGGGTCCCGCACCGCCTCGGCCAGCGCGTAGAGCGAGGGCAGGACAGCCACGCCCGCGCCCATGAGCGCCATTTGCCGGAGCGAATCCAAGCTCATTCCCAGATAGTCGCGGCTGACGAAGGCGCCGGCCTCCTCTGCCAGCCGTTCCACGATCTCGGCCATGTGAAAGCTTGCGCTGAGCGACAGGAGCGGCCGGCCGGCGAGTTCGTCGAGTGTCACCGGTGCCTCGCGGGCCGAGAGCGGGTCGTCGGCGGCGGCACAGATCCAGAGCGTCTCAGAGAAGAGGAAGCGCGACACGATACCGGATCCGTTCTGCGGCGTGCCTATCACCGCGTCGAGCCGCCCGGTCTTGAGAAGCTCGATCAGTTCGACGGTCGGGCCCTCCCGCGCTAAGAGCCGTAGTTGGGGGAAGAGCCGGTGCAGCCGACGGGTCGCGGGCGGCATGAAATACGCGCCGATCGAGGGCAGGACACCGATCGCGAGGCGGTCGCCAAACAGCCCGCTGGACCCGATGGCCGCCGCACGCAGGTCCCGCAACTCCCGCAGCACTGCCCTTGCTCGCGGCAGCAGCCGCTCACCCGCCACGGTGAGCTTCAGGTGCCGCGACGTCCGTTCGAAGAGTGTGACGTCCAGCTCTGCTTCCATGGTCGCGAGCTGCTTCGACAGGCTCGGCTGGCTGACCGCCAACGCCTCCGCCGCCGTGCCGAACCCGCCATACTCGGCGACCGCGACGAAGTACTGGAGCTGCCGAACGCTCGGCCTGGGAGGCATCCTACGATCCATGCCCTGAGGCTATCGAAGGCCGGCGGTTTTTCAATTGGCAGTACCGAGGGCGCGTTCACATGTGCGGTCGGGAGCAAATGGGCTAACAGCCCGAACATGAGGAATCACAACATGAAAACGTCCCTGTCGATCGCCGCCGCCACGCTTGTCGCCGTCTCTGCCGGCATGGCACAGGCCGGCAATACCGAATTGACCGCTGAGCGCGTCACCGAGTTCAAAAAGGCTTGGGGAGAGGGCATCGTCGAGATCGGAAGCGTGTACAGCGCCGGCGGCGACTATGAGGACGCGGCGCGCCGCCATATCGAGCGCTTCTATGCCTATGGCGAGCGGGCGGATGAGCCTGCGACGGTGCTCTTCAAGCCCACGTTGGCTAGCGAAGACCAGTTCCGCGGCACGTTCGACGAGGCGCTTTCTTATTTCGTGGGCGGCAGCATCGAGGAAGATGGCGGTTTTGCCATCGCGCCCTACACCAACGTGCGCTGGGAGCCGACCGGGACCGTGATCAACGGCGACATGGCCATGAGCATGGGCAACTACTACTTCACATGTGCGGTCGGGAGCAAATGGGCTAACAGCCCGAACATGAGGAATCACAACATGAAAACGTCCCTGTCGATCGCCGCCGCCACGCTTGTCGCCGTCTCTGCCGGCATGGCACAGGCCGGCAATACCGAATTGACCGCTGAGCGCGTCACCGAGTTCAAAAAGGCTTGGGGAGAGGGCATCGTCGAGATCGGAAGCGTGTACAGCGCCGGCGGCGACTATGAGGACGCGGCGCGCCGCCATATCGAGCGCTTCTATGCCTATGGCGAGCGGGCGGATGAGCCTGCGACGGTGCTCTTCAAGCCCACGTTGGCTAGCGAAGACCAGTTCCGCGGCACGTTCGACGAGGCGCTTTCTTATTTCGTGGGCGGCAGCATCGAGGAAGATGGCGGTTTTGCCATCGCGCCCTACACCAACGTGCGCTGGGAGCCGACCGGGACCGTGATCAACGGCGACATGGCCATGAGCATGGGCAACTACTACTTCACCAAAACGGACGGTAACGAGGTTAAGGTCGAGTACACCTTCGGCGTCGAGCAGTTCGAGGACGGGTCGATCAAGTTCGTCCTGCACCATTCCTCGCTCCCCTTCACCCCGGGCTGATCGGGGGACAGTAGACACGGCCCTTTCCTCAGCCTGCGGCCGGGGAGGGGGTAGTCGGGAGCCCGTTGCACCGGGTCGGCGGGGAAGGTGATCGCTGCTCCGGTAACGCGTGACGGGCACCCATCAGTCTATCCTAGATGTAGATATGGGCGCGCCGCCTGATGTGGATCCGCGCCGCGACACGCGTTGACCTGGTTTTGGCGCGACGCATACACGGCTGCCGCAGGTCGAGCCTTACTGCAGCGGAAGGCCCTCTTGCGCCCGCAGCTGTGACACCAGCGTCCGCCCAGATGAGACGTTTGCGAGACCTGATTGTGCCCTAGCGCAGCTTTGCCGGAGCGGTCATCCGTTTCACGCGCAACGGGTAGGCGTATCGCGCCGCTGGTCGATGGATGCCCAGCCTTCACCGCGCTCGGCGCGAAGCTCTTCTCAGCCTTCGATTGGTGAGAGGTTTAGGG
>JBCBEP010000080.1:0-15324 GCA_038528605.1 Pseudomonadota bacterium
TCGCGCAGGATCGCACGGGCGATGGCGATGCGCTGCTTCTGCCCGCCCGAGAGCAGCACGCCCCGCTCGCCCAGCCACGCATCCCAGGTGCCGGGCAGGCGCTGGATGAAGTCCCAGGCCGCTGCCGCACGCGCCGCCTCCTCCACCTCCGCATCCGTGGCGGCGGGGCGGCCGAAGCGGATATTCGCGCGCACCGTGTCGGCGAAGATCACCGGCTCCTGCGGCACGCTCGCCATGGTGTGGCGCAGGTCCTCCAGCGCGAAACCGTCGATCGGCGCGCCATCGAGCGTGATGCGCCCCGAGGCAGGGTCGTAGAACCGCGTGAGAAGCTGGAGCACGGTTGTCTTGCCGGCGCCGGAGGGGCCCACCAGCGCCACCGTCTCGCCCGGCGCCACCTCGAAGCTGATGCCGTCAAGCGCCGGGATATCGGGCCGGCTGGGGTAGCGGAACGACACGTCCTCGAAGGCGATCCGCCCTTCGGCCCGCTCGGGCGGCGTGGCGGGCGCCTCCGGTTCCTCCACGGGGCTCCTCATCGCCAGGATCTCGGCCAGCCGCTCCATCGCGCCCGCCGCGCGCTGCAGCTCACCCCAAACCTCCGAGAGCGCGCCCACCGCGCCGGCGGTAAAGACCGCGAAGAGCACGAACTGCGCCATCTCGCCCGGGCTCATCACGCCCGAGACCACGTCCCGCGCGCCGATCCAGATAACGCCCACGACGCCCGCGAACACGAAGAAGATCACCAGCACCGTGAGCCAGGAGCGGGCGACGAGGCGCGAACGGGCGGCCTCGAAGGCCTCCTCCACCCGTCCGCCGAAGGCATCCTTGGCCGCGCGCTCATAGGTGTTGGCCTGCACGGTCTGCGCCGCCTGCAGCATCTCGCCCGCATGGGCCGCCGCATCCGCCAGCTTGTCCTGGCTCAGGCGCGAGAGCTTCCGCACCCGCCGGCCGAGGATGAGGATGGGGAACACCACCGCCGGCACGATCAGCAGTGTCATCGCCGTCAGCTTCGGCGAAGTGACGAAGAGCGCGATGATACCGCCGAAGAGGATCAGCACGTTCCGGAGCGCGATGGAGATGGTCGAGCCCACCACGGTCTGGATGATCGCCGTATCCGCCGTCAGCCGGCTCAGCACCTCTGCGGTCATGATCCGCTCGTAGAAGGCCGGCGACATGCCCACCACATGGTCGAATACCGCCGCGCGGATATCCGCGATCACCCGCTCCCCGAGCCAGGAGATCAGGTAGAAGCGCAGCGCCGTCGCCACCGCGAGCGCAGCAGCCACGCCCATGAGCGCGAGGAAATACTGGTCGATGAGCTGGTAGGCGCTCTGGTCGATCACATCGATCACGCGGCCGAAGGCAATCGGCACCATCAGCGTGAAGGCGGCCGCCAGCACCAGCGCGATGGAGACGAGGATGATCCGCGTCCGGTAGGGCACAAGGAAGGGCACGAGGCCCCGCAGCGGCGCGAGCTTTTTGGACTTCGCTCGCTCGTCGCCCCCCGCGGGCTTGCCCGGCGCACCTTCTGCGGGCGGAGCAGCGCCTTCCAGCGCCCCCGTCCGCGGCTCCGCCATGCCTTTCGCCCCGCCGTCCAAACTCGCCTCCCGCGCAATCGGTCTTGAAGGCAAGTAACAAGGCCCTGCCGCCAGCCGCAAGGCACCCTTAGCGACGCAGGCGCCGGGCGCACTCCCTCAGCGCCAATTCCGTGAGGATCGGCCCTCAGGCGGGGCGCGGCGACGGCACACGGCGAAATCGCGCGAGAGCAAGGACGACGAGCCCGCCAGCGAGCAGCGGCAGGGTCGGCGGCACGGGCACCGGCTCGCCGAAGACGATACCGCTCGTGCCCGGCGTGTCGGTGACACCCACGGCCGCGAAGCCGCCATCGCTGGAGACGCCGAGGAACGAGAACGCGCCGGCTGCATCGAAGAACAGCTGAAGGTTGATGGCGCTCTCGAACTGCACGAGGCTCGTGTCGTTGAAGAGGTCCTGGAAGAACCCGGCGGAGACGACGATGTCCCCCAACGGCTCTCCCGCGAGTTCCCCGGTCAAGACACCGTCCCCGATTGTCGGATAAACGAAGAACTGCGCGATCGCCGCGCCCGAGAACACTTCCACGCGGCCAGCTTCGGCCAGTCCCGCATTGTCGCTGACGGAAAACCCGGCAATCTCGGTGCCGGACGGGTCGAGGATGGCGAGGGAGAAGCTCGTCAGCGCATCGCCATAGACACGTTGCCCCGGCAAGATGGTCGTAACGCCGGCGGTCGTGTCGACTGTGAAGGACCCAACGGCCACCGCCGGGGTCTCCGACCCGAAGAAGTCGGGCGTGGAGGGATAGTTCTCGTTCGAGAACGCGCGGGCGAAGTTGACTGTGACGAGCTCGCTGCGCGCCGGTGTCGAGACCGCTGCCAGAACGAGGAAGACCCAGAGCACACGCATCGCCACCACCTCTCACCCGCATGACGCAAGGGAAAGCATAGCCCCCGCGAGCCATCGCCGCAACACGGGCTTCCGATCCACGGGCGAAACGCTGCCGACTGCGCCGCTCCCTGCGTCCGGCTTCGGGCTGCCGCACCCCGGTGTTCGCCCGGCAGGGCGGGTCATGGGCGCCCGATGTCGCATTCGCGGCCGCGCGAGGGGGACTTCGGGACCATACTCGACGATCACGGTCACCCGCGAGTGCTCACCCATGACCACCCTTGTCTCCTTCGCCGCGCTCTTCCTCTCGATCTTCCTGGTGCAGCTCGGCTCGGGCTCCCTCGGCCCGCTCGATGTGCTGGCGGGGGCGGAGCGGGGGTGGAGCCCAGGCGAGATCGGACTGCTCGGATCGGGCCATTTCGCGGGCTTCCTCCTCGGCTGCTATCTCACGCCGCGCTTCATCGGCACCGTCGGCCATTCTCGCTGCTTCGCCGCCGCCGCCGCCATCGGCGCCACGGGGGCGCTGCTCCACCCGGTGATCGAGGGGCCGATCGCCTGGATGTGCCTGCGCGTGCTCACGGGCATTGCCATCGCCACCGCCTACACCGTGATCGAGAGCTGGCTGCAGGCGAAGACGCCCAACGAGAGCCGCGGGCGCGTCTACGGCGTCTTCCGCGTGGTCGACCTGATGGGACAGATCGCGGCACAGGGGCTCATCGCCGTGCTCGATCCCTCGGTCTTCATTGCCTACAACATCATCGCGGTCTTCTGCTGCCTTTGTCTCCTGCCGCTCGCGCTCTCGAAGCGGGCAGCCCCCGCCACGCCCGTGCCCCCGCGCCTGCGCCCCCTCGCGGCCTGGCGCCTCTCGCCTTCGGCCATGGCGGGGGTGATCGTCGCGGCGCTTTCGGGCGCGGCCTTCCGCATGGCCGGGCCGATCTACGCGCTCGAGAACGGGCTTGAGCAGGGGGAGATCGCCATCTTCCTTTCCGCCGCCATCCTCGGCGGGGTCGCGGCGCAATACCCGGTGGGCTGGGTCGCCGACAAGCTCGACCGGCGGCACGTCCTCATGGGCCTCTCGGTCATCGCCATCATCGGCTGCCTCTGGATCAGCCTGGGCATCGGCCAGGGCGACACCAACGGCATCTATGCCGGCGCCTTCATCTTCGGCCTCACCGCCTTTCCGATCTACTCCGTCGCCGCGGCGCTAGCGAACGACTATGCGGAGCCGGACTTCGTGGTCGACCTCAACGCCTCACTCATTTTTTACTTTTCCGTCGGGGCCATCTTCGCCCCCGCGGTCGCCGCACGCCTGATCGGGCTGTACGGTCCGGGTGCGATGTTTCTCTTCATCGCGAGCGCGCATCTTTTGCTGATCCTCTTCGCGCTCTATCGTATGACCCGCAGGGAGGGGCGTCGTCCGACGGCGCCCTACGCCTACACACCCCGCACCTCCATGGTGCTCGCAAGCCTCTTCAAGGGCCGCCAGGAAACCGGCGAGACGCCCGCCCCCGAGATGGGAGATCCGCGCGAGACGCGCGGCCGGCGCGAGCCGGAGACCCCTGAAAGGAGACCCACGTGAAGCTCTACTTCTCTCCCACCTCGCCCTTCGTGCGGAAATGCATGCTGGTGCTCTATCTGCGCGACATGATGAACGATGTGCAGCTGGTGCCTGCCGCCGGCACGCCGCTCGACCCCAACAAGCTCGTCACGGGCGCGAACCCGGTCGGCAAGATCCCCGTGCTCATGACCGATGACGGCATGGCGCTACACGACAGCAAGGTGATCACCCGGTATCTCGACAAGCGCTCTGGCGGCGGCTTCTACCCCACGGGGGCCGAGGAGTTCGCGGTGCTGACGCGGGAGAGCATGGCGGACGGGATCATGGAGGCGGGGATCCTGGCGGTCTACGAGACGCGCCTGCGCCCGGAGGGTATGCGCCTGGGCGCGATCACCGATGCCTATCACGGCAAGATCGAGCGCATGCTCGAGGCATTCGAGGCGGATGCGGCGGCGGTGACGAAGGACGATCTCACCATCGACCAGATCGCGCTGGCCTGCGCGCTCGGCTACATGGACCTGCGCTTCCAGGGCGTGATCGCCTGGCGCGGCAAGGCGCCGAAGGTCGCCGAGTGGTATGATGAGTTCCGCGAGACCCCGCCCATGCTGATGACCGCGCCGAAGGGCTGAGCCAGGACGCCCCGGCTCTCCGGCCGGGGCAATATGCACCCGGAAAGGCAGTCGCGCAGATGCCCTGGGCCGAGATGCTGACGGCCTGGGCCGTGTTCGCGGGCAATATCCTCAGCCCCGGGCCAAACGTCTTCAACACCATCGCCATCGCGCTCGGCTCCGGCCGGCGGGTGGCGCTGGCGGTGGTGCCGGCCATCGGGATCGGCGTGTTGCTTTGGGCGACCCTCGCCCTGGTGGGCGCCGCCGTCGCCTTTCGCCAGTTTCCCTGGCTGCCGCTGGCGCTCACCGCGCTCGGCGCGACCCTGCTCCTGATCTTCGCCCGCCGCTACGCGATGGCCGCCTGGCGCTGGGGCGCCACGGCGGCGGAGGGGCGGCTGATGACGGAGCGGGACGCGTTCCTGCTGACCCTTGGCGTTCTGGCGGCGAACCCGAAGGCGCTGACCACCTGGCTGGTGCTGGTTGGCATCTTCCCGGCGGGCGAGGCGACGCCGGCGGCGATTGCGGTGATGGTGATCGGCTCGGCGGTGGTGGCAAGCGCGGGCCACGCCTTCTACGCCCTCGCCTTCTCCACCCGCGCCGCAGCCGCCGCCTATGCCCGCGCCGGTCGCTGGATCACCGCGGGCGTGGCGGTTTTCTTCGCGGGTCTCGGCATCACGCTTTGGCTGCGCGTGTTCGCGGGCATTGGGGTGCTGTGAACCGGACGCCTCAGGCCGGCGACTGTGAGGCCAGGTTTGGCCCTCCGCTTCCGGCAGCATCGGCCAAATGGCGCGCCGCATAGTCCGGCAAGGCGGCCATGCGCGCCTGTACGCTCAGATGCAGCGCCTCGCCGTCGCCGCGCCCCTGCTGCCGCGGCCGGCGGAGCAGGAAGGCGCGGCCGAGCCATGTGCGGTCCGCGCAGCTCTCCGCCGTCGGGTCTTCCGGGAACCGGGCGGCCCAGTCGGCGGGGAGGGCGAGGCCATGGCGCGTCGCGCGGCGCAGCATCCAGTTGAACGGGATGTTGGCGAGGGGGCGCGCCGCCGGCCAGTGCCGCACCTCGCCACCCACATCGCCATGGCAGCCCGGGAACCAGACCTGCTCGAGCCGGCCCTGCCACCCGGTGCTCCCGCGCCAGAGACGCGGGCGGAAGGCCAGCCTGTCTTCGTCCAGCGCCAGCGCCTGGTAGCCGTGGCGCACATGGTGGGGAAGGGCATCGTTCTGGAACTCCGCCGCCAAGGGCGCCAGCCAGGAGAAGCCGGGCAGGGGCAGGCCGAGCGCGCGCACCGTGTCCCACGCGCCGACCATCTCGATGGGCACATGGGCATGGCAATGCGCCTCGCGAAAGGCCCGCCGCCCCGCAGGCCCGCCCGTCAACTTGCGGCACATGAAGCGGCGGAAGGCGGCCACCATGTTCCGCTCCGTGGCAGCCTCGCCGCGCAAGAGGCCCACATCGCCGATCATGCCGGCGAGGAGCCTCACCGCGTAGGCGCCCCGCGAATAGCCGAAGAGGAAGATCCGGTCCCCCGGCCGGTAGCGGCTGGCCAGGAACTCGTAGCCGTCCCGTATGCTGTAATCGATGCCGAGCCCCGTGGCCGCGTTCAGCCAGCGCGTCAGCCCCTCGCCCTGCACGCCCCGGTCGTAGAGCACGCATTGCTCGGCGCTCGGCCCGATCTCGGCCAGCAGCGCCGCCAGCCGCCCCGCATTGCTGCGCGCACCCTCGGCCTCGGAACTCATCGTCCCGTCCGAGATGAACACCAGGTTCCGCGGCCGCCTGCCGTTCTCAGCACCCATGCCTTTCCCCAGCCTGTCGCCGCGTGACTGTATCATGACGGCCAGATGGGGGCAGCATGGCATGGCTGCCATTGCCGTTGCGTGAGGAATGCGTGACCCGCGCGTTACCGCGCGGGCCTTGAACGGCGCCTACTCCGCCGCCATGCCGCCGGCGCGCGCCGCCTCCAGCGCCTGCCACACCTTGAGGGGCGTGTAAGGCGTCTCCAGCGGCGCGCGCACGCCGCCCCGCCAGAGCGCGTCGAGCACCGCGAGGCTGCCGGCAGGGATGCCGCCCACGCTGCCCGCCTCCCCGCAGCCTTTCACGCCGAGCGGGTTTGTGGGGGTCGGGATCTCCTCGAACGCGAGCTCGAAATTGGGCACATCGCCCGCGCGGGGCAGGGCATAGTCCATGAAGCTGCCGGTGAGGGGCTGGCCCGTCTCCGCGTCCCAAACCGCCGCCTCGCAGAGCGCCTGACCGAGCCCTTGGACGATGCCGCCATGCACCTGACCCTCGACGAGCATGGGGTTAATCATCCGCCCGAAATCGTCGACGATCGTGTAGGCGACGATCTCCACCGTGCCCGTCTCCGGGTCCACCTCCGCCTCGCAGATGTGGCAGCCATTGGGGAAGGTGGTGTTTGCCTCGTTCACATCGGCGGCGGATGAGAGCCCGCCCGCAGCAGCGGCCACGGCGGCGAGGTCGACCGTCCGGTCCGTGCCGGCGATGCGGTAGGCCGCCGCCTCGGCATCGTACTCGATATCCGCATCCGCGGCCTCGAGCATCTCGGCGGCCTGGCTCCGCCCCGCCTCGATCAGCTTGTCCGCGGCGACAGGCAGCACCTGGCCCGCCTTCACCGTGGAGCGCGAGCCGCCCGTGCCGCCGCCCGCGGGCAGGCCGTCGCTGTCGCCCGGCATCACGATGATGCGGTCGATGTCGAGGCCGAGGGTCTCATGCGCAATCTGTGCCCAGGCGGTTTCGTGGCCCTGGCCCGAGCCCTGGGTGCCGATGCGGATGCGGAGGACGGCGCTTTCGGGGCTGTCCCCCTCCAGTTCGAACTTGGTGTGCTCAACCGGGCCGCCGCCCGTACGTTCGAAGTAATAGGTCACGCCGATCCCGCGCAGCCGGCCGCGCCGCTCGGCCTCCGCCGCCCGCGCCTCGAAGCCCGAATAATCGGCCATCTCCAGCGCCCGGTCGAGCACGCGCGCGCAGTCGACGCTTTCGAAGTTGAGCCCGCCCGGCGACGCATAGGGCAGCTGGTCGGGGCGGAGCAGGTTGAGCCGCCGGAAGGCCGCCCGGTCCATCCCGAACTCCCGCGCCGCGGCCTCCATCAGCCGCTCGGTGGCGTAGATCGTCTCCGGCCGGCCCGCGCCGCGATAGGCATCCGTCGGCGGCGTGTTCAGGAACGCGCCGCGGACGGAGACATGCATCGCCTCAATGCCGTAGAGCCCGCCGAGGAGCGGGGCGGAGAAGATCGTGTGCACCGCCGCACCTGCGGTGGAGAAATGCGAGCCGATGCCCGAGACCGTGCGCATCCGCATCGCGATGCAGCGGCCATCGGCGTCGAAGGCGCCCTCAACCTCGCCCCGCATATCGCGGCCCTGAGCGTCCGAGAGGAACGACTCGCTGCGGCTGCCGACCCACTTCACCGGCCGGCCGAGCTTCTCCGTCGCCATCGCGCAAAGCGCGTATTCCGGGTGATCCATCAGCTTCATGCCGAAGGCGCCGCCCACATCGCCCGTATGCACCCGCACCCGCGCCGGATCGACGCCGAGCGCCTTGGCGATCTTGGCGCGCATGCCAAACACGCCCTGACTCGACGTCCACGCCTCCCAGCGGCCCGTATCGGCGTGATAGGTCACATTGATACAGCGCGGTTCAATCGAGGACACCACGACCCGCTGGTTGACCACCGGAACCCGCACCACCCGCGCGGCGCGCGCGAAGGCCGCATCCGTCGCCGCCTCGTCGCCACATTCGTAGTTGTAGGCGAGGTTTCCGGGGGCTGCCTCATGCAATTCCGATGCGCCTGGCGCGAGCGCGGCGACAGGATCGGCGACCGCCGGCAGCTCTTCGATTTCGAACTCGATCGCCTCTGCCGCGTCCTCGGCGGCGGCGCGGCTCTCGGCCACGATGAACGCGATGGGCTGACCGACGTAACGCACCTTGTCGCTGGCGAGATGCGTTACCGAAACCTTAGCAATTTCATGCTGTAAGGGTACCTCGCTCCCCAGGGGCGCAAGCTGGCCCTCGATATCCGCATGTGTCCAAATCAACAGTACCCCGGGCATATCGCGCGCAGCGCTCGCATCCACTGTGCAAACCCGCCCATGTGCGATAGGGGAGCGCAGCAGAGTAGCGTGTGCTTGCCCGGGGAGGGTGAGGTCGTCCACATAGGCGCCCTCGCCACGCAAAAGCCTCAAATCCTCTACACGTTGGACGTGCTGGCCGATTCCGAATTTCATGGCTGGTCTCCTTCCCGGCAGGCGCTGGGCAGGTTGGGGCGTGAGCGTGCCGGGTCAAGCGAGGAGCGACTAGAAAAGCTTTTGTCGCACTGTTAGGTTACGGCGCGGTGTTGAGTTGGGGTGGTATGCAGGATGTGGCCGGTGTATCGGGTCGCGCAGGGGCGAAACTGAGGGTGGTCTGACGTGTTCAAAGACGATCGGATGATCTCGATCTTGAGCGGCATCGTGCTGATGCTCGCTATCGGGACTCTCGTCCAGCGCCAGGATATCGTTGCGGATTTCTTCGGCGATGGGTCGGCTGAGGAAGGCGCGCTTGCGCTGCGCCCGGATGACATCAGCGTGTCGCCGGACACGCTGACCCGTATCGACGTGCTCGCGAACGACACCGGCGTCACCGATGCGTCGCGGAACGAGCTCGAAGTGCTTTCGCAGCCGGGCTGTGGGCGCGTGTTCGTTCAGGCCGGCGCGCTGCAGTTTCTCGCCGAGAATGATTGCGAAGCGACGCAGGAAATCGCCTACGGGCTTGCGAGCCATCCCGACCTCGATCAGGGCATGGTCACCATCCGCGTGATCGGCGCGACAGGCACGCGGAACGCGCCTGAGCCTGCGCCCAGCCGTGGTCTCGTGCTCGCGCGCCCCACGTTGGGCACCGCAAGCGCTGAAGAAGACACGTCCGACGTCGCGGTCGAGAAGAACACCGCGCCCGAGCGCCCGCTGCCGGCGATCGTCGTCCCCGGCGCCGGCAACCAGCCGAAGGCGCCGGAGACGGCAACGACGCGCGTGGCCGCGGCGCCGCGGCCGAGCGCGCCTGGCAGCAGCCGGCCCGCCGCGCCGGGCCGGGCGGCCAGCCCGTCGGCGCCGCAGATCGGCGGGCTTCGTGCCCCGTCCACCGGCGGCGCGCTGAGCAGTGGCATTCTGGTCACCGAGAGTGCGCCTTCCATCGGCGGCAGAACGGCGCCTTCGGTGCCGTCGCGCCCGGGTGGCGGCGCATCGGCGGCGCCGTCCGCGCCTGGCGCGTTTGCCGGCCTCTCGGCGCCGAGCGCGCCGGCTTCGGTCGGGCTGCCCGGTGCCTCCGCCCCGTCGATCCCCGCGCCGTCGCAGCCTGGCTCGGCCCCGTCGCAGCGGGGCGGCAGTGGTACGGCGCTCGCTCTCGCGCAGCCGGGTGTGCCGAGCACCCCGTCGGCCGCGCGTCCTCAGGCACCTGCGCCCTCCGGCGGCGCGTCGCGCTCCGTCGTTGCGCCCTCGGTGCCGGCTCCGAGCACGCCTTCCGCTCAAGCGCCCGCCGTGCCGTCGGCAACCAGCCGACCGGCTGCGAGCCCGAGCGCGCCGTCTGTCGGTGGCCTCGGCGCCCCGTCCAGCCCGTCGCTCGTGGCGGGTGGCGCCTCGCCGAGCGCGCCATCGCTGCCCGGCGGTCTCGCCGCGAGCACGCTGCAGCCGCCGAGCCTCGGTGGCGGCGTGAACGTGGCGCGTGACAGCGGCAGCCCGGCACCTGCGCCGCTTCCGGGGCAGACCAGCGGTGTCGGGGCGCCCTCCTCCATCGGCCGCCAGGCCACGCCGACGCTGGCGCTGGCCCGCGTGGAAGTGCCCAACGCCATCGCCGCGCCGCAGCAGGCAGGGGCGGAGGCCATGGAGCTTGCTGGTCCAGACGGCGACACGTCGCAGCTGAACCCGGGCCTCTCGGTCGGTTCGGTGGCCACGGGCGGCGAGGCCATCGCCTTCGCGGAGCCGACCGAGGCGCTGCGCGAGATCATGGATCTGCGCGACACGATGTCGGCCATGCCGCTTATCGACACGACGGGCCCTGAAGTCCTTGCCCAGCCGGGCGAGGTCGGTGCCGACCGCGATATTCGCGTCACGGCCATCAGCCCGGAAAGCATCACCGCGCCGATCCCCAGCACGGGCGGCGTGGAGCAGGCCCAGCCCGAGCAGACCGACACGCCGGACGAGATCGACGTGGCCCGCCTGCCCTCGACCGAGCTTGCCTGTGTGGTTCCGCCCTCCATCACGCTCGATGTGCGGGCGGCGGGCGAGACCGACCTGATGATCACCTCGCCCTGCCACGCGGATACGGTGGCCGAGCTCAGCTATCTGAAGATGGCCTTCGGGGTGAAGATCGACCGCACGGGCCGTGGCCAGATCACCATGTACGGCTTCGAGACCTCGGCCGACGCGGCGCTGAGCTTCGCGGACGATGAGACGCTGGAGTTCAGCGTGCCCTTCACCGCCGTCGAGCGCGTCGAGCGCGTGGCGCTTGCCTGGGACGCGCCCATCGTGCTGGGGCTCCACGCGCTGGAGTTCTCTGCCGAGCGCGACAGCTCCAGCCATGTGCGCGTGGACCAGCCGCGGGACTTCCGCGCCGTGCGCCGCCGTGGCGGCGGGTACCTTGCGTCCTTCACGCCGGTGGACGGCGTGGGCCAGAATGTTCAGATCTACACCCACTGGATCCGCCGCGGCGGCAAGTCGGGCGTGGTGAAGATGTATGTCGATTTCACGAGCCGTTATCGCGACCGCCTGCCCAGCACCTGTGGCACTGGCGAGTTTGCGCGGCCGAGCTTCACCGTGACGCGCAGCTCGCGCGGGCGGATTGAGGAACCGGAGGACCGTCGCCTGGGGGCGGTGGCCTGCGACGATGTCGCGTCGGATGATCGGGACCCGCTGATTGGGGCCGCCGTTCGCGACATCATCATCTCGCAGCGCTGAGGGGCGCTGTATTCGAGGGAGCGTAACTGAGGGGATTATGATGCTCACCGACCTGAAGCGGCACAGCGCCGCGCTCGCCGTCGCGATGTCGACGACCCTGCTGGCCGGCACCGCCTTCGCGCAGTCCAAGGCCATCACTCTCCTGTCGCTCGATGGGGCGACCGCGCTGAACGGCGAACTCGTCGAATTCGACGGTTCGACGTACACGATCGCCACCAGCCTCGGCACGCTGAATATCGCTGCCAGCCAGGTGTCCTGTGACGGCCCGGGCTGCCCGGTGAACGAGCTCTTCGGCGCCGAGTTCGGCGTCTTCGGCTCCAACACCATCGGCGCCCAGCTCATGCCGGCACTCGTCGAGGGCTACGCGTTCTCGCTCGACGCCGATTTCGAGCGTGAGCTTTCGGCCACCGAGAACGAGAGCACGCTGCGCATCGTCCACCCGGACGGCCGCCAGATGGCCTCGATCGATCTCAAGGCGCACGGCTCGTCCGCCTCCTTCGACGGCCTTGCCGCGGGTCAGGCCGCTCTCGGCATGTCGAGCCGCGTGATGCGCGACGATGACGCCGAGAAGCTCGCCGCCGCCGGCATCGGCGACCTGCGCGAGGGCCCGAACGAGCACGTGATCGCGCTCGACGGTCTGATCGTGATCGTGCATCCGAACAACCCGATCGGGTCGCTCTCGCTGACCGAGATCGCGGACATCTTCGGCGGCGAGATCACCAACTGGTCCGAGGTCGGCGGTCTCGATCTCGACATCAACATCTACGCGCCCGAGAACGGCACCGGCACGCTCGACACCTTCGACAGCCTCGTGCTGCGCCCGAACGGTCTCGACGTGAGCAACGCTGCCGAGCGTTTCGACGACAATGCGCTGATCTCCGACACGGTGGCGAACGACCTCGCGGGCATCGGCTTCACCGGCTTCGCCTATGAGCGGGCCTCGAAGACGCTGGCTCTGCGGCTCGAGTGCGGCATCGTCGCTCACCCGTCGACCTTCGCGATGAAGACGGAGGAGTATCCGCTCAGCCGTCGTCTCTACCTCTACGAAAACCCGCAGGTCGCCTCGGCGCATGCGAACAACCTCGTGGACTTCGCGCTTTCGGATGAGGCACAGCCGCTGATCGAGGACGCGGGCTTCGTGTCGCTCCGCACCGAGAGCCGCCCGCTTTCGCAGGAAGGCGAGCGCATCGTCTACACCATCACCAACGAGGAAGAGTTCTCGCTCCCGCTGATGCGCGAGATGCTCACCGAGCTGCGTGGTGCCGAGCGCCTCAGCCTCTCCTTCCGCTTCACGCCGGGCTCCTCGCGTCTCGACCCGAAGTCGCTTCGTGACGTGCAGGACCTTGCTGCCCGCATCTCGGCCGGTGAGTTCGTGGGCCGCGACGTGATGCTGGTTGGCTTCACCGACTCGATCGGCCAGTTCGACCTGAACCGGGCCCTCGCGGTGCGCCGCGCCCAGGGTGTGTTCGACGAGATCGTCGGCATCACCGGTGCAGAAGCGCTCAACCGCTCGCCGGTTCTCGTGCAGGGCTATGGCGAGCTGACCCCGGTCGGCTGCAACGACAACTTTGCCGGCCGCTTCGCGAACCGCCGCGTCGAGGTGTGGGTCCGCGAGAGCGACGGCTGATCAAGATCGAGTTTCACGGTGGGCGCTAGCCGCCCGCCGCATGAAACCCAGAGACCAAGAACCGCCCCGTGCTTTCGCGCGGGGCGGTTTTCGTGTTGAAGGGTGCGAACGCAAAACGAAATGGAGGAGACTTCCATGGCCCGCGATGTTGTGATCCTCGATGGCGCCCGCACGCCCATCGGCACCTTCCTCGGCTCCCTCTCGAGCCTCGCCCCCACCGCGACCGGCGTGCATGCTGCGAAGGCCGCGCTGGAGCGCGCGGATGTGGCGCCGGACCGGATCGGCCACGTGGTGATGGGCCATGTGATCAACACCGAGCCGCGGGACATGTACCTCTCCCGCGTCACCGCCATCGAGGCGGGTGTGCCGGACACCACGCCGGCGATGAACGTGAACCGCCTCTGCGGCTCCGGCGCCCAGGCCGTGGTCTCGGCCCTCCAGTCCGTCGCCATGGGCGATGCGGATTACGCGATGGCCGGTGGGGCGGAGGCGATGTCCCGCAGCCCCCACGCCATGCAGGTGCGGACGGGCCAGAAGATGGGCGATGCGGGCATGGTCGACATGATGATCGGCGCCCTCAGCTGCCCCTTCGGCACCGGCCATATGGGCGTGACCGCCGAGAACGTCGCCGCCGAGCACCAGATCAGCCGCGAGGACCAGGACGCCTTCGCCCTCGAGAGCCAGCATCGCGCGGGCAAGGCCATCGACGCTGGCCATTTCAAGGACCAGATCGCGCCCGTCACCATCAAGACCCGCAAGGGCGACATCGTGGTGGACACGGACGAGCATGCCAAGCCGCAGACCACGGCTGAGGATCTCGCGAAGCTCCGCCCCGTCTTCAAGAAGGACGGTACGGTTACCGCCGGCAACGCCTCCGGCATCAACGACGGCGCTGCCGCCATCATCCTCGCGGATGCGGAGACGGCGGCGCGCGAGGGCAAGAAGGTCCGCGCCAGGGTGCTCGGCTACGCCCATGCGGGCGTGCGGCCGGAGGTGATGGGCCTCGGGCCCATTCCGGCCGTCTCGAAGCTGCTCGAGCGGATCGGGCTCACGGCCGGCGATTTCGACGTGATCGAGTCGAACGAGGCCTTCGCCGCCCAGGCCTGTGCCGTGAACAAGGGCCTCGGGCTCGATACGGCGAAGGTAAACCCCAATGGCGGCGCTATCGCCCTCGGCCACCCGATCGGCGCGACGGGTGCGATCCTCGTGCTGAAGTGCCTTGCGGAGCTCGAGCGCACCAACACCAAGCGTGGTCTCGTCACCATGTGCATCGGCGGCGGCCAGGGCATCGCCCTCGCCCTCGAGCGCGGCTGAGCCGCACCGTGGCGCGCGCCCTAAGCGGGGCGCGTGCCTGCCCCTACCTTCCGCGCAAGGTCGACGTTCAGGAGGGTGTCGAACCGCTGCCGCAGCACCGGACGCCGGCCCAGCAGTGCTGTGAGCGCGCCCTGCTCCCAAGAGACGTAGCGCACGCCAGGCCATACGCGCGTGGTCGCGCTCGCCACCGTGTCGGTGAGAAGCGACACCTCGCCGATGAAGGCAGGCGCCTCGATGGTGAACGTGACCCCGTTCTTCTCGATCTCGATCACCCCCTCCGTGACGAAGTATAGATGTGTCGGCCGGACGCCTTCACGCGTCAGCACCGTCTCCGCATCCACTTCATGGAACTGCGCAACACGGGTCAGCCGCCGGAAATCGCCCGGAGACATCGGGGCGAAGCGGTCGTAGAGCGCGCGCTGGCTCGCATGGATGCCGAAACCAACACGGTCGTGGGCAAGCTCGATCATCACCCAGGCATTCGCGACGGCCATGACCACCGACCAGATGATCGCGTCCCAAAGCGGTGTCTCGGGCTCGAGCCAGTAGTAGAAGATGTAGAGGATCGTGCCGACGAAGAGCAGCAGGCGGAGCCAGAGCTGATCGCGGATCAAGTACCCCGCCACATACGCGGCGGCGGCAAGATGCACGAACACGCTGGCATCCAGAAAGGACATCCCGAGCCTCTTCCAAATCAAACGACACCGCGGCACCCATAGCTGCATGCGAAGACAGGCGCAGCGTCAATCTTCGATGTAAATCGCAGGATGACCGGGTACGTCAGGACGCAACTTCCTAGCTAAAGGCCCGGTGCAGGATGAGGCGGCTCACCAGGGCGCGCTCGACCGGGCCGCCGATGTCTCCACGCGCTG
>JBCBEP010000081.1:0-15178 GCA_038528605.1 Pseudomonadota bacterium
CGATGCCCGCGCGCGCCTGCCCGTCGCAGGCATCCTCGAGACTGGCGAGATCGGGGACGAGCCCTTGGCCGCGCTGGCGCAGATCATCACTCTCGGGCCCGCGGCGCTCGGGCTGCTGGCCGGTGAGGACTGCGAGGCCGTCATGGCCTTGCGCGAGGCCGGGCTCGACGAAACGGAACTTCCGGTTTGCGATGAACCGGTCCGCCCTTCGGCGCTGCACACCATGCTGACGGCCTTGGGGGCGGACGCCGCTCCGGCCGACGATGCCGACAATGCGGCGTCGGGGACTATGCGGCGCCGCGGTTCCCGTCCTGCCTCCCCTCGGCCTGCCGTCGACACTCGCAGCGACGGCACGCTTCGGCATCCCTCTGCGGTTGTCCTCGTCGCTGAGGATAACAGGATCAATCGCCTCGTGATCGGCCGCCTGCTGGAGGGTGCCGTGGGCGAGGTGCTGTTTGCGGAGAACGGGGAAGAGGCGGTGGTGCTGTGGCGGTCCCACGCGCCAGACCTGGTGTTGATGGACCTTCAGATGCCGGTACTCGACGGCTACGGCGCCGCCCGCGCCATCCGGGCGGCGGAGGACGAAGCGAGCCGTCCCCGCGTGCCCATCGTCGCGCTCACCGCCAATGTGCTGCAGGATGATCGGGGGCGATGCCTCGATGCGGGGATCGACGATTTCCTGGACAAGCCCCTCCGCCGCGAGACGCTGTTGCAGAGGCTGGACCATTGGCTGCCGGATCAACCTGGCGCCGGGGTCGGGCATACAGCAGCGTAGCTGGAGAGCCGACGGTCAACCGCGCCGCAACGGGGCCTGCGCCGGAAAGCTGCTGGCCGGGATTGCTGGCATTGGGGTTCCCAGCCAGGGCTGCTGGTCAACGCTCTCGGCGCGGGCTCCTGGCTGGAGCTTCTGGCTGGGGCGGCAGGATTCGAACCTGCGCATGGCGGTACCAAAAACCGCTGCCTTACCGCTTGGCTACGCCCCAGTCGCCCTTCTCATATGCTCCGCCCTGGAGGCCGGCAAGACCGCGTGTTGCCAAGCGCAATGCCCGAGCCAAGCACCGCGCGTCTCTTGCCCCATCATCGGCCCGCGGCAGCCGCCAGCCGCGGGTCGGTCTATGCCATCCGCACGCTCTTGCACCCCGGCGCGCTCCCGCGTATATCGCCCGGGCGCCGGCGCGGAGTGTAGCTCAGCCTGGTAGAGCACTGTCTTCGGGAGGCAGGGGCCGCAGGTTCGAATCCTGCCACTCCGACCATGGGCGTCCGCGCCCGGCACTGGCGCGTCATTCCTTTGATGGGCGGATCGCGGCGCTTAGCGCGACGTCCGTTTATGCTGCCGGAGACTGCCCGGTGGCGCGGGCGCGGCGATCCTCCTCCATCGCTTCTGCCGCGCGGGCTAGCATGGCGCCGGGCCTCTCCGCCCTGCTGCGTGTCGCACTCCCGATCGAGGCCACCACGGCCGCCAGGGGTTCCCGCGTCTGCGTGTTGATCAGCTTCAGATCGCTAACCCCCCGCCGCAGCTCGGCGATCACCTCATGCGCGCTCGTCACGTCCCGGTTGCGGGCGAGGAGGCCGAAGCGCTCCGTGTCGAGCCGGAGGGCCACGTCCCCGTCGCGCAGGGCGCTGCGCATCAGGCTCGCGCAGCGGGTCACCACATGCTCCGCGGGCTTCCGCCCGAAACGCTGCAGAAACTCGTCGTAATTGTCGATCTCGAGCAGGATCAGGCTGAAAGGCTGCCGCGCTTTCTCCGCCTCCCCCGCGAGCCGTGGCAGAGCATCCTCGAAGTACCGGCGGTTCGGCAGCTGGGTCTCGGGGTCGAGCAGCACGCTCTGGCGCAGCTCCCGCAGCTCCCGCTGCATGGCAAGCATCTGGGCGCGCACCGTCTCGAGCCCGCCGCCAAGCTTGCCGATCGCCCGCACATGCTGCTGCGTGTCCCGCCTGAGTTCCGAGAGGAGCCGCAGGCGCTTGGCCGGATCGGTCACCTTCTCCATCGCCTTGTCGGCCTGCTCGATCTTGTAGCTCAGAGCTTCGCCATGCGCCGCACCGTCCTCGACCAGGTCGATGACCTCCGCCAGCTCTTCCCCCATCCGCGAACCGATCCGCTCCACGCCAGCATTGATCACCTCTGGCGCAAGGAATTGCTGGTGCAGCTGATCGATCAGCTGCAGCGGCACCTCCCCCTCCGCCAGCGCGGCATCCATACGCGCCCGAAGCGCCTGATTGCCGCCGCTCACATAGTTGAACCAGACCTCGTAGGCCCGCGGAAAGGGCGGCACGCGATAGCGCTGCGAAAGATCGAGTACGCGAGAGGCCAGCACACGCGCCTCCGCGAATGGCGACTGCTCACGCTCCATGCCCTGTCCCCGCTTGTTGCCAAACCCGCCGTCACCACGCCCGACGGACGATGACCGGGCCTGCGGTCTAGCAGTCTTCGGTAATCAGTCGGTGAAGCGCGGGGGGTTGAGCGAGCTCCGAAGCGCTCAGCGCCGGTCGAAGAGCTTCTCGAGCTGCGCGCGTGTCAGGCGGACCGATGTCGGCCTGCCGTGGTTGCAGCGCTGGGATCCGGGCGTTGCCTCCATCTCACGAAGAAGGGCGTTCATCTCCGGCAGGGTCAGCCGCCGCCCCGCCCGCACCGAGCCGTGGCAGGCCATGCGCGAGAGCACCGCGTCGAGCCGTGCCTCCAGGCTTTCGGCGGTGCCGCTGTCCTCCAGCCCGTCCGCCACGTCGCGAAGGAGCGCCGCAGGGCAGGCCTGGCCGAGCAGCGCCGGCACGGCCCGGATGCAGACCGCGCCCTGCCCGAAAGCCTCGACCTCGAGCCCGAGGTCCAGCAGCAGCGCCGCCGCGTCGAGCACGGGCCCCGCCTGATGGCCAAGCTCCACGATCTCCGGGATCAGAAGCGCCTGTCGCGCCACCCCATGTGTCGCCCGGGCCGCCTTCAGCCGCTCGAGCACCAGGCGCTCATGGGCTGCATGCTGGTCGACGAGCACCACGCCATCCTTGGTCTCGGCGACGATATAGGTCTCGTGGAGTTGCGCGCGGGCTTCGCCGAGGGGCAGGGCGCGCCCCTCATCAGCCGCCGGGCCGGGCGCATCAGCGTTGCTGGCCGGTGCAGGGGCGCCTGCTGTAGTGGCCTGCACAGGCGCAAGCGGCGCCTGCGCTGCGGCCGCCTCGGCGAGACCCGTCGGCCGCGCCGGCCGCCATTCCGCCCAGCGGTTGGCGGGGCGGCTCCATGGCGTGGTCGTGGGGCTGGTCATCGGGGGCGCCGCTTCCTGCGCCGGATCGCTCTCCGGCGTCCTTTCGGCGAGCGTGATCCCGCCAAGCGCCCTGTCCGAGAGGCCGTGCCCGGTGAGATGCCCCGCCTCCGCCAGCGCCCGCCGGATCGCGGTCACCACCAGCGCGCGCGCCGTCGCCGGCTCCCGAAAGCGCAGCTCCGCCTTCGCAGGATGGACGTTCACGTCGACGCATTCGGCCGGGCAGTCGAGCCGCAGCACCGCCACCGGATGGCGATCGCGCGCCAGAAAGTCCCCATAGCCCGCGCGCAGGGCGGAGAGCAGCAGCCGGTCCCGCACCGGCCTGCCATTGACCACGAGATACTGATGCACCGCGGCCCCGCGGGCGACGGAGGGCAGCCCCGCAAGCCCCGTCAGCCGCAGCCCCTCGCGCTCGGCATCGATGGCCACGGCGTTCCCCGCGAAGTCGCCGCGGATCACCCGCCCCGCCCGGGCAAGAAGCCGCGCTTCGGCGTCACCTGTCTCGGGCGGGTACTCGAAAAGGCGCCTCGGCGCGCCCTCGCCGCTCGCGTCGAAGAGCGCGAAGCCCACGCCTGACGCTGCCAGGGCCAGCCGGCGCAGCGTCTCCCCCACCGCCTGCGCCTCCGCCTTGGGGCTCTTCAGAAAGCCGAGCCGCGCCGGCGTGGCGGAGAACAGGTCTCGCACCGTCACCGTGGTTCCGGGGCCGCGCGCGGCGGGGCGCACGGGCCCCATCGCCCCGCCGCTCACCTCCAGCGCTGCCGCCCCCTCCCCGGCGGCCCGCGTCACGATCTCGAGCCGGGCGACCGCGCCGATGGACGGCAGCGCCTCCCCCCGGAAGCCGAGCGTGGCGATGTTGACGAGATCCGTACCGTCGATCTTGGAGGTGGCGTGCCGCGCCAGCGCGAGCGGCAGCTCCGCCGCGGGGATGCCGGCGCCGTCGTCCTCCACGCGGATGAGCGTCCGCCCGCCATCCGCCAGCGTCACCTGAACGCGCCGCGCCCCAGCGTCGAGCGCGTTCTCCACAAGCTCCTTCACCGCCGAGGCGGGTCGCTCCACCACTTCACCCGCCGCGATCCGGTTCTGCGCCGCCGCGTCGAGCTGGCGGATCGGCCGGCGCCCGTCGCCCCCGGTTGCCTCAGGGCGGTTCTCAGCAACGGAATACACGGAGATCCCTCTATCTTGTGGCAGTCAAGAAAGACACCACTACCGATAGCAGAAGAGGGGAGAGTCGCCAAGCGGGTGCTGCGCCCGCCACGCACCGGCCAAACGCGCTGAAGTCTGGCCGCGCCGCGGGCGCAGCGCTGCGTCGCGCGCGGAGGATGACGCGGCGCCCTGAGCCAAGGGCGCCGCAATGCCGGAGCGGGAGATCAGAGGCCGGCCGGCTGGCCCACCACCACGGTCGAAAGCGCATCCGCGTCGAGGAGGCGCGACGCCACCCGGGCGATGTCCTCGGCCGTCACCGCTTCCACCAGGCCGTTGCGCTTCGCGATATAGTCGAGGCCCAGATCGTATTCCTGCGCGGCCACCAGGAAGCCCGCGATCTTGCCGTTCGAATCGAACCGCAGCGGGAAGGCCCCGGTCAGGTAGCGCTTGGCATTGGCCAGCTCTTCCTCCGTCACCCCGCCCTCGGCCATGCGACGCCACTCGGCGGCGATCACGTCGAGGCTTTCGCCGATCCGCTCATTCGCCGTCTGCACCTGGCCGAGATAAAGCGGCGCGCCGTCGATATCCGCGAGATAGGCGAACACCCCGTAGGCGAGGCCCCGCTTCTCCCGCACCTCCGTCATCAGCCGCGAGGAGAAGCCGCCGCCCCCCAGCACGTAGTTCATCACGAAGGCGGGGATGTAGTCCGGGTCGTCCCGCGGGATGCCCGCATGACCGAAGACGGCGACGGATTGCGGGATGTCGAGGCTCACCACCTCCACCCCCGGCGGCGGGGCCACCACCGGATCCGCCGGCAGCGCTGCATCCGCCGGCGCCGTCTCCGGCAGGCCCGCGAGCATCATGTCGACCATGCGCCCGGCCCGCTCCGCATCGATGGCGCCGACCACGGCCACATGCACCCGGTCGAGGCTCATCAGCCGCCCGCGCTGGGCCACCAGATCGTCACGCGTGATGGCGCCAACGCTCTCGGCCGTGCCGCTCACGGTCCGGCCATAGGGATGGTCCGGGAAGAGGCGCTTGTAGAAGGCCTTCGAGGCCTGTGCGCGCGGATCGGTCTCGTCCGCGGCGATGCCCGAGAGCGCCTGCGTGCGCACCCGCTCGATCGCATCCGCATCGAAGCGCGGCCGCACCAGGCGGTCGTTCAGCAGCGCCGCTGCGTCCTCGACATTCTCCGAGAGCATGCGCGCCGTGACGCTCACGCTGTCGCGCCGGGTGGAGAAGCCGAAGCGGGCATTGAGCGCGTCCGCCGCGTCGGAGGCGGCCACCGCGTCCCGGTCCGCCGCCCCTTCGTCGAGCAGGCCCATGGTCAGCCGGCTCACGCCCTCGCGACCTTCGGGGTCGAGCCGCGCGCCGCCCTCGAAGCTGACCTCGACGGAGACGATGGGGATCGTCGACGCCTCTAGATGCCAGAAGGTCGTCCCGTTCGGGCTCGTCTCCTCGGTTACCGGCAGGGAGAAGGTCGTCTCCGCAAGCGCCAGAGCAGGTGCCAGGAGGGCGCCGGCGATGGTGGCGGCGAGCAGCTTCATGCGGCGCGCCGGGCCTGTGATCGGGAACATCGCGCTCATCCTGCCTTCTCCTCGGTCTGCGTCAGGCGCCCGGTGACGGAGGCTTCGGGGCGCAGCAGCTCGCGCGCGACCCGCTTCACGTCCTCCGCCGTCACGGCGTTGAGCACCCGCGGCCACTCGTGGACGTCCTCGACATCGAGCCCAACGACCGCCGCCGCGCCATAGATCCGCGCGAGGCGGGACTGGTCGTCGAGCGCGAAGATATGGCTCGCCCGCGCCTTGTTCTTCACCCGCTCGAGCTCCGCCTCGGTCGGCCCCTCGGTCGCGATCCGCTCAAGCTCGGCATCGAGCGCCGCCTCCACCTCGTCGAGCGTCCGCCCGGGCTTCGCGGCGGCGTATACCCCGAAGGTCGTCGTGTCCGTCGCGGTCGGGCTGTACCAGGCCGAGGAGCCCACGGCAGGGCCATCCCCGAACTCGAGCGCCTGGGTGAAGCGGGACGATTTGCCGTCCGCCAACACGTCCGACAGCACGGAAAGCGCCGCTGCATCCGCCTTGTGGCCCTCCCCATAGGCCGGCACCTTGTAGTAGCGGATCACGTAGGGCTGACGCACCCGAGGGTCGCTCATCGCCAGGCGGCGCGGCGCAAGCTGCGGCGGCTCCGCCGGGCGCGCCTCGGGCGGGCGGCCGGCGGGCGCCAGCGGCCCGTAATGTTCCTCGGCCAGCGCGCGCACCTCATCGGGCGTCACGTCGCCCGCCACCACCAGGATCGCATTGTCCGGCGCGTAGAACCGCTCGTAGAACGCCAGCGCGTCCTCGAGACCGAGCTCCTCGATCTCGTGGCGCCAACCGATGATCGGCACGCCGTAGGGATGGTTGAGGTAGAGGGCGGCGCGCAGCTGCTCGCCAAACAGGCTGCTCGGGTCGTTATCCGTCCGGCTGTTGCGCTCCTCGATCACCACGTCCCGCTCGGTCGCCACGAGAGCGTCGTTGATCCGGAGGTTCTTCATCCGGTCCGCCTCCATGCCCATCACGAGGCCGAGGCGGTCATTCGCGATGCGCTGGAAGTAGGCGGTGTAGTCCCACGAGGTGAAGGCGTTGTCCTGCCCGCCATTCGCCGCGACGAGGCGTGAGAACCCGCCCTCGGGGATCTTGTCCGTACCCTTGAACATCAGGTGCTCGAAGAAATGCGCGATACCGGACTTGCCCCAGGGCTCGTCCGCCGCGCCCACGCGATACCAGACCATGTGGGTCACGATCGGCACGCGGTTGTCCTCGATGACGATCGCGTCCATGCCGTTCTCGAGCGTGAAGGTCGTCACGGGCGGGTAGGGCCAGTCCGCCGCCTCCTCTGCCGCAGCGGTCGCCTCCTCGCTCAGCGCCGGCGCGGCGGCGAGCACCGCCGTCAGCGCGAGGGCGCCGGCCAGTGCGGCCGACATCGCCTGCAGCGCGAAGCGGGCCGCGGTGTCGGGCGCCGTTACGGCGAGGGCTTGAGGGTCGTCCAGATGGTGCCGCGGCGTGGCGGCGCGCGGTTGGCGCAGGCGCATGCATCGTCTCCCTGAGGCGTTATCCGGGAGAAGATAGGGGGGAAAGGCCCACAAGTCAGGGGCGCGGCACGCAATGCCGCGCCGGGCAGGGGCGCGAGAGGCCCCCGCTCGCGAGATTGTTAGCGCCGGTCAGCCATCCGTCGCCTCGGCCGGGGCGGCTGCGGGGTCCGCCGTCGCTGTCGGGTCGTTGGGGGAGGGCAGGCCGCTCCGCTGCAGGCGCTGGCTCTCGGGCACGGGTTCGACCACGTCCTCCGGGTCGAAGGCCGGCGGCTCGCTGAGGCCGATCAGCTCGAACACGCTCGGCGGCTCGTAGGGGCCCTCTGCGGCGGCCGCGGCCTCCGCCGCCTCGTCTTCGATCAGCGTGGTGCGGATCTCGCCATCCGCACCGGTCGCAGCGGCACCCACCAGCACCTGCTCCCCGCGGCTCGGTGCGTTGGCCACACCGGCCGAGCCTGCACCCGCCCCCAGCAGCGCCGCTTGCGCATCGCGCTCGGGCTGCGGGTCGAGCGGCGAGGGCGCGCCGGGGCGCGGAGAGGGCAGCACCTGCACGTCCTGCCCAGCCTGCACCTGCGGCGGCACGTAGAGGGGCGCGCGCGCCACCACTTTGAATTCGTCCGGCGAGGGCTTCTTCGCCGCGAACACGTCGAGCGGGTTGCCGATCTTGTCGCAACCCGCGAGCGCGGCGGCGCCGGCCATCAGGGCCGCCATGGTCGTCAGCCGTCGGTTCATCGCCATCTTCGTTCCTCCCCGTCCACGGGTCTGTCCACGGGTACGTCCACCGGTGCGCCTCATGCCTTCCAGGCAATCAGAATAGCGCCCGCGAAAATCGCCACATCGGCGATGTTGAAGGCGTAGGGGTTGGCAATACCGCAACAGCTCATGTTGAGAAAGTCCGCCACCGCGCCGTATTGCAGCCTGTCCCACGCATTGCCGAGCGCCCCGCCGATCACCACGCCCGCGCCGAGCGCCACCAGGCGCTGCCCTTTCTGCGGTGCGCGCCGGCCCGCCCACCAGAAAAGCGCCGCCGAAATCACGACGGCAAGCACGATAAGCCCCCAGCGCATCACCTCCGGCGGCGCGAAGACCAGCCCGAAATTGATCCCCTCGTTCCACGCCATCACGAAGTTGAGGAACGGGTCGATCACCTCCATGCGCCCCACGCGCGGCAGATCGATCAGGTCGATCACCGCCCATTTCGAGAGCCGGTCCGCCAGGAACACGATCCCGGCAGACCAGAGGATCAGCCGCATGGAGGGCGTGAGACGCGCCATCATCGGTAGGGTGGGGTTCCACCCCACCGCCCCTCGTTGCTCCGGCCCATGGTGGGGTCGAACCCCACCCTACCCCAAAACGGCATCACAGCGCGCACAGACCATCATGTGTTTGTGGCGGCCCACATCCGGCAGGATCCGCCAGCAGCGGGCGCATTTCTGCCCCGGCGCCTTCTCGAAGAGCACGCCAATGGTGGGCTCCTCCAGCCGGAAGGCCTCCGCCGGCGCCGCGCCCTCGCGAAGCTCAAGGCCCGAGGTGATGCAGAGCTCCGCCATATCCACGCTGCGCGCCGCCGCCGCCGTCTCCGCATCTTCGACAAAGAGGATGGGTGCCGCCTCCAGCGAGGCGCCGATGGTCTTCTCCCGCCGCTCCACCTCGAGCGCACCCAGAACCACTCGCCGCGCCGCCCGGATCTTCGCCCATTTCGCGGCCAGCGCCTCGTCCCGCCAGCTCGCCGGCGTCTCGGGGAAGTCGGTCAGGTGCACCGAGCTTTCCTCCCCCGGGAACCGCGCCAGCCACACCTCCTCCGTGGTGAACACCAGGATGGGGGCCAGCCAGCGCGTGAGGCGATGGAAGAGCGCGTCCATCACCGTCCGCGCCGCGCGGCGCTTCGGGCTCGTGGCCGCGTCGCAGTAGAGGCAGTCCTTCCGCACATCGAAGTAGAAGGCCGAAAGGTCGGAGGTGACGAAGGAGAAGAGCCGCGAGAAGACGCCATCGTAGTCGAACGCCCGGTAGCGCGCCGCCACCTCGCCATCGAGCTCCGCGAGCCTGTGCAGCACCCAGCGCTCCAGCTCCGGCATCTCCGCGGGCTCGACGCGTTCCTCCTCCGTGAACCCGTCGAGCGCGCCCAGCAAGAACCGGAACCCGTTCCGCAGCCGGCGGTAGCTGTCCGCCGTGCCCTTCAGGATCTCGGGCCCGATGCGCTGGTCCGCCGTGAAGTCCGCCTGCGCCACCCAGAGGCGCAGGATATCCGCGCCGTACTGCTTGATGACCTCGTCCGGCACCACCGTGTTGCCGAGCGACTTGGACATCTTCATGCCCTTCTCGTCGAGCGTGAAGCCGTGGGTCACGACCGACTTGTAGGGCGCCCGCCCCTTGGTTCCGCAGGCCTGCAGCAGCGAGGAGTGGAACCAGCCGCGGTGCTGGTCGGTACCCTCCAGGTACACATCCGCGGGCCAGACGCCATCCGCCCGGTCGCGCAGCACGAAGGCGTGGGTGGAGCCTGAATCGAACCAGACATCCAGGATGTCGTCGACCTTCTCCCATTGCTCCACGTCGTTGCGCCCGGCGAGGAACCGCTCCTTCGCGCCCTCGGCGTACCAGGCATCGGCCCCCTCGGCGCGGAAAGCCTCCACGATGCGGGCATTCACCTCCGGGTCGCGCAGGATGTAGTCCTCGCTCGCAGGGTCCCCGCCCTTCCTCTTGAAGCAGGTGAGCGGCACGCCCCAGGCGCGCTGGCGCGAGAGCACCCAGTCCGGCCGGTTCTCGATCATCGAGTAGAGCCGGTTCCGCCCTGCCTTCGGCGTCCATTCCACCAGCGCATCGATGGAGGCCAGCGCCCGCTTGCGGATCGTGTCGCCGTAATCGTCCATCCCGTCGTCCAGCGCCCGGTCGATGGCCACGAACCATTGCGGCGTGTTGCGGAAGATGAGCGGGGCCTTCGAGCGCCAGGAATGCGGGTAGGAGTGCTTGAGCCGCCCGCGGGCGAGCAGCGCGCCCACCTCCACCAGCTTGTCGATGACCGCCCGGTTCGCCTTGCCTTCCTTTCCCTTCGGGTCGAGGATCGCGAGGCCGCCGAAGAACGGCAGGTCCTCTCGGAAGCTCCCGTCCTCCAGCACGTTATAGGTCATCGGCAGGCCGAAGCGCTGGCCCACCTCGTAGTCGTCCGCACCGTGGCTGGGGGCAGTGTGCACGAAGCCCGTGCCCGCCTCGTCGGTCACATGGTCGCCCGGGAGCATGGGCACGTCATAGTCCCACTCCGCCCCGGCCTCGCCCGCACCGCGCAGCGGATGTGCCATGGCGAGCCCCGAGAGCTCCTCGGCGGTGACGTCCCGCAGCCGGCGGTACATCCCATCGTCGAGCCGAGCCTGGCCCATCACGCTCTCGGCCAGCGCGTCGGCCAGCACATAGCGGTCCCCGATCCGCGCCCAGCACTCCTCGGGCCGGCCGGTGACCTCGTAGAGCCCGTAGGAAAGCGTCGGGTTGAAGCACACCGCCCGGTTCTGCGGGATCGTCCAGGGCGTGGTGGTCCAGATGACCACCTTCGCGCCGTCGAGATCGCCCAGCGGCTCGACCCGCCCCACGGTGATCTCACCATTCCGCGCCCCGAGCGGCGGCGTCGCCTTCTCCGAGAGCACCGGGAACTTCACCCAGACCGTGTGGCTCTGGTGCTCGTGGTACTCGACCTCCGCCTCGGCCAGCGCGGTCTTCTCCACGGGGCTCCACATCACCGGCTTCGAGCCCTGATAGAGCGCGCCGTTCATCACGAAGGTCATGAACTCCGCGGCGATCGTCGCCTCCGCGTCGAAGTTCATGGTGAGATACGGGTCTTCCCAGTTGCCGGTGACGCCGAGCCGCTTGAACTCGCTCCGCTGCACGTCGATCCAGCCCTCGGCGAACTTGCGGCACTCGGCGCGCAGCTCGTTGATCGGCACCTCGTCCTTGTTCTTTCCCTTCTTTCGGTACTGCTCCTCGATTTTCCACTCGATGGGCAGGCCGTGGCAGTCCCAGCCGGGCACATAGCGCGAGTCGTAGCCCATCATCTGGTGGGAGCGGACGACGAAGTCCTTCAGGATCTTGTTGAGCGCGTGCCCGATATGCAGGTGCCCGTTGGCATAGGGCGGGCCGTCATGCAGCGCAAAGGGCGGGCGCTCGCCCGCATCGCGGCGCAGGCGGTAGTAGAGATCCAGCTTCTCCCAATGCGCCAGCCATTCGGGCTCCCGCTTCGGCAGGCCCGCACGCATCGGGAAATCGGTGGTCGGCAGGAACAGGGTGTCGCGGTAGTCGGGGCCGGTCTCTGTCGTGCCCTCGGCCGCGCGGTCGGTCGTCTCGGCGCTCATCGGTCGCCTCCGGTCAGGTGTCTTTCATGGGGTCGGTCTCGGCGCGCAATTCGCAACACCTCATGTCCCGGCGCCGCGCTCAGCGGGCCGGGCCGGTAATTCGCCGCGGGGCCGCGAGGACCGCGCGGGAACGGATGACCGGTATCTGCCTCATGAGGTCGAGCCTATAGCGCCGGCCCGTTCGCCAGTCCAGCAAGCTGCTGCCGCAGCCGCGTCAGCCCTCGGCGGGGAGAATGCCCGTGGGCCGTCCGTCGATGCTCACCGTATTGCGCCGGCGCCAGAAGTTCTCGACGCCCGCCTCGCCCATCTCCTCGAAGAACGGCACCAGCTCCGCCTCGCCCCGGCCGCCTGCGAAGGACATGAACGGCACGCCGCTCCCGCAGGAGGTCTGGATCCGTTCGATCGTCATGTCGAAGACCTGCCGGCTGCCGGCCATCGCCGGGAAGGGTGCCGACGCTTCGAGCCAGTCCGCATCATGCGGGTGCACCGTGCGCGCGGTACCATAGGCGCGCAGGATCATCGCGTCCCCCTCGAAGGCGCACCACATCAGCGTCATCCGGTTGACGTCCGCCAGATGCGCCGCCGTCTCGTTCCCGCTGCCCGTCAGGTTGAGCCAGACGATGCGGCTGTCATTCACGATCTTCAGCGTGTCCATCCCCTTGGGCGATACGTTCACGCGCCCGTCCCGCGCCGCCGTTGCCACGAAAAACATCGGCTGGCGCTCGATGAAGGCGCGCAATGTGGGGTTCAGCTTCGAGCCAAAGGCCATGTGTCATGCTCCGTCGCGGTACCGGGAGGCGCAGGCTAGGCGACCCGCCCCGGTACCGGAAGCGCAGGGCCGGCGGTCTGCTGACACACGCTGACAGGAGCATCACAAGCCTGTCAGCCCCCTTGGTTGCCAAGCAGCGGCGGCCATCTTCTCCCCAGCAAAGCATTCACAGGAGCCGCGCATGACCCCGAGCCGCCGCCAGTTCCTCGCCCTCGCCGCCGTCACCACCGGCGCGGCGGCGCTGCCCGGTGCCGCCGGCGCCGCGCCGAAGTCCCGGCTGATCGACGATCGCTGGACGCGCCACGGTGGCGGTGGGGACCCGGACCACAGCGCCTGGGGCGGCATCCTCGCGAAGCACCTGCGCACGGGCACGCAAAGCGGCGTCGCCCTCTTCGATTACGCGGGCGCGCAGGGCGACCGGGCGAGCCTCCAGCGCTATCTCGACGCCATGCAGGCCGTCGAGCCCACCAAGCTCTCCGCCGGCGCCGCCTATGCCTACTGGGTCAACCTCTACAACGCCGTGACCATCGACCTCGTGCTCGGCGCCTACCCGGTGGAGAGCATCCGCGAAGTGAACGGTGGGCTCTTCAACACCGGGCCGTGGACCGACGATGTGGTCCGCGTCGAGGGGCAGGACCTCAGCCTCGACGATATCGAGCACGGGATCCTGCGCCCGGTCTGGCGCGACCCGCGCATCCACTACGCGGTCAACTGCGCGTCCATCGGCTGCCCGGATCTCGCGGCCAAGCCCTTCACCGCCGCCGCGCTCGAGCCGATGCTGGAGGCGGGTGCCCGCGCCTATGTCGCCCATCCGCGCGGCGCCACGGTCACGGGCAGCGGCATCGTCGCCTCCTCGATCTACGACTGGTTCCAGGAGGATTTCGGCGGCAACGAGGCGGGCGTCGTCGCCCATCTCAAGGCATACGCCCCGAAGACAAAGGCGGCTGAGCTCGGCAATGCCGGCGGCATCGACGATTATCGCTACGACTGGTCGCTGAACGATGCAGGTGCGGTTGGGTAGGCCGCACACGCAGCCCGGCTATCGGCCGGGCTCGCCCTGCTCGAACACAAACTGCGCCTTAGGGAAGTAGTCCCTGAGGATGCGGTAGACTTCAGCGGCTTCGTCGGAGCTGCGGAACTGGTAGGCCAGCACACATTGGCCTTCCTCACGCACGCGCAGCTTCATCGCACGCTCGGGCCGGGGGGATACACCACGCATTGACGACGTTCCTTAACACTAGAGACACCCAACCCATAGTTCATGATTTGCTACTGGGAAGTGCCGATCGTCACAAGCAACTACTGTTAGAAACACTCATTTTGCCATTTTCGAGGGCAGAGTTCCAGCCTGCGGCTCTTGCAAAACCCCGGCGATGCCAGTAGTTACGCGCGCTCCCGCCCGAGAGATCGTGCGGGCCCGGAATCGTCGGCCGGAAAATGGGCTGCCGTACGGTTCCAGAAATCGGACATGGAGACGAAAAATGCCCAAGATGAAGACCAAATCGGGCGCCAAGAAGCGCTTCAAGGTCACGGCCAATGGCCGTGTGAAGGTGCAGCAGGCCGGCAAGCGGCACGGCATGATCAAGCGCACCACGAAGTTTATCCGCAATGCCCGCGGCACCACGGTGCTGTCCGCGCCTGACGAGAAGATCGTCAAGCAGTACATGCCCTACGCGCGCTGAGGAGGACTGAGAGATGCCCCGTGTAAAGACCGGTCCCGTCCGCGCCCGCCGCCACCGCAAGGTACTCGACAGTACCAAGGGCCATTACGGCGCCCGCTCGCGCAGCTTCCGCGTCGCCAAGCAGTCGGCCGACAAGGCGCTGCAGTATCAGACGCGCGACCGCAAGGTGAAGAAGCGCACCTTCCGCGCGCTCTGGATCCAGCGTATCAACGCTGCCGTTCGGGCCGAGGATGCGACGCTCAGCTACTCGCGCTTCATCAACGGTCTCGACAAGGCCGGGATCGAGGTGGACCGCAAGGTGCTCGCCGATCTCGCCGTGCATGAGCCGGAAGCGTTCGGCGCCATCGTTACCCAAGCCAAGGCCGCGCTCGACGCGCAGCCTGCCTGAGCCGAGAAAGGAGAAGACCGATGAAGATCAAGAACTCGCTCCGCTCGCTCAAGCAGCGGCACCGGGACTGCCGGGTGGTCCGCCGCCGCGGCCGGGTCTACGTGATCAACAAGACCCAGAAGAAGTTCAAGGCGCGCCAGGGCTGACCTGAACGCCCGCGCCAGCCGATGCGGCCTCGCCCCCCCGGGCGGGGCCGTTTGCGTCTCTAAGGCGCGCCGCGGAGATGGAGGCTGACAACCGGCCGGTCCGCCTTGCGCCGCGCGACCTCGACAAAGCCGCGCGCAAAGAACTGCGCTGCAACGCCGTGGTAAAGCGCCCCCGCGGCTTTCCGCGTACCATCCGCTTCAACCGGGCAGGCATCGAGCTGCCGTGCCCCTTGCTCCCGCGCCCAGGCAATGGCGGCGTCCAGCAGTGCCGCGCCATGCCCCCGCCGCCGCTTCCCGGAGCGGACGACGAAACAGCTGATGCCCCACACATGGGGGTCGGCCGCGTCCGCGGGCTCCGTCGGGGCGGTCAGCCTCCTCGCCGCGTTCCATTCCGGCACCGC
>JBCBEP010000082.1:0-15008 GCA_038528605.1 Pseudomonadota bacterium
GCGAGCAGCATGTCGGCATGCTCTGCAGGGTCCAGGTTGCCGTAGACATAGGTCCAGCGGCCGGGGCCCCTCAGCGCCACGGTGCAGCCCTGCGAGCAGTTGGACAGGCACTCGACGCGGCGGAGGCGAATGCCCTCGGGCAGCGTGCCGGCGCGGAGGGCGGCCTCGAGGCGGGCGCCCGGGCGCTCCTCCCCCTCGGTCTCCACGATGCCCTGCTGGCGGCAGGTGGCGCAGACGAGGAGTTCCACCTCGTCGGTTGTGTCGCTTGCGTCTTTCACCGGCCCTGCACCTTCACCCTTCCTCGCGCCTGAGCGGATGGCATGGTGCTGCGGGCGCTGACGCGCCGTTTCAGTGCAGCACCGGATCACCCCGCCCGGCTCACATTCTCTTGCTGGCAGGTCTCCCGGCTTACGGATCACGGAGCGGTGCCTTTCGGCTTGCTCCTGCGGTCCTCCCCCCTTCCCAGCATCGGCACGAGGCCTTGGCCAGTGGGCTTGGGCGGACCTTTCCGGTCACGGTCGCGGGGGCGGCTGCCTTGGGGGCCGGAGCCCTTGAGCATTCCCTCTTCGCCTGTCAGACAGGCACCAGCCCAACCGTGATGCGGCCCGTGGAAACGCGTGTCAAGGGATGAAGACCGGCCCATGAGCGAGACCGAAGACGCCGCCCGCCACCGCGCCAAGATGCAGAAGGTGGCCGCTGCGCGCGAGAAGATGATGGCGGAGAAGACGGACCGGAAAGGTCTCGTCATCGTCCATACCGGCAAGGGCAAGGGCAAGAGCTCCGCCGCCTTCGGGATGATCTTCCGCTGCATCGCGCACGGCATGCCGAGCGCTGTGGTGCAGTTCATCAAGGGCGGGATGGAGACGGGCGAGCGGGCGCTGATCACCGAGCATTTCGGCGAGCTCTGCCAGTTCCACACCATGGGCGAGGGCTTCACCTGGGTGACGCAGGACAAGGCGCGGGACAAGGAGATGGCGGGGGCGGCCTGGGAGAAGGCAAAGGCGCTCATCCGGGACGAGCGGAACGCCATGGTGCTGCTCGACGAGATCAACATCGCGCTCCGCTACGAGTACCTCGACGCCGCCGAGGTGGCGCGGTTTCTGGCCGAGGAGAAGCCGCCGATGACCCATGTGGTGCTGACCGGCCGGAACGCGCCGGAGGTGCTGGTGGAGGCCGCGGACCTCGTCACGGAGATGACCCTGGTGAAGCACCCCTTCCGCGAACAGGGCATCAAGGCCCAGATCGGCGTGGAGTTCTGACGCTGTGCCGGGATATGGTCTCTGAGAGGAGTTCAGCAGAGACGTTGGTTTGCAGTTATTTGAATGAGCCGGAAGTTCAGGAAATGCGTTGTGCCATTTCGTCGACTGCGCAATCGGCTGTGGGCACGGCTTCCGGGTTCAACACGTGGGAGCAAAAATCGGAACGCCTTTAGCTACTACGTCATCTTGCTCTCAATGTTGATTGCGCTCGATACCTATGCCGACCACTTCGATCTAAGAGTCTTACCGGGCGGCGTTGCCGCCATCGGCCTCGTCATGATCTCTTTTACTTATTTCTATGCAACGACCATTGGCGTCGTCAGGTTGGTTTCGAAGAATTTCGAGATCAACGCCTTGCGTCTTCTGAGGGATCTGGGGCTGTCGACGGTCTTCGCAATCCTGTCGTTTTCCCTGCTTTATCGCGCGTTTGGCTTATGCCAAGCAGATGCGACCCCCAGTGACCACATCTATTTTTCCGCAGTCGTCTTTTCGACGCTCGGCTTCGGAGACTTCACGCCTGCTCCGCTGTCGCGGCCATTCGCTGCGATGCAGGCGCTGTTTGGAAACTTGCATTTGGGGCTCTTGGTCGGAGCGTTCTATTTGACGGTTGAAATCAACCGGCGTGACGCTTCAGGCGACGATAACGAGCGTTAGCCAATGACAGCGCCGAGAACCACGACCAGAGAGGCGACCCCGACGAAAACGTAGGCGCGCATAGCAAGTCGATCGTAAGTGTGCTGCGTCATGGGGATCTCCTTTCCAATTGAAACATAGTCACTTTTCGCTTGTCGGGCAAGGTCAAAAGGCGAACATCGTTTTGAGGCTCGTGGTGAGAGGGATAACGTGAAAGCTCTGATGATCCAAGGCACCGGGTCGAATGTCGGCAAGTCGGTGCTGGTGGCGGGGCTCTGCCGGGCGGCGGTTCGGCGGGGGCTGCGCGTGGCGCCCTTCAAGCCGCAGAACATGTCGAACAATGCCGCCGCCACGGAGGATGGCGGCGAGATCGGGCGGGCGCAGGCGCTGCAGGCGCAGGCCTGCGGGGTTCCGACGAGCGTGCATATGAACCCCGTGCTGCTGAAGCCCGAGACGGAGACGGGCGCGCAGGTGGTGGTGCAGGGTAAGCGCTACGCCACGGCGCGAGCCCGGGAGTACGGGGCGCTGAAGCCCAAGCTTCTGCCGTTCGTGCTGGAGAGCTTCGGGCGCCTCGCGTCGGAGGCGGATCTCGTGCTGGTGGAGGGGGCCGGCAGCCCGGCGGAGGTGAACCTGCGCGCGGGCGATATCGCCAATATGGGCTTCGCCGCGGCGGCGGATGTGCCGGTGGTACTGGCCGGGGATATCGACCGGGGCGGGGTGATCGCGCAGATCGTGGGCACCAAGGCGGTGCTGGACGACGCCGATGCGGGGCGGATCGCCGGCTTTCTGGTGAACAAGATGCGGGGGGACCCGCGGCTCTTCGACGATGGCTATGCCTTCATCGCCGAGCGGACGGGCTGGCCCGGCTTCGGCGTGATCCCCTGGTTCGGCGAGGCGGCGCTCTTGCCCGCGGAGGATGCGCAGGGGCTTGCGGCCGAACGGCGGGACGCGCCCATCCGCATCGTCTGCCCCGTGATCTCGCGCATCGCGAATTTCGACGATCTGGACCCGCTGCGACAGGAGCCCTCGGTCTCGCTGGAGCTGGTGCAGCCGGGCACGCCGCTGCCGGGGGATGCGGACCTCGTGATCCTGCCTGGCGCGAAGTCCACGCGCGGGGACCTCGCCTTTCTGCGCGAACAGGGCTGGGACATCGACCTTGCCGCGCATCTCAGGCGTGGTGGCCGGGTGCTGGGGCTGTGCGGCGGCTACCAGATGCTGGGGCAGTGGATCGACGATCCGGCGGGGATCGAGGGGCCGGCGGGGCGCTCGCCGGGTTTGGGCCTGCTCGATGTCGAGACGGTGATGGTGCCGGAGAAGGCGACGCGCCCTGTCTCGGGCCGCCACCTTGAGAGCGGCGCGGCGGTATCGGGTTACGAGATCCATATCGGGCGGACGGAGGGGGCCGACCGGACGCGGCCCTGGCTCGAGATCGAGGGGGTGCCCGAAGGGGCGATCTCCGCCGATGGGCGCGTGATCGGCACCTATGTGCACGGGGTCTTCCAGTCCGACGCGTTCCGGGCGGCCTTTCTGCGCGGCCTCGGCGCGGAGGGGAACGCGATTGCCTATGGCGCGCGGATCGAAGGGGTGCTGGACCGGCTGGCCGCGCATCTCGAGACGCATTGCGACCTCGATGCGCTGTTCGCGGCGGCGCGGCCCCCGACGCGGCCCCCGGCGCTGCTCTCGGCCTGACTGAGGGCTCAGGGCGTCTCGAAGCGGCGGATGCCCGTGGCGCCGAGGGTAGCGAGCGCGGCGGCGCCGGCGCTGGCGCGGGCGCGGTCGCCATGGGCGAAGAGCAGGCAGACGGCGGAGCCCGTGTGGGCTGCGGCGATGCCGAGGGCGCCCAGTGCATCGGCGCAGGCTTTCAGCGCGGCGGCGGGGCCGGTGGGGCGGCCGTTGCGCTCGGCCGAGGCGGTGGCGATGGCGGCAGCCGCAGGCGCATCCCCGGCCTGTGCGGCCCGGCGCCAGCCGTCCACGAGATCGGCGATGTCCGCGAAGTCGGTGGAGGTAGGGTCCGTGCGGAGCGGCGGGCCGAGGAAGCCGGCGGCCACGGTGAAGCGGGGCGCTGGCGGCAGGGTCTCGACGATGCGCGCCTCGCGCGAGGCCCAGAGGAGGCGGCCGGGCTCTCTGTGCATCAGCGGGTCGGTCGCCCCCTCCACGGCGAGGCAGAGGGCGGCTTCCGGTGCCGCGTCGCTCGGCCCGCGCAGGGCGCGGATGGTGCCGAGGGCGGCCATGGTCGAGAGCCCGGCGCCGCCGCCGGGGGGCACATTGTGCCGCAGGTGGAGGACGCCGCCGAGGCCGCGCATGCCCTGGCCGCGCGCGGCCGTGGCGGCGCGGCGGAGGAGGGGCGCGAGCGGGCCCGATGCGACGAGCGGGGCGTGCGCGCGGGGCGTGAAGGTGACCTCGGCACGGGCGACGGGGCAGGGCAGGGTGACGAGCGCCACGGGCCCTTCCGCCCCCAGCCGGCCCTGCAGGAACTCCCCGAAATGGCCGGTGAGGGCCACCTTGCGGGGGCGCATGGGTTGCGATGGGGAGGGTCGTCCGCGATGCATGGGCCCGCGATGCCACGGCGCGGCGGAAAAGGGTAGGCGGCATGACGGGGAGCGGCATGACGGGGAGCGGCATGGCGGGAGGCGGCATGGCGGAGAGCGGCCCTCGCGAGCATGGCGGTGGGCTGGAAGCGCCGATGGCGGCCTATGGCGGCGCGATCGAGGACTGGATCGACCTCTCGACGGGTATCAACCGCGTGCCCTACCCGGTGCCGCCGCTCTCGCCGCGAGCCTGGACGGCGCTGCCGCAGGCGGGCGCGCTGGAGGACATGCTGGCGGCGGCGGGGGCGTATTTCGGGGTGCCTGCTGCCGCGCGGCTGGTGGCGGCGGCGGGAGCGCAGGCGCTGATCCAGCAGGTGCCGTACCTCTCCGCACCGGGGCGCGTCGGCATCGTGTCGCCGACCTATAACGAGCATGCGGCGGCCTTCGCGGCGGCGGGCTGGCAGGTGGTGGCGGTGGCCGAGCCTGCCGACGCGGCCGGGCTGGAGGCCGCCGTGGTCGTGAACCCCAACAACCCGGACGGGCGCTGCTGGTCGCCCGAGGCGCTGGCGGCGCTGAGCGCCGAGGTGGCCCTGCTGGTGGTCGATGAGAGCTTTGCGGATACGGCGCCCGAGCTCTCGCTGGTGGGCGGGCTGGCGCGCGCACCCGGGCGGGTGGTGGTGCTCCGCTCCTTCGGCAAGTTCTTTGGCCTCGCGGGCGTACGCCTCGGCTTTGCGGTGGCCTCGCCCGCCCTTGCGGAGGCACTGGCCGAGCGTCTCGGCCCCTGGGCCGTTTCCGGCCCGGCCATCGAGATCGCGGCGTGGGCCTATGCGGACCATGCCTGGATTGCCGAGACACGCGGCCGGCTGGCGGCGGAGGCGGCAGCGCTCGACGCCTGGGCCGGCGCGCAGGGCTGGTCGCTGGTGGGAGGCACCACCCTCTTCCGAACCTACGAGACCGGCGACGCGGCCGCGGCGCAGGCCATGCTTGCCTGCCGCCATGTCTGGTCCCGCCGCTTCTCCTACTCGCCGGGCTGGCTCCGCCTCGGCACGCCGGCAGGCGCAGCGGAGCGCGCGCGGCTCTCCGCAGAGACCCTCCGGGCATGAGATAGGCCCGCGCTGGGTGGCGCGGGCCTCTGGGTGCGATGGGCTGAGGCTTACTTCTGCAGCTCGGTCCAGATGGCGGTGTAGAGCTTCTGGGCCTCGGGCGGGCAGGTGTTGGTGAAGCGGCCCGCGGCGGCGAGTTCCTCGGGGATCTGCACCTCGGGCGCGGTCTTCATATCGTCCGGCATGAAGGCCTCGGAGCCGGAGATGCCGTTGGCGTAGCGGGCGAAGGCGGAGATGAGGGCCGCGTTCTCCGGCTCCATGATGAAGTTGAGGAAGGTCTTCGCTTCCTCCACGTTCTGCGCGTCCGCGAGCAGCGCCACGCTGTCCATCCAGAGCACGAAGCCTTCCTGCGGGTAGCCGTAGCGCACATCCGGGTTCTTCTCGCGCGAGCGGAAGGCGGCGCCGTTCCAGTAGAGCGAGGCGGCAAGGTCGCGGCCCGCGAACTTCTCGATGATGCCGTAATCCATCGCGAGCCACTTCTCCTTGGCGGAGACGAGCGTATCGCGGACCTTCTTCAGCACCTCGCGGTCGGTCGTGCAGCCCTCGCCGCCGTGGTAGTAGATGGCGGTGTGCACGACGTCCTGCATCTCGGGGGCGACGTTGATCTTGCCGACCAGTTCCTCGGGCGGGTCGAAGATGACGGCGGAGGTGTTGAGGTCCCCGTCATAGACCGAGGTGTCGACCACGATGCCGACGCTGCCCCACTGCCAGGGCACGGTGTATTCGCGGCCGGGGTCCCAGCTCACATCCTTCCACTGGGGCGCGATGTTGGCGTAGTTCTCCATCTCGGGGATGCCGGGCTTCACGATCAGCCCTTCCTCGACCCAGATGGGCACGTAGCTGTGGGACGGCACCACCATGTCGAAGCCATGCCCGCCGGCCTTGATCTTGGCGAGCGCGGTGTCGTTGCTGTCGTAATCGGTGATCGTGACCTCGATCCCCGTCTCGGCCTCGAACTTCTCGATCAGCTCGGGGTTGGTGTAGTTGCCCCAGTTGAAGATGTTGAGCTGCCCCTCGGCGAGGGCTGTGGCGGGAAGGGCCAGCACGGCGGCAGAGACGCCGGCCATCAAGCTGCGGACCATGGAAACCTCCTGTCGGTACACTCGTTGCGAGTTTCTTTGTGCACCGCCATAGCGCCACCCTCCATGGCACGATGCAACCCCGAAGAAGAACCACGACCCGCCAGCCAACACGCTGGTCGCGCCTCAAGAACAACCGCAACGACCAGCCGCCCGCCCACACAGCACGACGCGCTCGGCGGCGCCACCGATGGTGGCTTCGAGCCCCGCTCCTGCCATTCGCGGCGGTGACGTTGATGGCTGGAGTGGACGGGAGAGGCGCCATTTGATGCGCCCGCGATCTGGGGTGCGAAGCGTTTTGGAAGGTGGACAGGCGGCTGTTGTTGTTCGTTTTCTGGTCGATTTCGGACGCAGCGGGAATGGTGCGGCGACCTCTGGTTTTGGCTGTGGAGGCTTCGCACGGCGTGTCCGGAACCCCGCACGCAACCTGGTGGTCAGCGTGCTCAGCCCTCGCCGACCCGTCACCGCTGCGCGATGCTGATGAGATCGCCTGGCGGACCCATCTTGATGCCGAACACGATCGCGGCGGCGCGGAGGCCGAGCGCGACGGCGAACGCGCCTAGACTTGCCAAAGCCGTGTCTGCGTCGAGCGCGTGCAACCCGGCATAGGCCAGTGCGCCGGCGAGGGCGGCCGTCGCATAGAGCTCACCGCAGAGGATCATCGGCTGTGTGCGGGTGAGGATGTCGCGGATGATCCCGCCGCCCGTGGCCGTCAGCATGCCCATCAGGACCGCGACCACCACCGGCGTGTCCATTGACAGCGCCACATGGCAGCCGACGACGCAGAAGGCGGCAAGCCCAAGCGCATCGCTCCAAACCATACCATGGCGCTGCGCCACATCTCCGCGCAGGAAGAAGAAAGTGAGGAGCGCGGCGACAAGGCAGATGACCAGCTCGGTCGGATCCTGGGTCCACCAGACAGTGCGCCCGAGGAGGACATCGCGGATGGTGCCCCCGCCAATCCCGGTAATGATGCCGATCAGCGCGACGCCGATCAGGTCCATCCGGTACCGCGCGGCAGTCAGCGCCCCGCTCACGGCAAAGATCACATCGCCGAAATAGTTGATCGCGAGGATTGTCGGGCCCAGTGGCTCAATTTCGGGTGTGGCCATGCCGGATCTCCCGTGGCGGGGCGGTCAGGTGTGGTGCGATCCGTCGGGCAAGACGGAGGATCGGGGACGCCGAAGCGTCGCCCTCGCCGATGCAGGCGTTGAACCGGTCTGCGAGCCCCAGCCGGTCAAGCCTTCCGGCGGCTCCGATCAGAACGATATCCGATCCAGGCGTCTCGGTGCCCCAGAGCAACCCGTCCCGCAGGTTGTGGCGTGGGCCGACCATCTGGAGCACGGTTCGGCAGGCGGCCAGCTCTTCGAGCCAGACGATGCCCTTCGCGCGGAACACGGTGCTGGGCAGGGCCGAGAGCGCCGACTGAAGCCGCGGCAAAGAGAGGGGCATGTCAGTGCGCCAGTGAAAGGTCTCGAAGGGATGGGCTGATGGCGCTGTGCCTGTGGCGGGGCGTTCGCTCCAGCGGTGAGTGTCATGGGTGCCGAACAGGAGCCCGCACGGCACGCGGGCGCCGGTCGTTCGGTAAAGCCGGGCGCCGTGGGCGATCCGGCCCACACTCTCCTCAACCTCCGCCAGCGCCTCGGGCGCGACGAGGTCGGTTTTGTTCAGGATCACGAGATCCGCGAGGGCGAGCTGTGCGCGAGCGAGCGCCCCGGCATCCCCGTCGAGGAGGAGAGGCAGCCGCTCGGCATCCGCAACGCAGACGAGGCTCTCTATGCGCAGGAAGGGCTGGAGGGCTGCAAGGTCGAGCGAGCGCGCGATTTCCGCAGGGTCCGAGACGCCGCTCGACTCGATGAAGAGGATCTCCGGCGCATCGGCCCGGTCCAGCATTCGCAGGCAGGCGGAGACGAGATCCCCGCGGATAGAGCAGCAGATGCACCCGTTGGAGAGCGCGATCATATCCTCCTCGACGCCTGCAACGAGCTGCGCATCAATGTTGATCGCCCCGAAATCGTTGACGATCACGCCGGCGCGCAGCCCGTGATCCCCGGCGAGAAGGGCGTTCAACATCGTGGTCTTACCGGAGCCGAGGAAGCCCCCGATCACGACCGCTGGGATTGGAGCACGGTGTCTCATGCCGCGCCCCGAGCACAGCGGATCGGCCGCCCGGGGAAGACATCGTCGACCGTCTCACCGCCGCGCACCACGGTAACGCCGTTCACGAGCACATGGGGAATGCCGGTCGAGGGCAAGCCGCCATCGCGCATGGTGGCATTGTCGGTGACCGTCTCGGGGTCGAAGAGCGTGATGTCCGCGTCCATGCTCTCTTGGAGGCGGCCCTTTCGGGCCATCTGTGCGACGCCGTTCTGCTCAAGGAACTGCGCGATCATGGTGCTCATCTTGGCGATGGCGAGCGGCAGGGGGATGTCGACCGTCCCTTCGCGGACGAGGCGCAGGAGCTTGGCATGCGAGCCCGCTCCGCGGGGGTGTCCGTTTACCGCGTCGAAGGGCGTTTCCCAATCGAGCACCACGCTCCCGTCGGACTTCATCGAATAGGGGAACGCGTCGCTCCCGAGGACGCTCGTCTCGTGGGCCAGTGCCATGTACACCGTCTGCTCGGTCGCGTTCTTGAACATCACGCTCGTGGTCGGCGCCTTGCGGACCAGCTCGTCGTAGCGCTCCTTTGTGAGCGGGGTGACGGTCGCGGTCTCCGTGATGTCGGAGTAGTCGCGACCCATATTCGGCCCGTAGTTGTCCGGGTGCAGGTAGTCGGCGCCCACGATGGTGCCGCCATAATCATAGGGGTAGACCTCCGGCAGCACCGAGATCCCAGCCTTGCGCGCGGCGTCGATCAGCTCAAGGGCCCGCGCGGTGTCGCCGAGTGCCTGGGCGGTCATGTGCATCAGCAGAAGCCCGCCGCCATAGATCTCCTGCGCCGCCATCTGCTCGAGAAAGCCGAGAAGCCCGCTCGTGGGCGGCATTTGGCTTGAAAAGCGGGCGTGAACATAGGTCGCGCGGCCGTATTTTCCGGCAAGCTCCTGCGCCTTCACGGACTCCGCCGTCGTGCATCCGGCGACCATGTAGCCGGGGCAGTGACCGATACCTATGGCCCCCTCGCGCAACCCTTCTTCGAGGATCCCGGCGATTTGCTGGAGTTCGTCGTCGGTCGGCACCTCAGTGGACCATTTCATGGAGGCACCGGTGTCCTGAGGCGAGCCAACGAGATCGTAGAGCACGTCTCCTGCGTACTTGGTTCGGTAGGACGGGTTGAAGGTACGCTCCCGCGCGGCGATGGTGCCCACCGTGGCGCCGTAGTTTGTGCGACACCTGCCCTCTAGCGACGCATACCAGTCGCCCACCGGGGAGACGCCCGCCTCGAGCTCGAGCGGTGTCGTGACGCCGTCCCGCAGCGCGAGCTTCTCGCCGAACGGCACGCCGGCATTGTGGTGGTGCATGTCGATGAAACCGGGCGCGACCACGAGACCGTCGGCCTGGACCGTTTCCCGCCCTTGGATCGGGTCTGGCGTTATTATGGCGATCATCCCATCCCGCACACCGATGTTTCGAACGGCGTCGAGCCCTGTCTCGGGATCGATCGCGCGACCGCCGAGGATGGCGACGTCAAACACCGTGTCCGCAGTCATGTGATGTCTCCTCGATTACTCCGCTGCATGCGAAAACGCGGCGAGGCGTTCTGCCGACGTCATCAGCGCCGGTGGCTTACGCGCCCAGGTGCGCCCCGACCGCATCAAGGCGACGCCATAATCGTAAAGCGCGGACATGGAGTCGGGGTCGAACGGGCCGGGGTAGGGTGCGTCGAAATCGGCGCCGATCCATGTGATGTGGAACTCGGTACCGCGCCGCTCGCGGCGATGGCGCCGATGTCCGAGATCATTGCGGGCTGTGCATCGAGGTGGGAGGTCTGGATCAGGAGCCTGCGGCGCCGCAGGTGCGCTCGCGCGATCTCGGACAGCATCGCATCGTCGAGGAACTCAGCGATCAGGTCGGCAAGCTCACGGCTGTCCGCCACGGAGGCTTTCGGCAGAATGTCGATCCTGAGGCGCGGCTTGAAGATCTGATCGGGTGGAAAGCCGCCATAGATCTCACGGAGATCGTCATCATAATCCGGGCCAAGAAACACGAAGGGTGCAGAGAGCGCGCCGGTGCTCACCCCGGTGACGACATCGAATTCCGGCCGGGTGCCACTCTCCGTCCAGGCGTTGATGAGGCCCGCACGGAAGGTGGCTGTAAGTCGAAAGGCGGCGGGTATCATGTGTTCGGGCCTCCCTCCGCTCAAAATTTGAAGCGCAAGCCTAGAACCGGGCCATGCGTAACCACATCCCAAGCCTCTTCATTGTCTCCATTGCTGCCGGTGTAGTCCTGACCGAGCACGCGGTAACCGAGGAACGCGGTCGCATTGTCTTCGGCGAGGAGGCCGAAAGTGTAGCCCGCGGCGCCGATGACCTGCCACGAGAACTCTGAACCGACGCCGAACCCGCCGATATCCCCGCGCAGAGCGAGCTCGATGTTCGGGCCGAACCACCAGTCGGTCCGGATGCCGACGATGGGATCGGTGAAACCGATATCCGCATCTCTCCGGCGCCCTTCGAGAGCGAGCTTCAGATCGACATCCGTGTATCGCCCGCCGATATAAGGGGCGACCGACACGCTCGACTTTCCGGAGGCGCCGAGCGGCAGGGGATCGAGCGCATAGCTGACGCCGAATTCGAGGAAGGTGATCCGCACATCGGCTGCAGCCTCAAGCCCGGTCACGCCGAACGGGAGCCGCTCGTCGGCCGTGACGCGACCGTAGACGCCGTTCACGAAGCCGCCCAAGCGGCCATATCGCAGATCGACCTGGCTCATCACCCCGCCATCAAGGTTCTCGATGATCGTCCTGAACGGAACGTCGAGGTCGACCTCGTTGCCCTGGATGGAGGCGCTTCCGTCCAAGGAAAGCATCCAGCCGTAGAGCGTGACAGACACCTCCCAATCTGGCGCAAGCGGAGCTTCCTGGGCGTCGGCCGGTTTGTTGGACATGCTCACGGCAATGAGGCCGGCAACAAGCACCGTGGCCATCGGGTATCGGCCGATCAGCCGCCCTTCCCTGCGCAGAACCGTCATTTCGGGAAGAGGAAGGTGATTTGGGCCTCGATCTGCCAGTCGGGGCCGCTCACGGGGCTCAGCACGTTGTAGTAGGAGCGCACCGTTGCGTTGACCGGCTGGTTCCCGATCTTGAGGAGCTTCTGGATGCCGCCGCCCAGCGGAACAGTCCACCGCCGATCATCCGCCTCCCAATTCGCAATGATGGTGGGTGCCGTTACGAGGGACCATCCGTCCGACAGATTGTGGTTTACGAAGGGCTGGAAGACGAACTGCCGTACCTCGTCACGGTCATCGTCTCCGGCGAAGGACCAGTAGTTCTGTGCCAGAAACCCGTAGGTCCAGGGGGCATTCGAGATGAAGACCACCGCACCCGGAGCCACACTCCATTTCCCGGTGCCGAGTTCGTCGTCGGTCGCGGTTGGCAGGAAAAACGATGGGCCGACACCCCAGGTCATCGTCCCGAAGATGGTGTCGACAGAGTCGGACGGCGTGAAGAAGAACTGGGGGTTGATGTCGCCGAGCCCGAAGGTGCTGTCGTCACCCTCGAACAGCGACGGGTTCCGCACGATCGGCACGATGGGGCGGATGATCAGGTTCCAGTCGTCGGACAGCGTGGCGGGATAGACGGGCTGGACGTTGGTGATGAGCTGCGTGCGGTCGAGATCGCCGACATTGAAGTTGACGTCGAATTGGATGGGCACGCTGATCAAACTGGCGATCGGATTCTGTGCCTGCTCCTGCAGGCTTGGTCCGCCGGGGTCGTCGGCCATGGCCGTGGCGACCGTGCCGAGGGAAATCGCGACGAGCACTGCGCTCAACGACCACTTCAACATCCAGACACTCCGTCCTTTGGCGCCGCTGACGCTTGATTGATTACGCCATGTCATGCGGTCAGGATGTTGGGCGGTCAGTGTTCTTTCAGGCCATTTCGCGCCAACCGTTCGAGGAACGCGCGTCGGCGGTTCAGACTGCGCCAGCTTGTGGGTGAGCATCCGGTCCAGCGCTGGAAGGCGCGGCTGAAATGGCTCGGATCGGTGTATCCCACCCTGCAGGCGACCTCCTCGATGCGAAGGGCCTCGATTTCCAGCAACCGGACCGCTTCAAGGAAGCACTCGTGCTGACGCAGCAACCGGAAGTTGGTCGCGTGATTGGCCAAAAGCCTCTGCAGCGCACGCTTTGACATCCCCAAATGAAGCGCGACGATCTCTATCGATGCCGGCTCGGGCAACATGTCTCGAATGGCAGATCGCACCTGCGCTACGTCAACTGCATCTCCGGCTTTCAGCGCTTGTATCACGAGGGCATATCCATGTTGCCGGGCAAGAGACTAAGCCTCGGACATCAGATATTCCGGCCACTAAACGCCAAACGGGACATCTTGCGATCGCCCTGATATTCTTGTCGCGTGAAAGATCCGAGTTCCACGATGTTATTCTGGGCATCAGAGGTACTTGTCTTGGTGAACGTTACGCGTGCGATCGCGCTCAAGAAGGTTGTCGATGTGTTCCGGGTGGCTGGAACACCTGTTGATCGTGAGCTTGCCCGTGCTCGACTACCCGAGGGGCTTGAGGAGAGCCCAAACGAGTATATCAGCACTATTTTAGGATATCGATTTATCCAAAAATGCCAGGAGATCGAGAGGATCTCTGATCTTGGCTGGCATTCCTTTCGATCGTTAGAAGCGCAAGATTTTGGCGGCACATTCACTTCTGGCATGCGCTCTTGTAAGACCCTGAATGAGAGACTGGTCCTCCTCTGTGATGTCCTGCATTCGGAGAGTAATTATTTGAGGTGCCATTTGCTCATCGGTTCTAAGCGATCCCGGTTCGTCTTCCAGGATCCACATTTGGACTGTGCCAGCGACTACTCCATTTCCGAGTGGTCGCGGGTCTTTTACGTGATCCGGGCGATCCAGATGGTGCTCGGAGGGGACTGGAGGCCGCTATCTATAGGCTTTGTTTCGACGTTTAGCCCAAGCGTCCCAGCGCACGAGTACTTCCGCGGGATCCCGCTGCTCACGGGTCAGAAGACCACCTGGGTTGAGTTTCCAAGCGCCATTCTGCCGACGTGCACGGGAGAGGTGAGCGAAGAGGCTTTCGACCGGCCGGCGCCTGAAACCCAAATGGGTTCCCAAACGACCGCAGAGCTCCTGCGCAAGCTTCTTCACCCATACCTGTGCGCCGGACGGCCCTCGGTCGAGGTTGCGGCGGAGATGGCGGGCATGAGCTCGAGGAGCCTGCAGCGACTGTTGCGACGTGAGGGCGTGAGCTTCTCGACACTGCTCGATCAGTGCAGCTTCGAGCGTGCCTGTCGGCTGCTCGGCGATCATGATCTCAGGATCACGGACATTGCGCATTCGGTTGGCTATGAGGACTCGTCCCACTTCGCGCGGGCCTTCAAGCGCATCTCCGGACAGACCCCTCGGCAGTATCGCCGAGGGAGGGCGTTGGCGGACTCCGCCGCTGCGAGCTCTTGAGAGGCGTGCTGGCTGAGTTCTGAGCCGTTGGCGCGAAATGGCCTGAAACGCCGGTGGGTTTGCAACCTTCATGGTCGAAAGGCGCGCAGGGGCCATTCAGCGAGTGCGGCGGGTCGCCTTCCCAACGTCCCTCACACTTGCGGCCGATCAGGTCCGTGACGCCAGTTAGCGATGAGAACCGAGGTCGAGAATGATTGCCAAATCCCTTTCCGCAGCGCTCGGAGTCCTCGTAGCGACCTGGGCGACAGTTCACGCGAATGCAGAGACACCCGCTTTCAAGATGACGACGGATATCCCGGAAGCGATCACCACGCCGGATGACGTCGAGACTTCGATCGGAACGCTGCGGTTTTTTGACGGTGTGCCCACTGGCGACACGGTCGACGCTCTCTACGACTACGTTGATCGCGCCAGGGCCGTTCACGCTTACGTCGTTGGTCTCCCGCTTGTTGCGATGCGCGCGCTCTACGTAGGCGGCAAGGCGGCGGGTTCGGACGCTGCCAATCAGTTCCTGATCGCCGACAAGATGCTCGACAGCATGCCGCTCGTCCTAACGGCGAACACCTCCACGCTTTACACATGGGGCTTTCTTGACCTTGAACGCGATGGGCCGACGGTGATCGACCTTCCGCCGGGTATGCTCGGTGTCCTGAACGACGCCGCGTTCCGCTATGTCGCCGATCTCGGTGTTGCGGGTCAGGACAGGGGCGAAGGGGGCAAGTATCTGGTGCTGCCGCCGGGCTTCGAGGGCGATGTGCCGGATGGTTACTTCACCGTTCAGTCGCATACCAACACCGTCTGGATGTTCATGCGCGGCTTTG
>JBCBEP010000083.1:0-14709 GCA_038528605.1 Pseudomonadota bacterium
GCCTCTTCCAGCTCGACATCCGCGAGACCGAGACGCTCGAGACCAATTTCGGCGGGGGCGACGACACGGCCGTCCTGGTCGGCAACATCCTCGACGAGATCGCGCTGGAGCTCGACGGGGGCGACGGCTTCGACGTGCTCGACCTCTCTCAGCTCAACCCGGACGTGGAAGTCGACATCGTGAACGGCACGATCGGCAGCGCGACCTTCCAGAACTTCGAGCGGGTGATCGGCACCGACGGCAACGATGTCTTCATCAGCGACGGCGTCACCGAGATCGATGGCGGCGACGGCATCGACACGGTCGACTTCTCGAAGCTCGACCAAGGCGTGAACATCAACCTGCTGCAGCTGGGGGCAGACATCGACCTCGGCATCGGCATCGCGGTCGAGATTGCAGCAGCGGCTGAAGACCCGCTCGAGGCCGAGATCGCGCCCGAGCAGATCACCGTCAACAATGTCCAGAACGTCGAGAACGTGATCGGCACCGAGTTCGACGACGAGATCCGCAGCAACAACGGCGACAACACCCTCCGCGGCCTCGGCGGGGACGACTTCCTCTTCGGCCGCGGCGGGCGCGATGTGCTGATCGGCGGCAAGGGGGACGACGAAGTGCTCGGCCGCAACGGCAACGACCTGATGATCTGGAACAACGGCGACGGCTCGGACCTGCTCAACGGCGGCCAAGGCGACGACACGGTCCAGGTCAACTTCAACACCGACCTCGTCAACGAAGACCTCCAGAACGACGACACCGCCCGCATCGAAGAAAGCGCCGACGGCATCACCTTCGCCCGCACCGAATTGAACGGCCAGTCCGTGAACGGCCTCTTCGAGCTCGACATCCGTAACACAGAGACGCTGGAGACCAATTTCGGCAGCGGCGACGACACCGCCGAGATCGCCGGCGACGTGCTGGACGAGATCTTCCTCGATCTCGACGGCGGGGATGGCGTTGATACGCTCGACTTCAGCCTGGCTTCCGAAGATGTCCGCGTTGACCTGACAACTGGCATCATCAACCCGGTCTTGTCGAGCCAAGCCGGCTCGGCCCTTAACTTCGAAAACGTCATCGGCACTGACTTCGACGACACCATCACCGGCACCGACGACGCCAACGTCATCGATGGCGGTGTGGGCGTCGACTTCATCAGCGCGCGAAGCGGCGACAACACGCTCACCGGCGGTGCTGACCAAGACGTCTTTGTCTTCACCGAAAGCGATACGGGGCGCGATACAATCACCGATTTCGAGAACGGTCTCGATATCGTGGCGATCGTAAGCGGGCCCTTCGACAACGCTTCGGAGGTGCTCGATGAGCTGGTCGCTGTCGACGGTGGCGTGGAGCTCGAGTTCGGCTCCAAGACCATCTTCTTCGAAGGGGCCGAGCTGGGCGACTTCTCCGAAGACGACTTCTTCGTAGACGGTATCCTCGTCCTCTGACCCATCGCGGTAAGCGCAGCGCCACAACAGCCCCGCCGTTCTCCGGAACGGCGGGGTCGCGCCGTCGATCGGGAGCGTCGATCAGGGCGTCGTCAAACGGCCGCAAAGCGCGGGAGACTGCGCGGCGCTTCTCCGGACACACCCATGCGCTGCGCCACCGGTCACCTCTTGGAACGCGCACGCTCATGCGCCTCGGCCAGCCGTTCCATATTCCCGAGTGCCTCGAAGAAGGTCTGGCGTTGCTGGCGAGGGGTGAGCGTATGGCCGTGCTTGGCAAGCCATGGTTCCTGCTGCGCCAGCGCTCGGTAGAGAACGTCCGCCTCCCGCGTCATCGACAGGATCGCTGCCGTGCTCATCATCACCGCAACCAGCGAGAAGAAGAGGCCCCACGCCACGCCAAAGGTGATGCCCAGCCCTATGGCGGACGATCCGATCGCACGGTCCAGCGGCGTGAGCGCAGCAATCATCGCATCGCCCCCGTTGCGCGCCGCGACGGCGAAGAGGAGAGCGAGGACGATCTGGCTGACGGCAAGGCCGAAGCTGAAGCCCCGACCTGTGAGCATGCCGACGCAAACGCTCACCTGATGCCGTCCAAGCGCCACCGAGATCAGTGTCAACGTCATCAGGACGACGAGCAGATCGGTGAATTTGGCGGGCGTCTCGGCCGACGCCTCCGAGATGCGGGTGCCGAGCCACTCCCAACTCATAAGTGCTCGCCCAGCTTCGTGCTGCGCCGAGGTGAAGGTGAGCCAGAAGAAGGCAATGAGCAGAAGGGTGCCGATCAGCCGAAGGCTGGTCGCCATGCGCCAAGTGTTCGCACCTAGCAAGACCCAGGCAAGCGGTCGTGGCAACCAGCGCATGTTCCACTCGCCATTGAGGCCGGTGCTGCGGCACACGATCAATTGCGCCAAGTATAGCGCATAGAGCCAAATCGCCGCTGAAAGGAGCGTAGCCGCCATATTGATCTTGGCCAGCGGCGGTGCGAATAGGAGAGCGAGCAGAAACAGTGGCAACGTGAAGAGAGCAGCCAAGGGGCCGTAGAAAAAGACTTTGATGAACATTCGTTAGGTCCAGTGAAATACGGCGTTGTCAGGACGATTGGCGCTGGCTCTGTTGTTGGGCGGCGGCGACGGCGACGGTGACCTCCATCTCCTCCTCCGAGCCGGCCATCATGGTGCCGCGGATTGGAGCCGCGTCCGCCGCGTCGAAGCCGGTGCAGAGGCGGATATGGGACGTGGTGGGGCAGACCTCGTGCACCGGGTCGAAACCTACCCAGCCGAGGCCGTCGAGATGCGCCTCCGCCCAGGCATGGCTCGCCAGCTCCGGCGCCTCGGCATCGTGCAGGTAGCCGACGACATAGCGGGCCGGCAGGTCGAGCAGCCGTGCGGCCGAGATGAAGAGATGCGCGAAATCCTGGCAGACGCCCGCGCCGATGGCCGCGGCCTCCGCCGCCGTGGTCGAGGCGTCCGTCGCTCCCGCCCGATAGTCGAGCCCGGCATGCACCGCTTCGTTCAGCGCGTGGGCGAGGGCGAGGGGGCCCTGCGTCCCCGCCTCCTCCCGCGCCGCTTCGGCCATGGCCTCCACGGCCGCATCCGGTTCGGTCAGATCCGTCTCACGGAGATACACGCCCGGGCGCAGGCGGGGATCGCGCCCCAGAACGCCGGCCTGGTCAAGGGTCTCGACCGTCCCGCGGGCCTGCACGACCAGCGTCTCGCCGCTCCGCCGCTCGAACCACAGCGCCTCCCGCTCGCCGAACCCGGTCGTGAGCAGCGGCGTGACCGGTTCGTCGTTCACCGTCACCTGCCAGTCCCGAACCACCTGCTGTGCGGTCGGCGTCGGAAACAGGCGGAGGCGCAGCGCGAGGCCCTGGGCAGCCGGCTCGTAGCGGTACTCTGTGCGATGGTCGACGGTGAGCAGCATGGGCTCGGCCCTCCCTCAGGCCGCTCTCGCGCGGTCGGGCGCGCTCAGAAGTGATACGCGCGGTAGATCTCGGAGTTGAGGCGGCGGGTGTGGTTCACCGCGCCGATGATGAACTCGTGAAGCCCTTGCTCGAAGAGCTCGCCCATCTCCGCATCGCCCAGCTTGGCGATCATCTCGGAGGCGGTGGCGTGGCAGGCATGGCGCTCGCCGTAACCGCGGGCGAGGCGGTCGAGACAGTCCCCGATCTGGTCGTAGCAGAAGGCCACGGAGCGGGGGAAAGACCGGTTCAGGATCATGAAATCGGCGATCTTCCAGGGGCTGTAGTCCCCCCGGTAGACATGATGGAAGGCGCGGAGGGCGGAGGTGGCGTGGAGTACGCTGGTCCACTGGTGATGGTCGCGCCCGCCGCCCACCACCTCGGTCTCGGGCAGCAGGACGTAGTACTTCACGTCGAGCAGCCGGAGGGTCATGTCCGCCCGCTCCACATGCACGCCGAGGGTGAGAAAGTCGTAGCGGTCGTGGCGGAGCATCGAGGTCATCGTCGCCCCGCGGAAATGCGCGACCCGCTGCTTCACCCAATCGAGCAACACCGGGAGGTCACGCGTCGCCTGGCCGGAGTCCACCTCCTCGAGCCGCCGCCAGCCCTCGTTCAGCGCTTCCCACATCTCGCGGGTCAGGGCCGTGCGCACGGCGCGGCCGTTGGCGCGGGCGGCGCGGAGACAGGCGCGGATGGAGGAGGGGTTCTCGCCATCGAGCATCAGGCCGCGGACGATGGCCGCATCGCTGATCGTCGCCTCGTCCTCGAACATCTCGGCCGAGCCGGAGGCAGCGGCGACGGACCGCCACTCCCGGTCGGAATACGAGCCCGGCAGCATCGCCATGCGATGCCCCATCTCGATCAGCCGCGCGGTGCACTCGGCCCGCTCCATGTAACGCGCAGTCCAGTAGAGGCTTTCAGCGGTCCTGCTCAGCATCTCAATCCGTCCGCTCGGTCTCGAGTGATGTGTCGGCGCTGTCCGCGGCCAGGTGTCCCTCGCAGGCCGGGCCCACGACGACGCCGATCAGCGTGCCTTCCGCGCATTCCGCGTCCTCGGCGAACATCACATCCGCCGTCTCCGGCATCATCATGACCCCCGCACCGACCATGAGGGCGAAGCCGAGCAGGACGAGAGCTGCGGTGCCAGCGAGGCTTTCGGGCCAGGCGAGCCTCATTCGCTCAGCACCCAGGTGTCCTTCACCCCGCCGCCCTGGCTGGAGTTGACCACCAGGCTGCCCTCCTTCAGCGCCACGCGGGTGAGGCCGCCGGGGACGAGACGCATGGATTTGCCGACGAGACAGAAGGGCCGGAAATCCACATGACGCGCACCGATGCCGCTCGGCGCCAGCGTCGGCGTTGCCGAAAGCGCGAGAGTGGGCTGAGCGATGAAGTTTGCCGGATCGTCCCGCAGCTTCTTCTCGAACTGCGCGCGCTGCTCGGCAGTGCTTTTGGGGCCGATCAGCATGCCGTAGCCGCCGGAGCCGTGAACCTCCTTCACGACCAGCTCCTCGAGATTGCCGATCACATGGGCGCAGGCATCCTTCTCGGAGCAGCGCCAGGTGGGGATGTTCTCGAGGATCGGGCTTTCGCCGAGATAGAAGCGGATCATCTCGGGCACGTAGGTATAGACCGCCTTGTCGTCCGCCACGCCCGCCCCGGGTGCCGAGCAGAGCGTGACGCCGCCGGAGCGGTAGACATTGAAGAGCCCCGGCACGCCCAGCACGCTGTCGGCCCGGAAGGCCAGCGGATCGATGAAATCATCATCGATGCGCTTGTAGATCACGTCCACGCGCTGCGGGCCGCGCGTGGTGCGCATCCAGCAGAGGCCGTCCTCCACGAAGAGGTCCTGCGGCTCGACGAGTTCGACGCCCATGAGATCGGCGAGGAAGGAGTGCTCGTAGTAAGCGGAGTTGAAGGAGCCCGGTGTCAGCACCACCACGTTCGGCTCGTCCTTGCAGGCGGGCGGGGCCACTTCCTCGAGGGTCGCGCGCAGGTCGTCCGGATACCGGTCCACCGGCTCCACGGCGCCGCCGGAGAAAAGTTCCGGGAACATGCGCATCATGATCTCGCGGTTCTCGAGCATGTAGCTGACACCCGAGGGCGTGCGGCAGTTGTCCTCCAGCACTTGGAACTTCTCGGGCGCCGTGCGCACGATGTCGATGCCGACGATGTGGGAGTAGACGCGCCCCGGCGGCTCCACCCCCACCATCGCCGGCTGGAAGGCCTCGTTGTTGTAGACCAGCCGTTCGGGGATGATCCCGGCCTTCATAATCTCGCCGCGGTGGTAGACATCGTAGAGAAAGGCGTTGAGGGCACGGGCCCGCTGGCGGATCCCCCGGTCGAGCTTCCGCCACTCCGCGGCGGCGAAGACGCGGGGGATGAGATCGAAGGGGATCAGCCGCTCCGGGTCGCCCCCCTCGCCATACACCGCGAAGGTGATGCCGATGCGCCGGAAGATCGCCTCCGCCTCGGCCGAACGGGTGCGCAGCGTGTCGATCCCGGCCGCTTCGATCCAGGCGGAGACGCGCTCATAGGCGGGGCGGATACCCCCGTCCGGCGCGGTCATCTCGTTGAACATGCGACCTCCCTCTGGCCGCGCCCGGCCTTGGCGGGCGGGCTGCGGGACCGGCGGGGGACGCAGAGTGGCGTCCCATGCTGCGCTGCGAGCTTAACCAGCGCGGGGCGGGGCGCAAGGCGGCCGAGGGCACTGAGGGGTTCACGCGGCCTTGATTGGACGGAAAGCCTGTGTATTCCCGTGCAACGGATGCGTATCGCGGTCTGGAGGAGCCACCCATGCGCCATGCAGCGCTTGTTCTCGGCGTCATCGGCGGCGCCGTCGGCATGATCGTCGGCTTCTTCGGCTACGGCTTTGCGGAGGCAGTGGGGTGGATTGCCGGTTTCGTCAGTGAAATCTCCGAGGAAGCGGCGGCGGAGCTCGGGCCGGACAAGGACCGGACGGACGTCAAGCTGGCCGCCCTCCTCGCGCCCATCGCAGGTATCGCGGGCGGGGCGATGGTGCTGACCCAGCGGCTGATGGGCGCGGTGCTGCTCGGCGGCTCGGCGGCCGGCATGCTCTGGGGCTTTGGCTTCGGTGTGTTTACTATGTTCCCGATCGCGATGTGCGCCCTCGCGGCCGTCTTCGCCCTCCTCGCCTCAGGCCCCCTCGCCGAGCGCTGAAGCGCACACGGCCGTAGCGGATGCCCGCGCCCACCCACGTCAGGCTACGTGGCAGAACGAAAACACATCACGAACACACCCATTGCGATCCGCAATCGACAGGGACCGCGCCCGCAACCGGCGCAGCGCCAAGCGCTCGAGGGTTTGCGGTATGCCCCAGGGGTGTCGGACCGGTCCCGTCGACCTTCCGTTGGACCGGAGCACAAAGCGTCGGCCGGATCACGGAGGGCGTGGAGCCCCGGTCGCACCTCGCAATGACGGGACCGGCCGACTGCCTTCGGTGCTATGCGATCGGCGACGCAGCGACGAAGACGGCGAAGCGGCCATCGCGGAAGGTAACCTTAGGCTCGGTCAAACCAGCCGCTGAAAGCAACGCGAGGTTGCCGTCCATGGTCTCCGACCGGTCATGCACCATCCGGGCGCGCGCAGCCTCGATCACCGCATCGCTCGCGCCGAGCGACCGGGCCGCGGCCTCCCATTCGGCATCAAGCGCGGCCTCCGCCTCGGGCGTGTCGCCGAGGATCTGCTCCGCGTTGACGAAGACCCCGCCCGGAGCCAGCCGCTCGGCGACGAAACGGAGGAGGCGCGCCTTACGCTCGGTCTCGAGATGGTGGATCGACACAGCCGAGACGATAGCGTCAAACGGGCCGGCGGGCAGCGTTTCGGCATAATCGGCGACCACGATCTCGGGCGCCGGTAGCGCCGCCGCGGCGAAGCGCTTCTCGGCCTCAGCCAGCATGCCGGCGGCGATATCGACCAGCGTGACCGAGATGCCCGGGTTCGCAGCGGCGACGAGCGCGGAGAAGAGCCCCGTGCCGGCGCCGAGATCCATCAACCGCGCGCCGGGTCCGAGCGGCCCCACTGCCTCGACGCCGGCGCTGTAGAAGCCCTCGAAACAGGGCACCAGCATGTGCCGTTCAGCGTCATAGGCCTGGGCTGCACGGTCGAAAAGCGTGGCGAGCGGCGTCGTGTTCATGGCAGGCGCCCCGTCATCATCGCGGGGCGTGTGCCGGACAGGCCCGCGGCCTCCCGCATGAAGAAGCGCGTCGCCGCGGGTACCTTGTTCACCGTGCGCAGCCCCACCCGGCGGAGCGCGGAGAGGACAGGGTTGGCGTTGGAGAACAGCCGCGCGAGCCCGTCCATCCCCAGCGCCAGCGCCGCATTGTCGAACCGCCGCCAGCGCTCGTAGCGGCGCAACACGCCGAGGTCGCCGATATCCTCGCCCCGCCGGGCGGCATCGGCCAGAACTTCGGTGAGCGCGGCAACATCGCGAAGCCCCATATTCAGGCCCTGCCCAGCGATGGGGTGCACGCCATGGGCCGCATCCCCGGCCAGCGCGAGGCGGGGCGCGGCATAGGCATCGGCGAGCTCGAGCGCGAGCGGGAAGGCCCGGCGGGGCGCCGCGAGGCGAAGCCGCCCGAGCCGCGGGCCGATCCGCGCGCCCAGCGCCGCCTCGTAGCCCGCATCGTCGAGCGCCATCAGACGCTTGGCCTCCCCGGCCAGCGCGAGGCGGGGCGCGGCATAGGCATCGGCGAGCTCGAGCGCGAGCGGGAAGGCCCGGCGGGGCGCCGCGAGGCGAAGCCGCCCGAGCCGCGGGCCGATCCGCGCGCCCAGCGCCGCCTCGTAGCCCGCATCGTCGAGCGCCATCAGACGCTTGGCCTCCCCCGCCTGCTCCGACCAGACGAGGCCGGAACGGTTCTCCGGCAGTGGCAACACCGCGAAGGGGCCGCCCGAGAAGAAGCTCTGATGCGCCCGACCCTCATGCGGCTTCTCATGGGCGATGGCCGCCACCAGCCCCGTCTGCCCGTACCGCAGCACCTGCCGTCCGATGCCCGCCATCTGCGCCAGTGCAGAACCGCGCCCGTCCGCTGCGATGGCGAGCGGGGCTGTCAGCTGCCGCCCGTCAGCCAGGGTCAGCACCGCGCGCCCCGGCTCGAAAGCAGCATGGGCGATCTCCGCCGGCGCCAGGTGCCGGATGCCGGCCTCCGCCGCAACGGCCTCGAGCAGTGCGGCGCGAAGGAAACGGTCCTCCAGGATCCATCCTACACGCGCCTCATCGAGCGCCCGGGGATCGAAATGCAGGTCGGCCGCCCCGGTGCCCTCGCCGGCGGGCGCGCCCTCGCTCACGGTAATGTCCCGTATCGGCTGGGCTTTCTCCTCCAGCGCCGACCACAGGCCCAGCGCCCCAAGGCAGCCGGCGGAGCCGAGCGCGATCGCGTAGGCGCGGCCGTCGAAGGCGGGGTCTGCGCGCACCGCCTCCGCCAACCGGTCGACGAGCACGACGTCGAAGCCGGACCGTGCCAGCGCCAGGGCCAGCGCGGGCCCCACCAATCCGGCACCGGCCACGATCACCTCTGCCGAGATCGCATCTCCGCCGCCCATGCTCGCTTCCACTGCCTGCACCATGGCTTTGACTTAGGCGCCCGGCCCGGGCCATGTCCATCGCAGAGGCCGCGCAGCCAGCGCGGCGGGCCGCCGCGGTGCGCGCAATGCGCGTCGTCTCCCACGGCGACTTGAACACAGCCAGGGCGGAGGATCGGCGATGGACAGCACGGCAGACGATGCACGGGGCCTGAGCGCCGCCGACCAGGGCCGCGCAATCGGCGCCGGCCGGCTCGACCCCGTGGCGCTCACGGAAGCCTATCTCGCCGCGATCGAGGCGCATGCCGCAGGCGGCCTTGTCTACGCACGGCTCACCCGGGCCCGGGCCCGCGGCGAAGCCGCAGCCGCACGCGAGCGTGCCCGGAGCGGGAGCAGGCTCGGCCTGCTCGACGGTGTGCCGGTAAGCTGGAAGGACCTGATCGACACCGCGGGCACTGCCACGGAAGCCGGTACCCGGCTCCTTGCCGGGAGAGTGCCAAACCGGGATGCGCGGGTGCTGGTCCATGCAGGCGCCGCCGGCAGCGTCTGCCTCGGCAAGACCCATCTCTCGGAAGTGGCCTTCTCGGGGCTCGGCGTGAACCCGATGGCCGCCACGCCCCCCAACCGGCACGACCCGCGCCTCGCCCCCGGGGGCTCGTCCTCCGGTGCCGCCGCATCGCTCGCCTTCGGCCTCGCCCCGCTGGCCATCGGCTCGGACACCGGGGGCTCCGTCCGCATCCCCGCCGCCTGGAACGATCTCGTGGGCCTCAAGACCACCTTCGGCCTCGTCTCCAACGAAGGCACGGTCGCCCTCTCCCCTTCGCTCGACACCATCGGTCCGCTTGCGCGCACGGTGGAGGACGCAGCCCTCGCCCTCGGCCTCCTCACCGGCCTGCCTGCGCCCGATCTCGGGGCGCTGACACCGGCCGATCTCCGTCTCTTCGTCGCCGAGAGCGTTGTGATGGACGGCGTGGAAGAGCCGATCGCCAGCGCCTTCGATGGCGCGCTCCACCGCCTCTCCGCCGCGGGCGCCGCGGTGGCGCGCGGGCCCGTGCCTTCCTTCTCGAAGGCAGAGGAAGCCGCCCGCCGCCTCTCCTTCATCGTGAACGCCGAGGCCTGGCAGGTCTGGGGCGACGCGCTCGCCGAGCGGCCTGACACGGTTTTCCCCTTCATCGAGACCCGCATCCGCACGGGCGAAAGCGTCGACGCGGCGAAGCTCGCGGAGGCGCTCGCGGCCTTCGCCGCCCTGCGCGACGAGACGGCCGCCTTCATCGCCGAGCACGGCCTTCTCGTCATGTCCACCGTACCCATCGCCGCCCCGCCGGTCGCCCGGCTGCTGGGCGACGAAGCGTTCTACACCGAGCGCAATCTCATGGCCCTGAGGAATACCCGTATGGCGAACCTCCTCGGCCTCTCGGCGCTCACGCTGCCCACCGGCACGCCGATGGCCGGGCTCATGCTGGTGGGCGCGCCACAGGGCGAAGCGGCGCTCCTCGCCACGGGCCTCGCCATCGAGGCGGCCCTCGCCTGAGAGGCCCCAGCCATGCCCCTCGCGCCGCGCGACACCGCCATCCCGGTGCGATGGCGGCGGGCAGGGGGCGCGTCCGGGCGGGTGGGTGCGCGGGGTGCCCGCCCCCGGGGGCGGTGACGGCCTGGGGGGACGCGCCCCCTCACGCAAGCCACCCCCGAAAGCCGCAACGCCTTCCCCCATCGCGCCTTTGCCAACGTGACATTTTTGCTCAAGCCGGCTCTCTTGGGCTGCATCTCCACCAGCCTTGGCCCAAGCCCGCTGGTATCCGTCGCCTCGTCCGGTTACACTTCGCGGCGTGTGAGGGTGCGTACAAAGACATCCCGCTGTTGAGGATATCGCGATGCAGTTCCCGGCCCGTCTCGAGGGGCTCCCGGAATATGCCTTTCCGCGCCTGCGCCGCCTGCTCGAGGGCCTGGCGCCCGGGGCGCCGGAGACGGCCATGTCGATCGGGGAGCCGCAGCACCCCGTGCCCGGGTTCGTCATGCCCGCCATGGCCGCCCATGCCGCCAGCCTGTCGCGCTACCCGCCCAACGAAGGCATCCCCGCACTCCGCGAGGCCGCCTCGGCCTGGCTCGCCCGCCGCTACGCCGCTGCGGAAGGTTATCGCGACCCCGAGACCCAGATCCTGCCGCTCAACGGCACGCGCGAGGGCCTTTTCAACGCCTGCCTCGCCCTCTGCCCCGAGGAGAAGAACGGCGCCCGCCCCGCCGTGCTCCTGCCGAACCCCTTCTACCAATGCTACGCGGTGGCCGCCCTCACCGCCGGGGCCGAGCCCGTCTACGTCCCCGCCACTGCCGAGACCGGCCACCTGCCGGATTACCAGGCGCTGCCAGAAGACCTGCTGCAGCGTACCGCGATCGTCTATATCTGCTCGCCTGCGAACCCCCAGGGCGCGGCGGCCGATGCAGACTGGTGGCGCCGCCTCTTCGCCCTCGCCGAGCGCTACGATTTCCGCATCTTCGCCGACGAGTGCTACAGCGAGATCTGGCGCGAGACGCCCCCGACCGGCGCGCTCGAGGTCGCCTCGGCGGCGGGCGTCGACCCGGAACGTCTCGTCGCCTTCCATTCGCTCTCCAAGCGCTCGAACCTCGCCGGTCTCCGCTCGGGCTTCCTCGTCACCGGGCCGGAGGCGCGCCGCCGCCTCCTCCAGCTCCGATCCTACACGGGCGCGCCCCTCCCCATCCCCGCCCAGCACGCCGCGGCGGAGGCCTGGGCCGACGAGGCGCATGTGGTCGAGAACCGTGCGCTCTATGCAGAGAAATTCGCGATTGCCGACGAGATCCTCGGCAACCTGCCCGGCTACGCGGCGCCGGAAGCGGGCTTCTTCCTGTGGCTCAGGGTACCCGATGCGGGTCACGCGCCCGGCGACAGCCTCGATACCGGCGAGGTCGCCGCCCGCAGGCTCTGGTCCGAGGCCGGCGTGAAGGCACTGCCCGGGCTTTACCTCTCGCGCGAGACCCCCGCCTTCCTCGGCGGCGGCAATCCGGGCGCGGGCTATCTCCGCCTCGCCCTCGTCGCCCCGGCTGCCGAGGTGCGCCGGGGGCTCGAGGCGGTGCGCGACGTGCTGACGTCCGCGGCGGCGCCCGGGCAGGGCGCCGGCTGACGAGAAAGGGAACGGCCATGGCACTCTTCTGGGGCGAAGGCGCATCTGCCAGCGGCGCTGCCGAGGACGAACGGCGGGGACGCCGCGGCCGGCAACGCGAGCGAAGCGCTGGCCGCGCAAAGCCCGACCGCGCCACCGCTGCCGCGACACCCGCCGCGCGCCGCGCCGAGCACCCGGCAATGGTGTGGCTTTCCGCCGCCGCCGCGCGCATTGCCGGCCTCGGCGCGCTCGCCCTGGCCCTCATCCTTGGTGCCGCCCTCATCAGCTACGATGCCGCCGACCCGAGCCTCCTGACGGCCACGGGCCGCGCGCCTTCCAACTGGCTGGGCGCGCCCGGGGCGATGCTGGCAGATCCGCTGGTGCAGGGCTTGGGCCTCGCGGCCTGGGGACTTGTCGGGCTCTTCGGCGTCTGGGGCTGGCGCCTGGCGCTCGCGCGCGGGGACGAGCGGTTCTGGGGCCGCCTCGTCACCATGCCGCCCGCCATCGGCGCCGCCGCCGTCTTCGCCGCCCTCAACGCGCCGTGGGAGAGCTGGCCGGTGGGCGCAGGGCTCGGCGGCGTGCTGGGGGACCGGGGAGCAGCGGCCCTCCTCCACTCCATCCCACTCCCCGCGGCGGAGGCCTTCCCCTGGCTGGCCGGCGGTTCGGCAGCCGCGACGCTCCTCCTCGGCGCCCTCGCCCTCGGCGTCTCCCTCCGCGAAGCCAAGGCCACCGCCGCCTGGATGCTCCGCTCCCTCACCGGCGTGGGCCTGGAAGCAGCGCGCGGCGCGGCGAGCGGCGTGAGCGGCCTGCGCGAGCGGATGAACGCCGAGCCTGAGGATCCCCGCCCCCGCTCCGAACGTCTCGGCCCCGCCCGCCCCACCGGCCGTGCCCGCCGTGTGGCAGATGCCGGCACGCTCAACCACAGCATCGAGGCCGCTCGGGCAGACCGCGCGGAGGAGATGATCGACACGGCGGAAGGCGCGGAGACAATTGCCGACGCTGCTGCTGACGCTCTGTCCACCCGCCGCAGCATGACCGAGCGGCTCGCCGGTCTGGGCTCCGGCATCGGCGCCGTTCTGGCGCGCAAAGGCACCGATCAGGCGGACGAGCCGCTCCTCGACGCGGCACCCTCAGCCGCGGACGAAACGGTGCAGCGCCCCCGCGGCCTGCGCGCCCTCCTCGGCAAGCGTGAACCGAGGCAACGCGCCGAGCCGCGGAGCGCCCCTGTCGCGAACCCAACCTATCCCGGCCGCGGGCCGGAACCCGTCCTCGCAGGCCTTGGGCCGAAGGCGGCGGGGATCGAGACCGGGCCTCGCCCGCAGGAGCTGGCCAGTACCATCCGCGCCCTCCGCGATGCACCGCCCGATAACGTATCGGGCTGGGACGGCGATACCGGCGTCGACGTCGATCACGGCTGGAACGCTGCGCCCGACGAGAACGCCGGCAAGACACCCGCCTTCTTCTCCCGCACCGGCGCTCCGGCTCCGATCAGCGACGACGAAACCGATGGGCCGATGCAACTGCCCGATCCCCAGGACGAGGGCTTCGACGGGTTCGAAGACACAGACGAGCCGCCGGACGACGGCCCGGCGAACCCGCTTGCGTCCATCGCCCGCGCCGCGTCCTCCCGCCGCCAGCCGAAGCAGCAACGCTCGCGTCGGGCGGAAGCCGAGGCGCAGCCCAGCCTCTTCGCCAGCGCCCCAGGCCACGAGCCCTACGAGGCGCCGGCCCTCGCGCTTCTCGCCAAGCCCGTGGCCATCGCCAAGCCGCAGCAGAGCCAGGCCGCCCTCGAGGAAAACGCACGGATGCTCGAGACCGTGCTCGAGGATTACGGCGTGCGCGGCGAGATCGTCGCAGTGAAGCCCGGCCCCGTCGTCACGCTCTACGAGCTGGAGCCAGCGCCCGGCCTCAAGGCCTCCCGCGTCATCGGCCTCGCGGACGACATTGCCCGCTCCATGTCCGCCCTTTCCGCGCGCATCGCCACCGTCCCGGGCCGCTCGGTCATCGGGATCGAGCTGCCGAACGTGCAGCGCGAGAAGGTGTGGCTGCGCGAGACGCTGGAATCGCGCCCTTACGGCGACGCGCGCTACCCGCTGGCCCTCGCCCTCGGCAAGGACATCGAGGGCGAACCGGTCATCGCCAACCTCGCCAAGATGCCCCACCTGCTCATCGCGGGCACCACCGGCTCGGGCAAGTCGGTCGCCATCAACACCATGATCCTGTCGCTGCTCTACCGGCTGAGCCCCGAGCAGTGCCGCGTGATCATGATCGACCCGAAGATGCTGGAGCTCAGCGTCTACGACAACATCCCCCACCTTCTCGCCCCCGTGGTGACCGACCCGAAGAAAGCCGTCGTCGCCCTCAAATGGGTGGTGGCCGAGATGGAGGAGCGCTACCGGCGGATGTCGAAGCTCGGTGTGCGCAACATCGACGGCTTCAACGCCCGTTGCCGCGACACCAAGGCCCGCGGCGAGATGTTCAGCCGCACGATCCAGACCGGCTTCGACCAGGCGACAGGCGAGCCGATCTACGAGACCCAGGAGTTCGAGCCTGAGGAGATGCCGCTCATCGTCGTCATCGTCGACGAGATGGCGGATCTCATGATGGTCGCCGGCAAGGAGATCGAGGCCTGCATCCAGCGCCTCGCCCAGATGGCGCG
>JBCBEP010000084.1:0-14551 GCA_038528605.1 Pseudomonadota bacterium
GGAGAAGTCGATGACCTGCTTGCGCTCCTCGGTGATCGACATCGAGGCGATGATCGCGTCGCACTTGCCCTCCAGCAGCGCCGGGATGATCCCGTCCCACTCGGTTGCGACCATTTCGCAGGACTTGCCCATCTCGTCGCAGAGCGCGTTGGCGATATCGATATCGAAGCCGACAACCTCGCCCGAAGCGGTGGTCTCGGAGAACGGCGGGTAGGCGCCCTCCACGCAGATGTCGATATCGGCGGCGAGGGCCGGCGTGGCGAAGAGGCACACGGCAGCAGCGACGATGCGGTTCATACCCGGAATTCTCCCTGTGAATGCGGTTGCTACGCAGCATTGGGGGCGGCTTTCGCGTGCGCGTCAATGGCGGGAGGGGCCGTTGCGCAGGGAAAAAGCGGAGGCGGCTAATCGATATGCACGGCTACGGGGCGCCTTGGCCCATACCGGCGACGCCAACATATCCGCGCATCAATGTTTCGCGCGTGCGGCAATTCGGGGCTGGCCTGCGGGGCGGCCGGGGTTTAACCATCGTGCCCGGAATGGAAACTGTTTCCGATACGGGAGGCATGATGGCCGACGTCAACCGGGGCAACCGCCCGCTCAGCCCGCACCTCACGATCTACAAGCCGCAGTTGCACTCGGCGATGTCGATCTTCTTCCGGATCACGGGCGTCGGCTTGACCTTGGGCGCGCTGCTCACCGTCTGGCTCCTGCTCGCGGCGGCGACGTCGGACGCATATTTTGCGACGGTCGAATGGTATGTCACCTCGTTCATCGGCGACCTGATCATGTTCGGCTCGCTCGCGGCGCTGGTCTACCACACGCTCGGCGGCATCCGGCATCTCTGGTGGGATACGGGTCGCGGCTTCGGCATGGAGAAGGTCCACAAGTCGGGCCAGGCGATCCTGGCCGGCACCGCCGTCATCACCCTTCTGATCGCGATCATCAGCTGAGGAGCGCGCCCATGTCGTACCGCACCCCCCGCGCCCGCGCCGCCTTCCTCGGCTCCGCCCATGACGGCGTCCATCACTGGTGGACGATCAAGCTGACGTCCTACGCCCTCGTGCCGCTGACCATTCTCTTCGTCATTCCGTTTGCCGGCGTGCTGGGCGAGGGGCGGGCGGCGATGCTGGAGCTCTACGGCGACCCTTTCCACGCCATCATCGCCGCGCTCTTCATCGGTGTGACGTTCTACCACCTCTATCTCGGGCTGCAGGTCGTCATCCAAGATTATATCCATGACAAAGGGCAGCTGATGGCGGGGCACATTGCGCTCATGGCCGTCTGCGGCCTCGGCGGGGTGGCCGGGGTCTTCAGCGTCCTCAAGATCGCCTTCATGGGCTGATCGGGCACGAACGACAACGAAGGAGCAGGCTCATGGCGGCTTACGAGTATACCGACCATAAATATGATGTGGTGGTGGTGGGTGCCGGCGGCTCCGGCCTGCGGGCAACGCTGGGCATGGCCGAGCAGGGGCTGAAGACGGCCTGCATCACGAAGGTCTTCCCGACGCGCAGCCATACGGTCGCAGCGCAGGGCGGCATCGCGGCGAGCCTCGGCAACATGGGCCCCGACAGCTGGCAGTGGCACATGTACGACACCGTGAAGGGGTCGGACTGGCTGGGCGATGCGGATGCCATGGAGTACCTCGCCCGAGAGGCGCCAAAGGCGGTCTACGAGCTTGAGCATTACGGCGTGCCCTTCAGCCGAACGGAAGAGGGCAAGATCTATCAGCGCCCCTTCGGCGGCCACACCACCGAATTCGGCGAAGGCCCGCCGGTGCAGCGCACCTGTGCCGCGGCGGACCGGACGGGTCACGCGATCCTCCACACGCTCTACGGCCAGTCCCTCAAGAACGACGCCGAGTTCTTCATCGAGTATTTCGCGACCGACCTCATCATGGACGACGAGGGCGCTTGCGTGGGCGTGATCGCCTGGAACCTCGAGGACGGGTCCATCCACCGCTTCAGTGCGAAGATGGTCGTGCTGGCGACGGGCGGCTATGGCCGTGCCTATTTCTCGGCAACCTCGGCCCATACCTGCACGGGCGATGGCGGGGGCATGGTGGCGCGGGCCGGCCTGCCGCTGCAGGACATGGAGTTCGTGCAGTTCCACCCCACCGGCATCTACGGCGCGGGCTGCCTCATCACCGAAGGCGCGCGCGGCGAGGGCGGGTATCTCACAAACAGCGAGGGCGAGCGCTTCATGGAGCGCTATGCGCCGACCTACAAGGACCTGGCGAGCCGCGACGTGGTCAGCCGCTGCATGACCATGGAAATCCGCGACGGGCGCGGTGTGGGCGCGGAGAAGGATCACATCTTCCTCCACCTCAACCACCTGCCGCCCGAAACGCTGCACCAGCGCCTGCCCGGCATCTCGGAGAGCGCGCGGATCTTCGCGGGCGTGGACGTCACCAAGGAGCCGATCCCGGTGCTGCCGACGGTGCACTACAACATGGGCGGCATCCCCACGAACTACTGGGGCGAGGTGCTGAACCCCACGGCGGACGATCCGGACCGGATCGTGCCAGGCCTGATGGCCGTGGGCGAGGCGGGCTGTGCGAGCGTGCACGGGGCCAATCGCCTCGGCTCGAACAGCCTGATCGACCTCGTGGTGTTCGGCCGGGCTGCCGGTATCAAGGCCGCCGAGGTGGTCGACCCGAAAACGGCGGTGCCGGAGATCAACGAGAACTCCGTCATGAAGTCGATGGACCGGTTCGACAGGCTGCGCCACGCCAAGGGCTCGGTCGGAACCGCTTCGCTGCGCCTCAGCCTGCAGCGCGCGATGCAGGAGGATGCGGCGGTATTCCGAACGGAGGAGACGCTGAAGTCCGGCTGCGCGCGGGTCTCGAAGGTCGACAGCCTCTTCGACGATGTGTCGGTGACGGATCGCTCGCTCATCTGGAACTCCGACCTCATGGAGACGCTTGAGCTTTCCAACCTCCTGCCGAACGCGCTCGCCACCGTCTACTCAGCCGAGGCGCGGCAGGAGAGCCGGGGCGCCCATGCGCGCGAGGACTACTCGGAGCGGGATGACGAGAACTGGCGCAAGCACAGCCTCTCCTGGGTCGGTGACGACGGTGTTACGACGCTGGCCTACCGCCCCGTCCACACCGAACCGCTGACCGGCGAGAACGCAGGCGGCATCCCGCTCGCCCGCATTGCGCCGAAGGCGCGGGTCTACTGAGCAGCGCCCGGGACTGCCGGGCAGGAGAAAGGTAATGGCAGGAGTTCTCGTCTCGATCGCGGTGGCGACCTTCGTGGCGGCGCAGGCGGCCGGGGCCGGTGGGTCGATGCGGCTTGTGCTGCCGCTGGCGGCCGGGATGGCTGGCGTGATGGCGGCCTTCTGGGCACTCGCAATCGAGACACTCTTCCCGCATGAGAATTTCTGGGCGACCGTGCTCGAGGCGATGGCAGTGAACTTCGTGCTCGCGGCCGTGGGCGCGGCTGCTTTCACCTTCGCCGCAGGCAGCCTCATCGCAAAGATCATCGCCTACAAGACGAAGTATCCGGACCGGTAATGGCGACACCCCACCCAGAGCCGCCGGCCTTCCCGCCGCCCGGGCAACGGACGGGCGAGGAGATCGAGCGCATCCGGACGTGGCGGGTGGAGAAGGCGAAGCGCTGGTTCGCGGTGGCCGCGGAGGGCGCTGAGGACCGGCACTGCAACATCTGCGGCTATCGCGGCCGTTTCGCGCCGGTGCGCCACAAGGTCGAGACCTGGTGCCCGGCCTGCGACAGCCGCCCGCGCCACCGGCTGATGGCGCTCTGGCTGAAGCGCACGCTGCCGCTGCGCCCGGGGCTTCGCATCCTGCATTTCGCCGCCGAGCCGTGGATGCGGGACATCGCGCGCGCCGCGGGCTGCCTTTACGAAACCGCCGACCTCAACGACCGGTTCGACCGGCAGCTCGACATCACGGCGATGAACCTGCCCGCCGAGGACCGGGACATGATCATCGCGCACCACGTGCTCGAGCATGTGGACGACAAGGCGGCGCTGGCGGAGCTCTTCCGGGTGCTCCGCCCCGGCGGGCGTGCGGTGCTGAGCCTGCCGATCATCGAGGGGTGGGACGAGACGCTGGAGCTCGGCCGCCTGCCGGAGCGGGAGGCGAAGCGCTATTACGGCGACCCCGACCATCTGCGCTTCTATGGCCGGGACGTGCGGGACCGCATTCGCGCGGCGGGCTTCGAGCTCGAGCAGTTCGTGGCCGAAGAGCCGGATGTCTCGAACCACGCGCTCAACCGCGGCGAGCGGCTCTTTGTCGGGGTGAAGCCGTGAACGCGGCCGCCGCCCCCCTGCCCCCTGGCCCGCGCCCCGCCACGCTGGAGGAAACGCTGCCGCCGCAGGGGTTCTTCAAGCGGCTGGAGAAGCGGCTGCGGCGCCCGGCAATGCGAAAGCTGCGCACAAAGGCGGCGGGCACCAAGATCGCGAATGAGCCCTGGGGCACCTTTGCGCCCGGCGCGAAGGGCGAGCGGTTGATCCGCGCCGCGCGCAGTGCGCCAATCCTACGCTCCACGGTCAGGGCGCATGTGACGTTGCAGCTTGGCGAGCGGACCGGCGGCCCGGTCGACGCGCACTACGCGGGCTACCCGATCCGCTTCTACCCGGCCCGCTCGGAAAGCGCGCGGCTCATGCTGCTGGCGCCGGACCGGTACCAGGCCGAGGAGTTCGCGTTTCTCGCAGCCCATGGGGACCGTGAGGGTCTCTTCCTCGATATCGGCGCCAATGCCGGGGCCTACAGCTTCTGGGCGGCGCGGGAGGGCTGGGACGTGCTCGCCTTCGAGCCCGACCCCTTCATGCACGACACGCTGATGGCCAACATCCTTATGGCGCGCGCAGGCACGCCCGGGGCGCCGGTGGCGATCGATCTCCTGCGCACGGCGCTCGACGACAAGGCGGAAGCGGGCGCTTTCAGCCAGCGCGTCCAGTCCCTCGTGGCGGGCACGGACGATATGGTGGAGGTGGCGACGAACCTTCTTCACATCGTGCTCGACGAGCGTGACGTTCGTGCCGTCGGCGCAGTCAAGATCGACGTGGAGGGCGCGGAGGACCGGGTGCTGATCCCCTTCTTCCGCGAGGCCCCTGCGGCGCTTCACCCTCGTGCAATCCTGATCGAGCATGTGGCATCACCGCTCTGGAAAGAGGACGTGATGCAGGTGCTCAGCGACCACGGCTATCGGCCCGTGTTTCGCAACGCCCACAACACCGGGCTCGTCCGCCCGGTCGATCACGCCAAAGACTGAAGGAGCGTCCCCATGGTCGAGCTCGCCCTGCCCAAGAACAGCCAGATCAAGGTCGGCAAGACCTGGCCGAAGCCCGACGGCGCGAAGGACCCGCGCGAGTTCCGTGTCTACCGCTGGGACCCGGATACGGGCGACAACCCGCGCGTGGACAGCTACACCATCGACCTCGCCGATTGCGGCCCGATGGTTCTGGACGCGATCATCAAGATCAAGAACGAGGTCGACCCGACGCTGACCTTCCGCCGCTCCTGCCGCGAAGGGATTTGCGGCTCCTGCGCCATGAACATCGACGGGACGAACACGCTGGCCTGCCTGAAGGGCATGGATGAGATCCAGGGGCCGGTGAAGATCTACCCCCTGCCCCACATGCCCGTGGTGAAGGACCTCGTGCCGGACCTCACGCACTGGTACGCGCAGCATGCGAGCATCAAGCCCTGGCTCGAGACCAAGACGCCGACGCCGGAGAAGGAGTGGCGCCAGTCCGAGGCCGACCGGGAGAAGCTAGACGGGCTCTACGAGTGTGTCATGTGCGCCTGCTGCTCCACCTCCTGCCCCAGCTACTGGTGGAACGGGGACCGGTATCTGGGCCCGGCCACGCTGCTTCATGCCTATCGCTGGATCATCGACAGCAGGGACGAGGCGACGGGCGAGCGGCTCGACAATCTCGAGGACCCGTTCCGGCTCTATCGCTGCCACACCATCATGAACTGCGCGTCGACCTGCCCGAAGGGCCTGAACCCCGCGAAAGCGATCGCGGAGATCAAGAAGATGATGGTCGAACGCACGCTATGAGGCCCTACTTGGCCTCGTGACGGACCCCGGCGCGTATTGCGGCGCGCCGGGCACCTGCCCGCGGGCATCCTCGCGGGCTCATCGCAGAAAGCGAGGCATCCCCATGGTCATGAACCCGAACGCCCCCCGCGCGGGGGCCCTTGAGGCATTGGCGGCGGAGGCCCGGGCGGGGCGGATGGACCGGCGCGAGTTCGTGGCCCTCGCGAGCGTGCTGGGCGCGAGCGCGACGGGCGCCTACGGTATGCTGGGGCTGCCGGCGCCAGCGCGGGCCGATGAGGGCACGCCGGTACAGGGCGGCACCCTGCGCGTCGCGATGCTGATCAAGAACATCGCCGACCCGCGGAAGTACGACTGGCCGGAGATGGCCAATGTCGCCCGCCAGTTCTGCGAGACGCTGGTGCGTTGGGAGCCGGACTTCACCTTCTCGCCCCAGCTCCTCGAGAGCTGGGAGGTGAGCGAAGATGCCCGCACCTATACCCTGAAACTCCGCCAGGGCGTGACCTGGACGAACGGGGACGCCTTCACGGCGGAGGATGTCGTCTTCAACATCGCCCGCTGGTGCGACAAGGGCGTGGAAGGCAACTCCATGGCCACGGCCATGGCCTCGCTGATCGACGCGGAGACGGGGCAGCTTGCGGAGGGCGCGGCGGAGATCGTCGACGAGCACACGGTGGTGCTCAACCTGCCCAAGCCGGACATCTCGCTTATCCCGGCCTTCTCGGATTATCCAGCGCTCATCGTGCATCGCAGCTTCGACGAAGCGGGCGGGGACCTCGCGACGGCCCCCATCGGCACCGGCCCCTTCGAGCTCGAGGAAATCGAGATCGGGGTGATAGCGCGCGTGAAGCGGCGGGAGAGCGGTGCATGGTGGGGCGGCGAGGCGCATCTCGACGCGATCGAGTTCATCGATTTCGGCACGGACCCGACGGCGACGCTCAACGCGCTCGAGGCCGAGGACGCGCATGTGAACGACGAGACGCCGGCCGATCTCATCGCGCAGCTAGATGCCGTGGGGCTCGTGAAGAAAGAGAAGGAGACGGCACAGACCATCGTGGCGCGCATGAACGTGAAGGCGGCGCCCTATGACGACGTGGCCGTGCGCCGTGCGATCCAGCAGATCGTGAAGAACGAGGGCGTGATGGCGCTCGGCGTCGATGGCCGCGGGCTGGTGGCGGAGAACCACCATGTGGGCCCGATGCACCCGGAATACGCGGATATCGGCACGCCCCCGCATGACGTGGAAGCGGGCGTCGCCGCGCTGCAGGCGGCGGGCCATGGTGAGACGGAGTTCGATCTCGTCTCCATCGACGGGGACTTTCAGCGGACCACGATGGATGCCGTGGCAGGCCAGTTGCGCGCTGCCGGGCTGAACGTGAAGCGCACGGTCATTCCCGGGGCGACCTTCTGGAACAACTGGACGGGTTATCCCTTCTCCGCGACCGATTGGGGCGGCCGTCCCCTCGGCGTGCAGGTGCTGGCGCTCGCTTACCGCTCGGGCGAAGCGTGGAACGAGACGGGCTATGCCAACCCCGAATTCGACGCGGCCCTCGACGCAGCGCTCGGCACCTTCGATGCGGAGAAGCGGCAGGGGATCATGCAGGGGCTGCAGACCATGCTTCGGGACAGCGGCGTGATCATCCAGCCATACTGGCGCAAGCTCTACCTGCACCATTCTCCGGAGTTGAAGGGCTATGAGCGCCATCAGGCCCGCGAGATGCACTTCGACGGCGCCTGGCTCGACGGCTAGTGCCCCCGATAAGGCCAGTCCGCGCCCCGCGCTTGCGAACTGCGTGCACTGGTTGAATAGTTCCTGTGGGGGGCGCCGGATGTGCCGGCGCTCCACCCCAAACCAGGGCGGCTACGATCTGCCCACCGCAGGGAGACTTCCATGACCAGCTTCAATCGCCGCCGGCTTATGCAGCTCGGTGCTGCGGGCGCCGCGCTTGCCTCCGCGCCGCGTTCGTTCGCGGCCGAGCCCAAGAAGGGCGGGACGATGCGGATCGGCCGGGCCCATGGCTCGACCACCGACAACCTGGACCCCGGCGTCTGGGAGAACGACTTCACCATCGGCCAGGCCTTCGCCTACTGCAACTACCTGACCGAGATCGACGAGAACAACGCACTGGCGCCCGAGCTTGCCGAGAGCTGGGAAGCCTCGCCGGACGCTAAGCAGTGGGTCTTCAAGATCCGCAAGGGCGTGACCTACCACAACGGCAAGGACGTGACGCCGGAGGACGTGGTCGCCTCGCTCAACTACCATCGTGGGCCCGATGCGAAGTCCGCCGCCGCGGGCATCGTCGGCCAGATCGAGGACATCAAGGCGGATGGGGACAACGTCGTTTTCACGCTCTCGGGCGGGAACGCGGACTTCCCCTTCATCATGTCGGACTATCACCTGCCGATCCTGCCTTCGGCGGACGGCAAGATCGACTGGTCGAACGGCATCGGCTGCGGGCCCTACAAGATCACGAGCTTCGAGCCGGGCGTGCGCTCGACCTACGAGAAGTTCGCCGACTACTGGAAGAGCGACCGGGCGCATTTCGATGCGGTCGAGCAGCTCTCGATCTCGGACGCTGCCGCCCGCATCAACGCGCTCCTCACGGGCGAGGTGGACGTGATCGACCGCGTCGACCTCAAGACCGTTGAGCGGCTGAAGCGCGCCCCGGGCGTGGCGGTGGAGCAGACCAACGGCAACCAGCACTTCACGCTGCCGATGGACACGCGCCTCGCGCCCTTCGACAACCCGGATGTGCGCCGCGCGCTGAAGTATGCGCTCGACCGTGAGGACCTGCTGCAGAAGATCCTCCGCGGCTACGGCACGCTCGGCAACGACCACCCGATCGGACCCGCCAACACCTATCTCAACACCGATCTCGAGCAGGTCGCCTACGATCCGGACAAGGCGAAATTCCATCTCAAGCAGGCGGGGCTCGATAGCCTCTCGGTGGATCTCCATATGTCCGAAGCGGCCTTCGCGGGCGCGGTGGATGCCGGCACGCTCTATGCCGAGAACGCAGCTCCGGCGGGCATCACCATCAATGTCGTGCGCGAGCCGGCAGATGGCTACTGGTCCAACGTGTGGATGAAGAAGGGCTGGGTCGGCTCCTACTGGGGTGGCCGGCCGACCGAGGACTGGATGTTCAGCCAGGTCTACCAGTCCGGCGCGGACTGGAACGAGGCCTTCTGGTCGAACGAAGGCTTCGACAAGCTTCTCACCGAGGCGCGCGCGGAACTCGACCCGGCCAAGCGCGGCGAGATGTACGGCGAGATGCAGCGCATCCTGCGCGACGATGGCGGCTCGGTCATCCCGATGTTCTCGAGCTATGTGTTCGCCCGGTCGACGAAGCTCGACCACGGCCCGAACATGGCCTCGAACTGGGATATGGACGGCCACAAGCTCGTCGAGCGCTGGTGGTTCGCCTAGTCTTCGCCGACACTTAAGGACTCGCGGCGCCGCCTCCTCCACGGGGGCGGCGCTTCACATTTTAGCCCTCCCCAGAACCTGTCCTGTCCTGACGCGGTTTCGCCCAATTTAGGCCATGCGCCGCTGTCACCTCGTCTTCACCGCGCTTTTTCGGGCGCCGAGGAAACCGAAGCTTGAGCGTAAGGCACTCAGTGTCGGCGGTATGCCGCGCCGGCGCGCCGTACCCTGTTGGCTGCGCCCCACGAGAGGCGGGAAAGGGAGACGACCTTGCAAGATCATTCCACAGCACCGAACGCCACGCGCGAACACACGCCCCCCGCGTGGTACGAGGAGCTTTCCTCGGGCGTCGCGATCCGCTCGCATTTCGTGCTGTCCGGCAATGTCCGGGATCTATACCCCGCAGCGGGGCCGGACGGGGTCGGGTTTCTGAGCTTCGAGGCGACGCTCTGGCACATCCTTCGCCGCCGCCGGGTGGGCGCCCTGCTCGTCCACGATCCGGTAGAGGGGCTGCGCCTGCACGAGGGGTGCGACACGCGTTACGCAGATGTGCTGTCGAAATGCGGCATCGAGATGGGTACGAAGGCCGAGACACCCGCCGCGCTTGAGGCGCTCGCCACGCGCGTCGCGCTCGAAGGCCGGCTCTCGGTCGCGCTGATGATCGACTATGCCTCCGCCACCCTGCGCACCGCGCCGGAGGAGGCCGACAAGCTCTTCGTGGCGATGGACAGGCTCTCGCGCACCCCGCCGCCCGCACGCCCACAGAAAGGGTGGGACTGGCCGCCGCAGAACCCGGTGATCTGGATCGTGGAGCGGCCCGGCGACATTCCGGAGTGGTTCGCCACGCATAACCCTGGCGTGCGCGACCTCATCATCGGCATGCCGGACCTCGCGGACCGGGCAACCTATCTCGACTATCTGACCGAGGACATGACCGGCGGCGTTGAGCCCGAGGAGCGCGCCAAGCGCCTCGAGCAGGTCGCGGTGCGCTGCGAGGGGATGCAGCTCAAAGATCTCGAGCGCATCGCGCGGCTGGCCAGAAACACCGGCCGCGGGCTCGACGGGCTCGGCGAGGCGATGCGCAGCTATTTCATCGGCACGGCGCGCGATCCCTGGACCTCCACGGTGATGCGCAGCCGGGTGCGCGGCGCGAAGCCGCTTATCGAACAGCGCGTGAAGGGTCAGGGCCGGGCCGTGGAACGCACCTACGACATTCTGGTGCGCTCCATCATGGGCCTCTCGGGCGCGCATACCTCGCGCCGGGGCGGGCGCCCGCGCGGCCTCCTCTTCTTCGTCGGGCCCACCGGCACCGGCAAAACCGAGCTCGCCAAGGCCGTGACCGAGGTGCTCTTCGGCGACGAGACAGCGATGCAGCGCTTCGACATGTCGGAGTTCATGAACGAACAGTCCATCGGCCGCCTCATCGGCCCGCCGCCGGGCGCGCCCGGGCACGAGGACGGGGGCGAGCTTGTCAATGCCGTGCGCAAGCGGCCGTTCTCCGTCTTCCTCTTCGACGAGGTCGAGAAGGGCCACCCGCGGATCCTCGACGCCTTCCTCCAGATCCTCGACGACGGGCGCTTGTCGGACACGCGCGGTGAGACGGGGTATTTCTCCGAGGCGCTGATCATCTTCACCTCGAATGTGGGCATGCAGGGCTCGGACAAGTCGTCCAATGCCGGCCAGGTGATCCTGCCGTCGGACAGCCCGGACATGGTGGAGAAGAAGCTGATCGATGCGGTCAGCCACCACTTCAAGACCGAGCTGCGCCGGCCGGAGCTGATGAACCGTATCGGGCAGAACATCGTGCCGTTCGAGTTCATCAATCCCCGCTCCGCCACCGTGATCTTTGAGGGTGTGCTGCGTCGGGTGATCGCCGCCGTGCAAGAGATCCACGGTGTGACGGTGACGCTCGAGGACTATGCGCAGAACCAGCTTCTGGAGCTCTGCACCACGGAGCTCAACGATGGCGGACGCGGCATCGGCAACCGGGTGGAGACCTATTTCATCAATCCGCTCTCCCGCCTGCTCTTCCAGGAGGAAGGGACCGAGGCACTGCGCATCGCCGAGCTTCGGCAGGACGGGAGCGACTACGTGCTGGTACCGTCGACCGGAGAGGGGGACGCGGCAGCGGCCGGGAGTGAAGCGGCGGAATAGTGGCTCACTTTCAGTGATTGCTGCTTACGGCGCACGAATATCATGGCGCACGAAGCGCTTTGCACACCCTCCTCCTGCGGCCATCTTTGTGGCCCGGACGTCGCTTGGGCGTTCGGACAGCACTCACCAGGCCGAGGGAGGTTGCCATGGCCCATGCCTATGCCCAGATCGCCTTCACCCCCACCGTGCGCGCCGAGCAGGAGCGCCTTGGCAGCCGTGCGATGTATGCCAGGGCCGACGGGGGCGACCCGTTCAACGACGTGCTCGGCGAAGCCGAAGCGGCCTTCATCGGGACGCGGGACAGCTTCTATCTCGGCTCCGTCAGCGAAACGGGATGGCCCTACATCCAGCACCGCGGCGGCCCGGAAGGGTTCCTCAAGGTGCTCGGCCCCCGCCAGCTCGGCTTCGCGGATTTCCGGGGAAACCGGCAATACGTGACGCTTGGCAACCTGAAGGGCGACGACCGGGTCTCGCTCTTTCTGATGGATTATGCCCGGCGCGGCCGTCTCAAGATCTTCGGCCATGCGCGCGCGACGGAAGACCCGGCAGTGCTCGAGCAGCTCGCCCTCCCCGGCTACCGCGCGAAGGTGGAGCGCGGCATGCTGATCGATGTGGAGGGGTTCGACTGGAACTGTCCTCAGCACATCACCGAGCGCTTCACGCTGGCCGAGTTCGAAGCCGCCAGCACCAAGCTCACGGACCGGATCGCCGAGCTCGAAGCCGAGGTCGCGCGGCTGAAGGGCGCCGATGCGTGAACGGGAGACGAAATCCGCTTTGACGGTGAGCCCGGCCTTTTGACGCTGGGCCCTGCCTGCCCTCCGCTACGTTGTCTGTCATTAGGACAGCTGTATCGGGGGGCCCCATGCCCGTCTCGAAGATCTCGGAACGCGACGCGCCAGGCGGGCGCAGCCGGCTAGAAACCTGGAAGGTGAGCGAGACCGGGAAGGCCTTCTCCGTCCTCCTCCAGAAAGGCCCCTTCCCCACGCTCGCCTTCGATCAGGGCGTGCTGCTCGCGCGTGAGATCGAGGACGGCGTGGTGCGCGAGATCGTCGACACCATCCGCGTCGATACCGATGCTGGCGGCGCGGCGGCGGACATTGCCGCCCGCGCGCTCTTCTTCGACTTTGTGGAGGGCATCCACACCGCAAGCCCCGGGGAACTGCAGGACGGTATCCGCCAGCTTGAGCTCGGCTTCCGCCAGGGCGCGCTGGCAGCGGGCTTCGCCTCGCCCTTCTCCACCAACGACATCCGCATGGCATGCCTCGCCATCGAGGCCGGCAACCTCGCCACGGGCTTCATCACGCGCGCAAGCCATGCACTCGGCGACATTCGCGAACTGAAGCGCATCATCCGGCAGGTGAAGAGCGCGCTCCGCCGCTATGCGGGCGCAAACCCCGACGCGCTCGACGACTCCCCGCCGGCCACGCTGATCGGACTGATCGGCCTCCACCTCGGCCGGTTCCGCGTGGGCCAGGGCTGCACGGGCTTCGCGGTAGCCCCGGACCGGTCGGCCGACGGCGTGGGGCTGCACGGCCGCAGCTTCGACGGCGCCTTCTTCACCTGGAACCGTCACCCCGTGGTCCATCTCGTCGACGAGCGCGGGCCGCATGATCCGCGCATCCGCTTCCGCTATGCCGCCCTCGGCACGGCGGGGCTGATCTATCCCGGCGGCATCTCCGGCGTGAACGAGGCGGGCATCGCCTGCTCGCTCCACCAGATGTCCACCACCACCTTCTCCACCGGCAGGCCGGGCGAGAACCGAACGATCGCCCCCTTTCTGCAGCAGCGCATCCTGCGCGAGGCGAAGACCCTTGGCGATGCCGTGCGGATCGCCAAGGAGACGAAACACTTCGCTTCCTGGACCATCCTCGTCTCCGACGCGGCCAATGGGCGGAGCCTGCGCATCGAGCTCAATGGCCGGGCGGAGGACGAGGGCGGCGCCCGCGTGGAGGAGACCGGGCTCGAGCCGATGCTCGCCCAGTCCAACCACTTCATCCATCCCCACCTCGTGGAACGCCTCGACGATCTCGGCGCCGGCAGCGCCCATTTCACGAAGACGCCCGGCAAGTTCCTCGAGACACGGGCGCGGAAGAAGCGGGTCGGGGCAGTGCTCGCCGGCCCAGCCCTGCACCTCCGCAGCGCAGCCGACCTGCTGGCCGACCACGAGGATGCGCTCCTTGCCGAGACCCCGGCCGCCATGAGCGGGGATGCGCGGCGCGGCTTCGGGCGCACGGTCGTCAAGGCCTACGGGCTGATGGCCAGCATCGCCCGCGCAGCACCGGACAAGCAGACCGAGCTCTGGTTCACCACTGGCGAGCGGCTGCCGGGCAATCACAGCCGCTGGGCGGGCGTGGCGGTGGACTTCGTAGCCCACAGCGCCCGGCCTGCCCTCGACGGGCTGACTTTCGCTGCCGACACGCTGCGGGCCGGGCCACTCGCAGCGGTGGAGGCCTATGTGGGCGCGTTCGAGGCGGTCACCCGCCCGCGCGGTGCGGATGGCCGCTATCTCGGCCGCCAGCCCACACCGGCCGAGGAACGGCGCCACATCGCGCACGCCGTCGCGACACTGAGCGATGCCCTCGCGCTCAGCGAGCCGGAGGCCGGTCTCGACGTCGCGCTGCGGTATGTGCGCCTGCGTCTCCAGCAGGGCCGTGTCGCGGTGGACGGCGAAAGCCAGGCGGCGCTTGCCGCCGAAGCGCTTGCAACAGCCGCCCCCCTCATCGCCGCCGCCGGGCGGGTCACCGCACCGCTGACCGACTGGGAACGCACCCTCGTCTTCCTCACCGCCGCTGCCGCTGCGAAGGAGGCCGGCGACGATGCCTTCACCCGCCTCCAGGCCGAAGCCGGCCAGCGCCTCGCCCGCGCGAAGGCCAGCATGCCCGAGGGCGGCAGCAATCATCCGGGCTTCCGCGCCTGGGAAGCGGTGCTCGAGACGCTCACC
>JBCBEP010000085.1:0-14462 GCA_038528605.1 Pseudomonadota bacterium
GAATGGCGCCTGCGTATTGCTGCGTCACGAAACGCACGGTCTCGGCCCGCGCCGCCGCCAGCACCGGCACATCGGCCCCGCCAGACGCCGCGACCAGCACCAGCGCATCGACCGAAAGCCGTGCATGGGCGACGATAAAGCCGATCCGTTCCGAGAACGCCGCCCGGCCCTCGGGCCCGCCTGGCCACATTGCCGCGAGGCGCAGCACCGGAACGCCGTCGATCCGGTGCTCCAGCGCGCCATCGTCGAGGGTCGCCACCTCATGGCGTATCGGCGGGCAGTCGCCATCCATCCCGGCAGCGCCCTGCCACTGCCGGCGCATCGCCTCGGCGAAGAGCGTCTCCTGTTCCCGCCCAGCCCCGCCGAGCCGCATCGCCAGGCGCGGACTGTCGGCAAGGTCGCGCCACGCCTCGCGAAAGGCCGTGCGCGGATCCTCCGGCACCGGCACTCCGAGGAGGACGCTGGGCAGCGCGCCCGGGCTCGCGGCGCGCCCGGGGCACAGCATGCCCGCGGCCATCGCCTGCAGGATCTCTCCGTCGAAATACCGTTCGTCGAATTTGACCCCGGTCTTCCTCAGCGTCTTCATGTCCGCCTCCCGCAGCCGAGCACCCACCCGTTAACCAGCAAAGTTACCTATGGTTGCCGTCACCCCCTGTGTTGCAGCTCACAGTTGCAGGCAGGTTCTGCAACGGCGGGCCGACGGGCGGCGTCGCATCCAGGCTCGCACCGCCCCGCCCCCTCTGCCATCCTGCGGCAAGGCGCGGCGCGGCAGGAAAGGGCGGGACGGCATGCAGACCCCAGGCAGCACCGAGGCGGATGCCCGCTTCGCCATCGGCTGCATGCTGCTGGGCGCCTTCTGCATCTCGATCAACGACATGCTGATCAAGGCGCTCTCCGGCGACTATCCGCTCCACCAGATCGTCTTCTTCCGCTCGCTCCTCGCCCTGCCCTTCACCTTCACGTTCCTGCAGTTCGAAGGGGGGCTCAGGCGCCTGCGCACCCGGACACCGCTGCTCCACCTCACCCGGGGGCTGCTGGTGGTGCTCGCCAACATGCTGTTCTACGCAGCCGTGGTGGTGATGCCGCTGGCGGAGGCGACGGCGCTTTTTTTCATCGCCCCGCTCGTCATCACCCTCCTCGCCATCCCGCTCCTTGGCGAGCCGGTGGGGCCAAGGCGGCTCAGCGCCGTGGCCGTGGGCTTCCTCGGCGTCCTCGTGATGATGCGTCCGTGGGAGGGGTTCGGCACCGCGGGCCCCGAGGGCGTCAACCGCTGGTTCCTGCTCCTGCCCCTCGGCTCCGCCGTCGCCTATGCCGGCATGCAGATCCTCACCCGGCGGCTCGGCGTGCATGCCCCCGCCGCGGCGATGGCGATCTACATCCAGTCGACATTTCTCTGCGTCAGCATCCTCTTCGGCGTCATCGCGGGCGACGGCCGCTTCGCGGAGGGCGTGGAGAACGAGAGCCTGCGCTTTCTCCTCCGCCCCTGGATCATCCCCGAGCAGGGGGATCTCGCGCTGATCGGCGGGCTTGGCGTCGCCGCGGGCTTCATCGGCTACACGCTGAGCCAGGCCTACCGCTCGGCACCCGCGGCCACGGTCGCGCCCTTCGAATACGTGCTTGTCCCCCTCTCGCTCTTTTGGGGCTTCGCGATCTTCGGCGAGCTTCCGGGCACCGCGGCCACGATCGGCAGCGCGCTCATCACCGGCGCGGGCCTCTACGTGTTCATGCGCGAGGGGAAGCGCGGCCGCGCCCTCGCCACCGCCCGCCCAACGCGTCGGCCGTAAGCCCGAAAGCCACGAGCCCCGCCAACAACAGCCCGGAGGCGGGCAGCGGCACCGGCGGCGGCGCGCCCTCCAGTGCCAGCGCCCGGAATCCAGCGCCAGAAGGCCCCCATGGGTCCGGCACACCCGCGCCCCGGCGCCGCGTGGTGCGCAGGAGCGACGTGGCGCCCGACCCGGATGCCCAGCCCCAGAGGTTGTCCTGCCCCGGCGCGGTATCGTTCTGAACGCTGACCCAGACGGCCGGGTCCTCGAGCAGAATGCCGGCGAAGGTGGCCTCGTAGGAGTAGAACGCCCCGCCCCCCGCCGGCGGCATCCGCTCGATCACCCGCGTCGTGGTGAGCGCCACTTCGGCGAAGGGGTCGTTCTGCGGCCCGCCAGCCGGCGCATCGGCGTAAAGCCGCAGCGTGAAGGCATCGCTCGCGGGTGGCACCGCGCTGTTCGGGAAGTACCGCCCGATAAACGAGATCCCGGTGAGCACCGACCCCGCCGGCACCGGCACGCGATTGGCCTGCTCGGTACTGTTGGCCGCATCCGCCCCGCTCGCCCCCGAAGCATTCGCAAACGTCACCCCGCTGTCGTAGAGCACCGCGCCCGTCGCCGGGAGCGTCGCGAGGGCAAGCACCACAACAGCGACCGAAGCAAGAAACCGCACAGCACGCCCTCCATCACCACCGCCCGGGGTCAGCGTTCCATCGCATCTGCCCCAAAGGCAACCGCCGACCGCCCGTGGATGGTGGATTTCACGCAAAGCGGATGCAGCGCGATCGGCCCGCATGCCGTTTGGCGGATTGACCGCGGCGCAGCACGCTCCGATGCTGGCGCGGGCAGGGCGAGACGTGAAGGGCGGCGACATTCATGGAACTCTTCATCGCCCAGCTCATCACCGGCCTCGCCAATGCCTGCGCGCTGTTCCTGGTGGCCTCCGGGCTCAGCCTCATCTTCGGCGTCACACGCATCGTGAACTTCGCCCACGGCTCCTTCTACATGCTCGGCGCCTATTTCGGCATCGAGCTCTATGCGCTGATGGAGGGCTGGCTCGGCTTCTGGGTGGCGATGCTGATGGCGGGGCTGCTCACCGGGCTCGTCGGCGTGCTGGTGGAGCTGCTGGTGCTACGCCCCGTCTACCGCGCGCCCGAGCTCTTCCAGCTTGTCGCCACCTTCGGCGTGATCCTCGTGATCCAGGACCTCGCGCTGATGGTCTTCGGGCCGGAGGACCGGCTCGGCCCCCGCGCCCCGGGCCTCGACGGTATCGTGCGCATCCTGGGCGAGCCGATCCCGCAATACGATCTCGCCCTCATCGCCATCACCCCCGTGGTCTGCCTCGCCCTCTGGTACCTGATCCGGCGCACGCGCCTCGGCGTGCTGGTGCGTGCGGCGACGCAGGACCGGGAGATGGTCGGCGCCCTAGGCGTCAACCAGGCCTGGCTCTTCACCGGCGTCTTCTTCCTCGGCTCCGCGCTCGCGGGCCTCGGCGGCGCGTTGCAGCTGCCGAAGGGCGGCGCGGACCTGCTGATCGACTTCAACATCCTCGCCGCCGCCTTTGTGGTGGTGGTGGTCGGCGGGATGGGCAGCCTGCCCGGCGCCTTCGTGGCGGCCGTGCTCATCTCCGTCCTCAACGTCCTCGGCGTCACCTACCTGCCCGAGTCGACGCTCGTGCTCATGTTCGTCGTCATGGGCCTGGTGCTGATGGTGAAGCCCTACGGCCTTTTCGGGCGCGAGGAAGTGGCGGGCGAGCATGGCCAGGTAGGCGAGCCCGAGCGCCCCCTCCGTCCCGCGAGACCGGTCACGAAGGCTGCGATCGGCGCAATCCTCCTCGCCCTCGCGATCCTGCCGCTCGTCGGTTCCAAGTTCGCGCTGGTGCTGGCGACGGATGTGCTGATCTTCTGCCTCTTCGCCGCCTCGCTCCACTTCATCCTCGGCCTCGGCGGGCTGGTGAGCTTCGGCCACGCCGCCTATTTCGGGGGCGGCGCCTATGCGGCGGCCCTCGCCGTCACCTATGCCGATGCGCCGATGGAGCTCGCCTTCCTCCTCGCCCCCCTCGGCGCGGGCCTTCTCGCGCTCGCCGTCGGCTGGTTCTGTCTGCGGCTCACCGGCGTCTACTTCGCCATGCTCACCCTCGCCTTCGCCCAGCTCCTCTGGTCGCTGGCGTTCCAGTGGATCGAGGTGACCGGGGGCGATGACGGGCTGATCGGCATCTGGCCCTCGCAATGGGCGAAGGACACGATGGTGTTCTACTATCTCACGCTCGTTCTCGCCGGGGGCGGCATCCTCGTCCTCCGCCACGCCGCCCACAGCCCCTTTGGCTACACCCTGCGGGCCGCGCGCGACAGCCAGCGCCGGGCGGAGGCCACGGGCATCGATACCAAGCGCATCCAGTGGGCGGCCTTCGCCTTCGCGGGCGTCATGGCCGGCACGGCCGGCGGGCTCTTCGTCTTCTCCAAGGGCTCGATCTTTCCCAACGAGCTCGAGATCGCCCGCAGCTTCGACGCGCTGATCGTGGTCTTCCTCGGCGGCGTGAAGACGCTGGCGGGCCCCGTTGTCGGCGCCGCGTCCTTCACCCTGATCGAGGACTGGCTGACCCGGTTCGACTATTGGCGCCTTGTCCTCGGCCTCTCGGTCATCGGCGTCGTCATCCTCGCCCCCGAAGGCATCGTCGGCTCCGCCCGCAAGGGGCTCGAGCGTCTAGGCGTCCTGCCCGACCCCGATGCGCGGCGCCCGGGCGGCGGCGGGGGTGGGCGGGCGGGAGCCGACGTCCGGGCGGCGCGCATCGGGGTCGGGCAATCCGGAGGGGCAGAATGAGCACGCCCGTTCTCGAAGCTGAAGGCCTCACCAAGCGCTTCGGCGCGCTCGCGGCGGTGGACGACGTGTCGTTCTCCCTCGCCGCCGGCGAGAAGCTCGCGATCATCGGTCCGAACGGTGCGGGCAAATCCACCTGCTTCAACATGCTCATGGGCCAGCTCAAACCCACCGCCGGCGAGGTCCGGCTCGAGGGCCAGCGCATCACCGGCCTCGGCCCGCGCGCCATCTGGCGCCGCGGTGTCGGCCGCACCTTCCAGACCACCGCCACCTACCCCTCCATGACCGTGGTCGAGAACGTGCAGATGGCGCTCATGAGCCACTATCACGGCCTCTTCGCGCTCGCCGCGCTGGCCAGCCGCCAGCACCGCGACGAGGCCGAAGCGCTACTCGCCCGCGTCGGCATGGCGGCCCAGGCCGAGCGCCATGCCGCCATCCTCGCCTATGGCGACCTCAAGCGCCTCGAGCTTGCCGTCGCCCTCGCCGGCGCGCCGAAGCTCCTGCTCATGGACGAGCCCACCGCCGGCATGGCGCCGGCCGAGCGGGCCGCCCTCATGTCGCTTGTCGACTACACGGTCGCCGAGCGCGGCATCAGCGTCCTCTTCACCGAGCACGACATGGACGTGGTCTTCGGCCATGCGGACCGCATCCTCGTCCTCAACCGCGGCAAGCTCATCGCCGAGGGCGATGCCGAGAGCGTGCGGGCCGACCCGAGGGTGCAGGCCGTCTATCTCGGCGGCGGGGTGGAGGGTGCGCATGGCTGAGCCGCTCCTCACGCTCGAGGGCATCGCCGCCTTCTACGGCAAGGCGCAGATCCTCGACGACGTCTCCCTCGCGGTCGCACCCGGCGAGGTGCTCGCCCTTCTCGGCCGCAACGGCGCGGGCAAGACCACCACCATGCGCGCCACCATGCAGCTCCTCCGCCCCCGCGCGGGCCGCGTCCGCTTCGCAGGCGACGACATCACCGGCTGGCCCGCCCATCGCGTCGCCCGCTCGGGGCTCGGCTACGTGCCCGAAGAACGCCGCATCTTCACCGATCTCACCGTGCGGGAGAATCTCGAGGTCGGCCGCCAGCCCGCCCGCGACGGCGCCCCGAGCTGGACCGAGGAGATGCTCTTCGAGCTCTTCCCCAACCTCGCCGAGCGGGCGGAGAACCGCGGCAAGGCGCTTTCCGGCGGGGAGCAGCAGATGCTCAGCATCGCCCGCACCCTCATGGGCAACCCCGCCTGCGTGCTGCTCGACGAACCCTCCGAAGGCATCGCGCCCGTCATCGTCGCCGAGATGGCGGCGACCATCCGGCGCCTCAAGGCGGAGGGGCTCGCCGTCGTCCTCTCCGAGCAGAACCTCGCCTTCGCCGAAGCCGTGGCCGACACGGCCGTGGTGCTCGACAGTGGCCGCGTCCGCTTCGCCGGCGCCTTCGCGAGCCTCATGGCCGACGAGGCGCTGCGGCGGACCTATTTGGCCGTCTGAAGCCGCCGCTTGCCCCGGATCGGCTGGCACGGGCATACTGCGGCTTGGTGATGGGATCATGGGGTGCGCATGCGTGAGCCGGCTGGCATGGCGCCGGGCGTGGATCGGGCGGGGCGAGACGGGAGCGTCGTGGCGCGGCCCTCGCGCGCGCCGCGTCGTCTCGCGCCTGCCCTCGCCGCCCTCGCCCTCGCCCTCTCATCGGTCGCCCCGCCGCTTCTCGCGCCAGCCCCGGCCATCGCACAGCAGGCCGCGGCGCCGGACCGTGAAGCCATCGCCGAGCTCCAGGCCGCTCTCAACGAACTCGGCTACGATGCCGGCCCGGCGGACGGTCTCGCCGGCCCCCGCACCGCCGCCGCCATCGAAGCCTGGCAGCGCGACCGCGGCCTGAGCGTCACCGGCGCGGCGGATGCGGCGACGCTGGCGGCCCTTCGCGCCGAACGCGCCGCGGCGCCCGACGCTCAGGCACCGGTGGTCGCCGGCACGCGGGCAGGCGCCGTCGCCGCCCCCGCGCCCCCGGCAGGGCAGCCGCTTCCCAGCGTCAGTTCGCCCGCCCGCCGCCCGGCCGGGGATGCCGGGAGCATCGCCGCGCGGCGCGGCCTCGGCGCCAGCCCGGGCGGCGCCACCACGCCCACCGGCCTCACCCCCCATGGTCGCCGCGCCGAGGCACCCGCGCCCCCCCGGGGAACACCCGCCGCCGGGCTCGAGCAGGAGACCGTGCGCGCCGACACGTCCCTCCCCCGCGTCCGCCACCACAGCCAGGAGCGCCCCACCGGCGCCCAGCGCCCGGGCGGGGTCGGCACGCTGCCCGGCGAAGGCCGGATCGGCGATCGCCCCACCCCGCCGCCTGGCTACGCCGAGCGCGAGGATCCCGGCAGCTTCCCCACCCGCGCAGGCGGGGCCGGGGGCGGCTCGCCCGGGCTCGTCAGTCTCCCGCTCCTGCCGGCCATCACGCCGCCGGACTGGCTCACGAAGACGCGTCTCGCCGCCGGCCTCGCCACGCTTGCCCTCCTCTCGCTCCTGTGCCACCGCATCGCCCGCCGGCCGCGCCGCCGCAGGCAGCGCGACACGGTGGTGACCACGGCAAGGGCCGCGCCACTCCGGTAGCGGCACGCGCGCTTCAGGGGAGACACCCGCGATGAGCGACAGACCCGCCCCGTTCTGGCCCGAGAGCGTCGACGATCTGCTCACCCCTGCCGATCTCGGCACCATGAGCGGGCTCGATTTCATCGCCGGCATCGCCGCTGGCCGGCTGCCCTCCCCGCCGATCCTGCGCCTCATGAACGCCCGCTTCATCGAGGCGAGCCACGGCCGTGTCGTCATCGAAGCCACGCCCGCCTTCGCGCATTACAATCCCATCGGCACGGTCCATGGCGGCTGGTACGGCACGCTGCTCGACAGCGCGCTCGCCTGCGCCGTGCAAACCGCCCTGCCCCGGGGCCGCGGCTACACCACGCTCGAATTCAAGGTGAACGTCCTCCGCGCCGCCAGCACCGAGACGGGCCCCATGCGCGCCATCGGCGAGATCGACCATGTGGGCCGGCGCACAGGCGTGAGCCACGCGCGCCTCGAGGACGCAGCCGGCAAGCTCTACGCCACGGGCACCACCACCTGCCTCGTCCTGGAGTTGCCGAAGAAGGAAGCGGGCGCGTGAGCCGCGCGACCCTCCGCCTCTCCATCACCGGCCGCGTCCAAGGTGTGGGCTACCGCTACTGGCTGCGCGATCGCGCCGAGGCGCTCGGCCTCTCAGGCTGGTGCCGCAACGAGACCGATGGCAGCGTCAGCGCCCTCGTGGCCGGTCCGTCCGTCGCAGTCGATGCCCTCATGCGTGAATGCCACCAGGGCCCGCCCTCCGCCATCGTCGACCACGTGGCCGCCGACGCGGCGGACGATCCGGACATCACCCGCTTCGAAATCCGCCACTAAGGCCCCCTCGCTGCGGGCTGGCGGGTGGGCGGCCGCGGATGCCGGGCGGCCGCAGGGCCGCACGGCGAGCAGGCCGGGCATCCGCCGGCCCGCAGCATGCCCAACGCGCCGCGCTCTCAGCCGGCGGCGCGGCGCATCCGCGCGAAGGCCGCGTCCAGATCCGCGATCAGGTCGCTCGTCGCCTCCAGCCCCACATGGATCCGCATCACCTGCCCCCCCGGCCGCCCGGGCTTCGGCCAGGGCGTCGCCGTGCGCAGGCGGTCCGGATAGACCGGGATCAGCAAGCTCTCGAACCCGCCCCAGGAGAAACCCATCCCGAAAAGCTCGAGCTCGTCGAGCAGCGCGCTCATCACTGAGTCCCCCCGGTACCGCTCGTCCAGCACGAAGCCGAAAAGCGATGAGGCGCCGAGGAAATCCCGCTTCCACAGCGCATGGCCCGGGTCGTGCGGCATCGCGGGGTGGATCACCTCGGCCACCTCCGGCCGCCCCATCAGCCACTCGCCGACCTCCAGCCCCGCCGCCCAATGCGCCTTCAGCCGCGTCGGCATCGTCCGCAGCCCCCGCATCGCCAGGAACGCATCGTCCGGGCTCGCGCAGAGCCCCAGATGCTGCCAGAGCGGCTGGATATAGCGGTCATAGGCCTCCTTCGTGGCCGTGACCGAGCCCATCAGCAGATCGGAATGCCCCGCCACATATTTCGTGACCGCCTGGATCGAGATATCGCAGCCATGCTCGAAGGCCTTGTAGTAGAGCGGCGAGGCCCAGGTATTGTCCATCATCACGAGGGCGCCGGCCTTGTGCGCCTCCTCGGCGATGGCGGGAATATCCGGCACCTCGAAGGTCCAGGAACCCGGGCTCTCCACTAGAACAAGCTTCGTGTTCGGCCGCAAAAGCTCCCGGATGCCGCCGCCGATCAGCGGGTCGTAGAAGCTCGTCTCCACTCCCATGCGCCTGAACGTGCCGTCGGAAAAGGTCCGGCTCGGCCCGTAGGCATTGTCGGGCACCAGCACATGGTCGCCCGCCCCCGCCACGGCCAGCATCGGCGCCGTCACGGCCTGCAGCCCCGAATTGCAGAGCCGCGTGCGGAACCCGGCGGCCACAGCCCCATCACCCGCCTCCATCTCGCAGAGCGCCTCCTCCAGCGCGAAGGTACTGGGCGTGCCGTGAATGCCGTAGGTCAGCCCGTCGCCCGAGCGGACCCTGCGGCTCGCCTTCAAGTCCTCGAAGGTCGGGTAGAGGATCGTGGAGGCATGATAGACGGGCCGGTTCACCGTGCCGGCATGCGCTTCTGGCTTGCGGCCCAGATGGGTCGCGCGGGTCTCGTCCTGCATCGCCTCGATCACTCCTTCATGAATGTGTCGCGCCAACTGGCCCGGCCACCTGCCAAGGTCAAGCCGGCGCGGCGGCGATCCCCGCCACGGCTCTCCGCTGCCCATACCGCGCCCAGCTGCTCTTTTTTCGGGCGGCAGCGATATGTTGCGCGCGGAAACCGGGCCTTACTGCCGGAAAGCTGGGCAAATCCCGCCACGATCCGCCCGGAAGCTGTTGACGCCGTCCCGACGCCTCGTCCACACATACGCCGGATCGTCGCGGTGTGTGTTCGCACCACGGTGTTCATACCGGTTAAGCCGACCGCGCAGGCGGCGGCAGACCTGACAGGAGAGGTAACCAATGAAGAACTCCATCGTTCTCGGCGCTCTTGCCGCCGCTGGCCTCGTGGCCGGCACGGCCGGTGCCGCCACGCTCGACGACGTGAAGGCCAAGGGCCACGTGCAGTGCGGTGTCTCCACCGGCATCGCCGGCTTCGCCTTCACCGACGCCAATGGCGAGTGGGACGGGTTTGATGTGGGCGTCTGCCGCGCTGTGGCCGCCGCTGTCTTCGGCGACCCGACGGCCGTGAAGTTCACCCCGACCACCGGCAAGACGCGCTTCACCGCCCTCGCCTCGGGCGAGGTCGACATGCTGGCCCGGAACACCACCTGGACCTTCACCCGCGACGTGGACCTCAAGTTCACCTTCGTCGGCGTGAACTACTACGATGGCCAGGGCTTCATGGTGCCGGCCGCGCTCGGCGTCAGCTCCGCCAAGGAACTCGACGGCGCGACGGTCTGCATCCAGACCGGCACGACCACCGAGCTCAACCTTGCCGACTTCTTCCGCGTGAACGGCATGAGCTACGAGCCGGTGCCGATCGAGACCAACGCTGAAGCGCAGCAGAAGTACCTCGCCGGTGCCTGCGACGTGTACACGACCGACGCTTCGGGCCTCGCCGCGACGCGTGCCAGCTTCGAAGATCCGTCGGCGCATGTCGTGCTCCCGGAGATCGTGTCGAAGGAGCCGCTCGGTCCGCTCGTTCGCCATGGCGACGATGAGTGGGGCGACGTGGTGCGCTGGACCCTCAACGCGCTCATTGCCGCTGAAGAGTATGGCGTTACCTCCGCGAACCTCGCCGACATGGCTTCGGCCCCGGGCGACAATCCGGAGATCAACCGTCTCCTCGGCACCGAGGGCGAGCTTGGCCCGAAGCTGGGCCTGGCCCAGGACTGGGCGGTCAAGGTGCTCGAGGCCGGCGGCAACTACGGTGAGCTGTTCGACAAGCACATCGGCCCGGACACCCCGATCGGCCTCGCGCGCGGCCTGAACGCGCAGTGGACCGAAGGCGGCCTCCTCTACGCTCCGCCGTTCCGCTGATCGGCAGCTAGCCTAATCGGGCGCGTTCCTCCGGGAGCGCGCCCTTTTTCTATTCTGATGGTGCCATCGTGAGTGGCACGGCGGTTGCATCCGCTTGCTAGAGCGGCAAGACTCACCGCAATCAACAGGGATTCCACGCAAGCCACCCGCGACCCACGCGGCGGCTGATGCAGAAAAAGGCAACTCCTGGCTTCCTGTGCAGCACATGGGCGCCGGGCAGAGACCGAAAACGGGGCGGCGCAAAGCCGGAAACCCCGGCAGGGAGCCAACGCATGACCGCGATCGACCAGCCACCCAAGGCCACATTCCGCATCGACATGCTCTGGACGGACAGCCGCTACCGGTCGTCCTTCATCCAGGTCGTCGCGCTCTTCCTCGTGCTCACCCTCGGCTATCTGCTGATCCAGAACGTGCTCGCCAACCTCGCCGCGCTCGGCAAGGAGTTCGGCTTCTCGTTCATGCGGACGCCTGCGAGCTACGACATCAACCAGACCCTGCTGGACTACACGTCCCGCGACAGTCACGCCCGCGCCGCCGTCATCGGCATCCTCAACACAGGGCTCGTCGCCGTGGTGGGATGTCTGCTCGCAACGCTCATCGGCGTCCTCGCCGGCGTGGCGCGCCTCTCGCGGAACTGGATGCTGCGCACGGTCGTCGGCGTCTATGTCGAGGGTGTGCGGAACATCCCGCTCCTGATCCAGATCCTGCTTGTCTCCGCGCTCATCATCGGCACGCTGCCCCAGCCCCGCGAGTTCCGCGGCGAAGACCCTGCCGCCACGATGTACTTCTGGGACAGCGTCGCCTTCACCGGACGCGGCTTCTACTTCCCCATGCCGGTCATGAACGAAGGTTCCTGGATCGTCATCGCGGCGCTTTTCGCCGGTATCGTCGGCGCGGTCGTGTTCGGCCGCTGGGCCAAGGCGCGCCAGCAGGCAACGGGCGAAGTGCTGCCGGTGCTGCCAATCAAGGCGGCGATGATCGTCTTCACCCCGATCGTGATGTTCCTCGTCACCGCTCTCTTCGTCCCCGGCTGGCCGATCACGCTGGAGCTTCCGGCGCTCAGGGGCTTCAACTTCCAGGGCGGCATCTTCGCCCGCGAAAGCTACGTGGCGCTTACCCTCGCCCTCGCCTTCTACACCGGCGCCTTCATTGCCGAGAACGTGCGCGCGGGCATCCAGTCGGTCTCCAAGGGCCAGACCGAAGCGTCCTTCGCCCTCGGCCTCCAGCCGGGCCGCACCATGAGCCTCGTGATCCTGCCGCAGGCCCTGCGCGTGATCATCCCGCCGCTCATCTCGCAGTACCTGAACCTCACCAAGAACAGCTCCCTCGCGCTGCTGATCGGGTACATGGACATCACCGGCACGCTGATGGGCATCACGCTCAACCAGACCGGCCGGGAGTTCGAGACCCTCTTCCTTGGCATGGCGGCGTACCTCACCTTCTCGCTCAGCATCGCTGGCGTGATGAACCTCTACAACGAGAACACCAAGCTCGTTGAGCGCACCTCCGCCACCGGGATGGGCTTCAGCGTGCTGAGCTTCTTCGGCAGCGCCACGGGCCGCTGGGAGCAGCTCAAGAAGGGTGACGCCGTGATGCACGACAACTACGGCATCCGCGGCTTCCTGAACCTCTTCGTGCTGTTCTACGCGATCTGGATCGCTCTCCTCGTCAACTACGTGTTCATCGAGGGGGCGAGCGAGCTAAGGCCAAGCTACTGGGACTGGGGCTTCTTCAAGCAGTTCACCGCGCTCGGCATGATCGCGCTCTCGGGTGCCGCGCTCGCGACCTGCCTGTTCAAGAACGCGCGGTTCATCGACATGGTGGCGCTCGAATTCCTGTTCTTCGTCTTCGCGCTCCTGGTCGGCTTCCCCTTCGCCGCGCTGACGGACAGCCTGAGCTTTGTGCTCATCGTCGCTGGTGGCGCGGCCATCCGCCTCGCGATCTTCGGCTACACGATGTTCGGCGCCCGCCCGAACCTCACCTTCTTCCACCGCATTCGTCCGCAGGGGGCCTGAGCCATGAGCGAGACCACCTCCAACGTCGCCTATGTGGCAAGCGGCCCGATCGCAGCCTCCCCCCCGCCGGCAAACTCCACCGGCCCGGTGGGCTGGCTGAAGGAAAACCTCTTCCGCGGCCCCGTGAACTCGGCCGTCACGGTCATCCTGCTGGCGATTATCCTCTATCTCATCCCCGGCATCATCCAGTGGGCCTTCATCGACAGTGTCTGGGTTGCGAGCTCCCTCAACGAGTGCCGCGAACTCGGCAATGGCGCGTGCTGGGCCGTGATCGTCGAGCGCTTCCCGCAGTTCATCTACGGCTTCTATCCGGAGGAGGAGCGCTGGCGGCCGAACATCGCCTTCATCCTGATGATCGCGGCCTTCGCCTTCGCGCTCTTCGACAAGATGCCGTATATGAGCGAGGCCGCGTACCAGAAGATCCGGCCCTACGGCCTCGTCTTCGCGGCCTGCTACCCGGTGATCGCCTACTGGCTGATCTGGGGCGGCAGCATCTTCGGCCCGATCCTCTTCCTCGCCACGCCGGTGCTCGCCTATTTCGTGGCCCAAGGCATCGACAAGCTGGAGCATGCGGCGCTGCCACCGGCCTTCGCCGCCCTGCCGCTCGGCTTCATCGGCGGTGCGATCTTCGCGCTGGTATGGCTCGTGTTCCTGATCGGGCCGCTGACGAGTATGCTCAGCGTTGTCCCGATCGGCCTTGTGGAGGTTGAGAGCCGCCAGCTCGGCGGATTCCTCCTCGCCACGCTCATCGGCGTCGCCGGCATCACGCTCTCGCTGCCCATCGGCATCCTGCTGGCGCTCGGCCGGCGCTCGGGGCTGATCTTCATCCAGACGATCTGCATCGTCTTCATCGAGTTCATCCGCGGCGTGCCGCTCATCACGCTGCTCTTCGTGGCGAACTCGGTGCTCGCCTATCTCTTCCCGCCGGGCTCGAACCTCGACATCATCCTGCGCGTGGTGATCATGGTGACGGCGTTTGCGTCGGCCTACATGGCCGAGGTGATCCGCGGCGGCCTCGCCGCCCTGCCCTCGGGCCAGTACGAAGCGGCGGACGCCATGGGCCTCAACTACTGGCAGGCCACGCGCCTGATCATCATGCCCCAGGCGCTGAAGATCTCGATTCCGAACATCGTCAGCACCTTTATCGGCCTCTTCAAGGACACCACGCTCGTGGTCGTCATCGGCCTGCTCGACCCCATCGGCCTGATCACGAACATCCAGGCGACGCCGGAATGGAACGGCATCATCTGGGAGTTCTACATCTTCACGGGCCTCTTCTTCTTCATCGCGTGCTTCGCGATGTCCCGCTACAGTCTCTACCTCGAGCGCAAACTCGCCACCGACCGCCGCTAAGGCGGCCGAAAGACAACAGGGAGTAATCCATGTCCGAAGCCGTCGACTACGAGGCAACCCAGGCAGACCGTTCGAAGATGACCATCTCCGATGAGGAGGTCATCCAGATCCGGTCGATGAACAAGTGGTACGGGGACTTCCACGTGCTGCGCGAGATCAACCTCACCGTGAACCGGGGCGAACGGATCGTCATCTGCGGCCCGTCGGGCTCAGGCAAATCCACGCTGATCCGCTGCATCAACCGCCTCGAAGAGCACCAGGCCGGGGACATCATCGTCGACGGCATCGAGCTCAACTCGGATCTCAAGAATATCGACAAGATCCGGGCCGAGGTCGGCATGGTGTTCCAGCACTTCAACCTCTTCCCGCATCTTACCATCCTCGAGAACTGCACCCTCGCCCCCATCTGGGTCCGCAAGACGCCCAAGAAGGA
>JBCBEP010000086.1:0-14334 GCA_038528605.1 Pseudomonadota bacterium
TGCCGTGGCCGCCATAGAACTCCTTCTCCTTGGAGAACATGTGCATGGAGCCGCCTTTGCCCTTGGAGTAGCCGCCCTCGCGGCCCGTGAGCTCGGCCATCACGCCATCGGGGTTCATGCCGGCGGCCAGCATATGGCCATGGTCGCGATAGGTGGTGATCACCTGGTCACCGTCCTTGCAGTGGCTCTGCAGGCCCACGACCACGGCCTCCTGGCCGATATAGAGGTGGCAGAAGCCGCCGATCAGGCCCATGCCGTAGAGCTGACCTGCCTTCTCCTCGAAGCGGCGGATCAGCAGCATGTCCTCGTAGTACTTGGTCATCTCCTCGGGCGACGGGCTGTTGCTCGCCGCCTTCTTCCTGGATGTGCGGGCTGCCATGCGTGTTTCCTCCGGTCTTCTTTTCGTTGCCGTCCGGGCACTTTCTGCGCGGCGCGGGCCCGGTGAGGACGGCGGGCGAGGCGGGGTGCTCTGCGACGAGCATCGTCAGCGGCAGGATGAAGAAAGGGCCCTGCGGGCGCAAGGGCTTGCGGGGGCTAAGACGCGACGGTTTCAGGACGCGGCTGTGTATCCCGCCCAGTGTCCCGCCCGAAATCCCGCCCGGTGTCCCCGGCGCTTCCGGGCGTTCACGGGCGGATCAGAAGCTCGTCCGAGCGCGCCATGCCGAGCACGTCGCGCGCCCGCTCGTCCAGCAGGTCGAGGTCGAGATAGTCCGGCTGCAGGCGGCGGACGAGGTTGGCGATCTCCGCACGCTCTCCCTCGGCCTCGGCAAGCTCCGCCTCCAGGGTCATGATCTCGGCGCGCGCCTCGTTCAGGGCACGCATGCCGCGCTGCCCCTCGATCGCGCTGTGCGCGAAGATCAGCGCAATGGCGAGCAGGAGGACATAGGCCCCCGGCGCCAGCACCTGCTTCCAGTCGATCCGCGACATCACCGCTCCATGGGTCGGAGCCAAGATCATGCCGGAATCAGTCGGCGCGGCAAAGGCTTGTGCGGCGCCCGATCGTCTGGTCCGCACTAGTGTTCCCCGCGCGGCACAACCGAGTGGCCGGCATATTCGGCAGCGTCACCAAGCTCTTCCTCGATGCGCAGAAGCTGGTTGTACTTCGCCAGCCGGTCGGAGCGCGCGAGCGAGCCTGTCTTGATCTGCCCGCAATTCGTGGCGACGGCGAGATCCGCGATGGTCGCGTCCTCCGTCTCGCCGGAGCGGTGGGACATCACCGCCGTGTAGCGCGCGGCATGGGCCATCTGCACGGCCTCGAGCGTCTCGGAGAGCGTGCCGATCTGGTTGACCTTCACCAGGATCGAGTTGGCGGTCGCAAGCTCGATGCCCTTCGAGAGCCGCTCCACATTCGTGACGAAGAGGTCGTCGCCCACGAGCTGGCACTTCTTGCCAACAACTTCCGTGAGCAGCGCCCAGCCGTCCCAGTCGTCCTCCGCCATGCCGTCCTCGATGGAGATGATCGGGTAGTCCTCCACCAGCTTCTGGAGATAGGCGACCATGTCGCCATAGCCGAGTTCGAGCCCCTCGCCCTTCAGGCGGTAGAGCTGCGCGTCGGCGTCGAAGAACTCGGTGGAGGCGGCGTCGAGGGCGAGGTGCATGTCCTCGCCCGGCTTGAAGCCGGCTTTCTCGATGGCGGCACAGATGAAGTCGAGCGCCTCGCGGGCCGAGCCGATATTCGGCGCAAAGCCGCCCTCATCGCCCACATTCGTGTTGTGGCCCGCCGCCTTCAGCTCCTTCTTGAGGGTATGGAAGACCTCGGCGCCCATGCGCAGACCCTCGCGGAAGGAGGGCGCGCCCGTGGGCATGATCATGAATTCCTGAATGTCGATCGGATTGTCCGCGTGCTCGCCGCCGTTCACGATGTTCATGAGCGGGACGGGCAGGGTGCGCGCGCTGACACCGCCGACATAACGGTAGAGCGAGAGGCCGGAGGAGGCCGCCGCGGCCTTGGCGACGGCGAGGGAGACGCCGAGGATGGCGTTCGCGCCGAGGCGGCCCTTGTTCGACGTGCCATCCAGCTCGATCATCGCGCGGTCGATGGTCTTCTGCGCGTAGCCGTCCACGCCGGCGAGCGCTTCGAAGATCTCGCCGTTCACGGCATCGCGGGCCTTCTCGACACCCTTGCCGAGGTAGCGGGCGGCATCCCCGTCGCGGAGTTCCACGGCCTCATGCGCACCGGTGGAGGCGCCGGAGGGCACGGCGGCGCGGCCCTCGGCCCCGTCCTCCAGCACCACATCGACCTCCACGGTCGGGTTGCCCCGGCTGTCCAGGATCTCACGGGCGGTGATGTCGACGATGGCGCTCATGGGAAGGCCCCCCTGCTGCTGGTGGTCGCGCGCGGTGTAACGCGGGGGCGGGCGCGGAAACAACCGCGCACTTGGGCCCTGACCCCCACCCTTCGAGGCAGGGAACGGGGTGGGGTTCCCTACCGTCCGTCGCGCGCCTTCTCTGCCGCCTTCACCTCATTCCAGAGCGCGTCCATCTCCGCCAGCGAGGCGTCCCAGACGCTGCGGCCCTCCGCGCGGAGAGCGGCCTCGACGGCGCGGAAGCGGCGTTCGAACTTGGCGTTGGTGCCGCGGAGGGCGGCTTCGGCGTCCACGCCCAAATGGCGGCCGAGATTGACCATGACGAAGAGGAGGTCGCCGAACTCGTCTTTGATCCGCTCCGGGTCGCCCTTGCCCACTTCCTCGCGAAGCTCTCCGGCTTCCTCGACGACCTTTGCCATCACGTCGTCCGGGTCCTGCCAGTCGAAGCCGGGCTTGGCGGCGCGCTTGGTGAGTTTCAGTGCGCGGGCGAGCGCCGGCATGCCGCCGGGCACGTCGTCGAGCACGCTGTCGCGCGTCTCGCCCTTCTCCGCGCGTTCCTCCGCCTTGATCGCCTCCCAGTCCACCGCGTCCGGATCGGCCTTCTCGCCGCCGAGGCTGCGGCCGAAGACATGGGGGTGGCGGCGGAGCATCTTGTCGGCGGAGGCGCGGGCCACGTCGTTGAAGCTGAAGGCGCCGGCCTCCTCCCCGATGCGGGCGTGGTAGACGACCTGGAGGAGCAGATCGCCGAGCTCGTCGACCAGCGCGGGCGTGTCCTTCGCCGCGATGGCCTCGGCCACCTCGGTCGCCTCCTCGATGGTGTAGGGCGCGATGCTCTCCCAGGTCTGTTCCCGGTCCCACGGGCAGCCATCGGGCGCGCGGAGGCGGGCCATGATCTCGAGCAGCCGGTCGAGCCCATTCGCACCCTCGAAGACCAGGCGATCGGAAGCGTCGCGATCAGGGTTGGGGCGGTCTGTCATGCGCTGGCTTTCTGTCGGGCGCGGATGCCGATGAGGTTGCCCGCGAGGATCACCGCGGCGCCGATGAAGACGGCGACCTCCAGCGGCTCACCATAGAGGAGCGCGCCGGCGGCGGCGACCACGGGCAGGCGCATGAACTCCATGGGCGCGACCACGGAGGCGGGTGCGGCGAAGAGCGCGCGGGTGAGGCTGAAATGCGCGGTTAGCCCGCAGACGGCGACGAGCAGCACCCACGGCATCAGCGCATCCGAGGGCCAGGCGATACCGCCGGGCAGGGCGCAGAGAAAACCCATCACGGCCTGGCTGAGCGTCATCCAGAAGAGGATGCAGAGCGCCGTATCCTCCCGGCTGAGGCGCTTGGTGAAGATGTTGGTGAGCGCGAAGCCCACGGCCGCGAAAAGCCCTGCGGCATGGCCGAGGCCGAGGGGTTCGAGCCCGGGGCGCGCGACGATGAGGATGCCGACGAAGCCGATAAGGGCGGCGAGCACGGCCCCGCGCGTCATCCGCTCACCGAGCAGGAGCGGCGCGAGGCAGACCACCCAGATGGGGTTGGTGAATTCCAGGGCCACGAGCTGGGCCAGCGGGATGGTGGCGATGCCGTAGAACCAGGCGTTCTGTGCGCTGAAATGGATGACGTTGCGCACCGCATGCTCCCGCCCGAGGCTGGTGCGCACGCGGCCGAGACCCTCTCCCATCGCCATGAGGGCCACGATGACGGGAAAGCCGAGGGCGGAGCGATAGGCCATGATCTCGAAGGTATCGAGCTCCGCGGCGAGCTCCCGCCCCGCGACGGCCATGGTGGCGAAGGAAGCGATGGCGCCCACCATCCAGAGCGCTGCGATCAGCGTGCCGCGCCCCTCGCTCCGCGCCGCCGCGCCCGCGCTGGTGGTCATACGATCCACTGGCCGCGTTCGGCCTCGCTCATCCCCGCGAGCCCCAGAAGCGACCACGCTGCCGCCTTGCCGAGATTGTACCACCACGCCAGCGCTTCCCGGCCGAGGAAGGCGAGGCGCGTGAAGGCGCCGTGATCATCAAGCCCGGCGGAGGCGACGCCCGTTACGTTGTCACCGCCCAGCAGGCTGGAGAGGGCGAGGGCGCGGGGCAGGTGGAAGCCGTCGGTCACGATCGCGAAGGTGCGATGGCCTTGCGCCTCGGCAAGCGCGAAGGAGAAGCGCAGATTCTCGAGCGTGGTGCGCGCGTCCGGCTCGAGGAAGAGCCGGGTCGTCTCGATACCGGTGGCGCTCACCCGGTTGCGCATGAGGCCGGCTTCGCCCTCGGGCCGGTCGAACCGCTCGAACGTGCCCGTGAAGATCGCAACCTCGGCGCGGCCGGCGCGCATCAGCGCCGCTGCCGTGTCCGCCCGCTCGCGTCCCACATAGTTGAGCACGTAGTCGGGCTCGACACCGCCGCCGAGCACGATCAGCGCGTCGACCCGGCCGATCCGCTCCGGCGCGTAGATCGCCAGCGCATACCGCTCGGCCATGAAGACGGCGAAGAGCGTGATGAGGAAGACAATCAGTCCGAGTTCGAAAAGGCGCCAAGCGTACCGGAACGCACGACGCAGGATCATTCCCATTCGATTGTTCCCGGCGGCTTGGAGGTGACGTCGTAGACGACGCGGTTGATGCCCCGGACCTCGTTGATAATCCGGTTGGCGACGCGGCCGAGGAAGCTGTGATCGAAGGGATAGTAGTCGGCCGTCATCCCGTCGGTGCTGGTGACCGCGCGGAGCGCACAGACGTAATCGTAGGTCCGGCCGTCGCCCATGACGCCCACGCTGCGCACCGGGAGAAGCGCGGCAAAGGCCTGCCAGATCTCGTCGTAGAGGCCGGCATTGCGGATCTCGTCGAGATAGACCGCGTCCGCCTGGCGCAGGATGTCGAGCTTCTCGCGCGTGATCTCGCCCGGGCATCGAATGGCGAGGCCGGGGCCGGGGAAGGGGTGGCGGCCGGTCAGGCGATGCTCGAGCCCGAGTTCGCGGCCGAGCGCACGCACCTCGTCCTTGAAGAGCTCGCGCAGCGGCTCGACGAGCTTGAGGTTCATCCGCTCCGGCAGGCCGCCCACATTGTGGTGGCTCTTGATGGTGACGCTCGGCCCGCCGGTGACGCTCACGCTCTCGATCACGTCCGGATAGAGCGTGCCCTGGGCGAGGAACTCGGCATCGCCGGCCTCGCGGGCATGCTGCTCGAAGACGTCGATGAAGAGCTTGCCGATGGTCTTGCGCTTCTCTTCGGGGTCCGTCACGCCGTCGAGCGCGGTCAGGAACCGATCGCTTTCATCGGCATGGACGAGCGGAACGTTAAACCGGTCCCGGAAGAGGCTCACCACTTCGTCGGCCTCGTTGAGGCGGAGCATGCCGGTATCGACGAAGACGCAGGTCAGCTGGTCCCCGATCGCCTCGTGGATCAGCATGGCGGCAACGGTACTGTCGACCCCGCCGGAGAGGCCGCAGATCACGCGGCCGCTGCCCACCTGGGCCCGGATCTGCGCGATGGCCTGGTCGCGATAGGCGGCCATGGTCCAGTCGCCCGACATGCCAGCGATGCGGTGGGTGAAGTTCTTCAGGATTTCCGCACCGCGCTGGGTGTGCACCACCTCCGGATGGAACATGAGCCCATAGAAGCGTCGGGTGGTGTCCGCGAGCACGGCGCAGGGTGCGTTGGGGCTCGCGCCCTGCACATGGAAGCCGGGGGGCACCTCGGTCACCCGGTCGCCATGGCTCATCCACACCTCGGTTCTGCCGCCTGAGGGCGCGATGCCCTCGAAGAGGTCGGACGCTTCGGCCATCGTAACGGTGGCGCGCCCAAACTCCCGGTGGTGCCCGCCCTCGGCACGCCCGCCGAGCTGATGGACCATCACCATCTGCCCGTAGCAGATGCCGAGCACCGGCACGCCGAGCTCGAAGAGCCGCGGATTGGCGCGCGGGCTGCCCTCATCCTCCACCGAAGCGGGGCCGCCGGAGAGGATGACAGCCTTTGGGCTGAGCGCGTCTATCATCGCGTCGTCCACCCGGTCGAACGGATGGATCTCGCAATAGATCCCGCTCTCCCTCAGCCGCCGGGCGATGAGCTGCGTCACCTGGCTGCCGAAATCTACAATTAGGCAGACCTCATGCGTCTCGGCGGCGGCGGGGGCAATTGCTGCATCGGCGGATGACGACATGGCGGGCGGTGGACCTTCGCTGCACGGCTGGCCGCATACGTCGCCGCGGCCACCGCTCCCATGCCAGATGCGCTCCGGCTTGTCACCCATGCCCGCACTGCGACGCATCATGTCGTAACTGAGCGCGGGAAGGGCGAAATCGAACGCACAGGCACCCCGCGCTGACGTCATGAACGTGCAACGATTTCGCGACGGGGATGGAGACGCGTCATGTCGGATGCCGAAGCGACGGTTGTGCCAGAAGGCGGCGAGACGGGTGGGCAGGGCGCCGGGCGCCGCCGGGCGAGGGGCTCGGGCGGCGGTGCCGCTCGGCGGGCGGAACGTACGGCCGCGCGCATCGAACAGGTGCCGGCCATCATCCGGCGAATCCCTGATCTCGAGGTCCTGGATGCCGAGGCGCTGGAGATCATCGAGTACAATGCCGAGACGGTGCTTGAGGAGATCGGCGTCAACTTCGTCGAGAACCCCGCCGCGCTGGAGCGCTGGCGTGCCGCGGGCGCGGATGTGCGGGAGGAGCGGGTGCGCATTCCCCGTGGCCTTGCCCGCCAGCTCTGCGCCACGGCACCGTCACGCTTCACGCAGCATGCCCGCAACCCCGAGCGTTCGGTCGAGATCGGCGGGCGGAACCTGGTCTTTGCCCCGGTCTACGGCCCTCCCTTCGTGCGCGATTACGAGGGCGGCCGCCGCTACGGGACGATGGCGGACTTCGAGAAGTTCGTGAAGCTCGGCTACATGTCGAAATGGCTCCACCACTCGGGCGGTACCGTGTGCGAGCCGACGGATGTGGCGGTGAACAAGCGCCATCTCGACATGCTGTCGGCGCATATCCGTCTGTCGGACAAGCCCTATATGGGCTCGGTGACCGATCCGGTGCGCGCGGTCGACAGCGTGAAAATGTCCGAGATCGTGTTCGGTGCGGATTTCGTGGCCGAGAACGCGGTGATGACCTCGCTCATCAACATCAACTCGCCGCTGACCTTCGACGCGACGATGATGGGCGCGCTCGAAGTCTACGCGGCCGCTGGGCAGGCCTGCATCGTCTCACCCTTCATCGTGGGCGGCGCCATGGCGCCGGTGTCGGTGGCGGGCACGCTCACGCAGGTGCTGGCCGAGGTGCTGGCAGGTGTCGCCTATTCGCAGCTCATCCGGCCCGGCGCGCCGGTGATCTTCGGGGCCTTCGTGACCTCCATCGACATGAATTCCGGCGCGCCCACTTTCGGCACGCCGGAAGCGTCGAAGATTTTGTGGGGTGCGGGCCAGCTCGCGCGGCGCCTCAACCTGCCGTTCCGCTCGGGCGGAGCGCTCTGCGGCTCGAAGCTGCCGGATGCCCAGTCCGCCTACGAGACCGCCAACACGCTCAACGCGGCGCTGCTGGGCGGCGTGAACTTCATGCTGCATTCCTGCGGCTGGCTCGAGGGCGGGCTGGTCTCGAGCTTCGAGAAGTTCGTGCTGGATGCGGACCAGCTCGGCACCCTCCACAGCATGGCGGCCGGCGTGGATATGAGCGAGAACGGCCAGGCGCTGGACGCGATCCGCGAGGTGGGGCCGGGCGGGCACTATCTCGGCTGCGCCCATACCCAGGCCAACTTCAAGGATGCGTTCTGGCGCAGCCAGGTGCTCGATTACAGGCCATATGAGACCTGGGCGGATGAGGGCGGAGCGGACAGCTTCTGGCTCGCGCACAAGCGCGTCGAGCGCATGATGAGCGAGTACCAGCAGCCGGCGCTCGACCCCGCCGTTGGCGAGGCGCTGGCGGCGTTCGTGGCCGAGCGCAAGGCGTCGGAGCCCGACGCTTACGCCTGAGCTGAAGCAGCGGCAGCCCGCGCCTCGGCGGCGAGGAGGCGGGCGAGCGCCTCCACATGGCGCCGATTAGAGTAGGCGAGCGGGCGGCGCTGGCGCGTCTGCTCGCAAGCGGCCTCGATCATCGCGCATTCCTCCTCTTCGCCTTGCCGGGGGCCACGTCCGCTCCGCAGCATGGCGAGCGCGCAGTGGCGCGCGGCGGCGACAAGCCGACGCGGCCGCTCGCGCAGCGTTGCGCCCTGCACCGCGTCGTCATCGTCGGGCGAGGGTGTCTCAGTGTCGGATCGCTGGTGTTCCATCTGTGCCTCCCGGTGCGGAATTCGCTGCCGGACATGGGAGGCTCGCCCCGGAGGGTGTTGCACCGAGGCCGCGAGGAGCGCGCTCTAATCCTTACTAGAACCTTAATTTTTCGGTTTAGAGTCCTGTTAATAAAACGTTTACTGAATGCCCGCCAATGATCGTCTCGTTCGACTACTTTGGCGAGGCGTGAGTATGAACACCGAAGACGTATTGCATGAATGCACCGAGCAGGCGGCCACGCTGTTCGGAGAGAAATCGGCCTGCTGCACGAGCAAGGATGCAGCGATCTATCTTGCCCATACCGGCCGTGGGCAGAGCATCCGGGCGATTGCCGCGGCGATGGGAGCGCATCCGTCGACCGTGATGCGGACCGTGCGCCGGATCGAGGAACGGCGGGATGATCCGCTGTTGGATCGGATGCTGGACAGCCTGACCGGCACCATCTTGGGCGAGGAGGCCGCGGATGGGGAAACCGCGGCTGCCTTCGAGCACGATCTGGCGCCTGCGCGTGGAGTGGATGCCGCGCGGGGAACCGGAGTTTCGTGCCGCGATCCGAAGCCCGAGCCGACCCTGACGCTCGATGAGGCGCGGGTGACGGAGGAGGCGCGGCGCTATTTGCGCCGGCTCTCCGAGCCCGACAGCTTCCTGCTCGTGGCCAATGGCAGCGCGAAGGCCGGCGTCTTTTGCGCGGCCAACGGCCACCGCCGGCCCATCGCCCTTTTCGCGGTGGAACTGGCGGCGGAATTCCTGCGGCGGGACTGGATCCGCATCGCGAAAAAAGGCGACGCCAGCGTGCGTTACCGGATCACGGATGTAGGCCGCGCGGCCCTTCGCCGCCTGTTGTTGGCGGATGCACGGCCGCAGCGGGCGGGTGTCGATCGCACGCGTCCACGGAACGGCTTCGCAGAGGCGGCGAATGCCTTTCGCCACCAGCACAGGCTTGAGGCGGAGCGCGTTTTCATGAGCGCCGACGGGACGCCCGAGACCCACCGTGTCAACCTCGGCGAAAGTCCGCTGGGCTGGCTGGCGCGGCGGCCGGGGCCGGACGGCAAGTCCTACATCACGCCCGAGGAGGTCGAGGCCGGGGAGAAGTTGCGGAACGATTTCGAGCTGGCCCAGATCGGCCCGAGCGTGACGCAGGACTGGCGGCGCTTTCTCACGAGCAGCGATGGTGGCGGCGACGGCGCGGCGATGCCTGGCGGGGCGGCGATTGCGGCGCGGGAGCGCTTCACGAAGGCGATGACGGTGCTCGGCCCGGGCCTCGGTGATGCGGCGCTCCGCGTGTGCTGCTTCCTCGAAGGGCTGGAGGCCTGCGAGAAGCGGATGGGATGGTCCGCCCGCTCAGGCAAGGTCGTGCTCAAACTCGCCCTGCAGCGCTTGGCGGAGCATTACGGGCTGGGCCTCGCGCGCAACTGAGAAGCGGGTAGCCCGCTCCTCTGCGGGCGCTTGACGCATGCGGGGGCGGGGCCGATGGTCCTGCCCCATGTCGCACCAAACTCCCTCCCGCCTGATCGAGACCGAAGACGATGTGCGCGAGGGCTGCGCGGCCCTCGCCACCCTCGAGCCCCGGTTCGCTCATGCCTTGGAAATCGTCGGCGACGTGCCGCTCCGGCGCCGGCCGGCGGGGTTCGACGCGCTCCTGAAGGCGATATGTTCCCAGCAGCTTTCCGTGACCTCTGCCGATGCGGTCTGGGGAAAGCTGGAGGCGGCCGGCGCCACGGCGCCAGATCCCATTCGCAGCCTTGGCACGGAGGGGCTGAAGGCCTGCGGTCTCTCGCGCCAGAAGGCGGCCTATGCGCTGGCGCTGGCGGAGGCTGAGCTCGACCTCGATGCGCTCCGCCATCTGCCGGAAGACGAGGCGGTCGCGACGCTCACGGCCGTGAAGGGTATCGGCCCCTGGACCGCCGAGATTTACCTGATGTTCGCGCTTGGCCGGGCAGATGTGTTCGCGCCGGGAGACCTTGCCCTGCAGGAAGCGGCGCGGATGCTTTTCGGGCTCGATGAGCGGCCGCGGGAGAAGCCGTTTCGCGCCATGGCGGCGGCCTGGTCTCCCTGGCGTGCAGTTGCCGCCCGTGTGCTCTGGGCCTACTACGCCGCGGAGAAGAAGCGCGAAGGGATCGGGGCGGACGCATGAGCGAACGGGCGGACGACATTCTGGGTGGCCACCGCATCGGCCCCAAGGCCGGCGGGCCGGCGAAGGCGCTGGTCGTGCTGCTGCATGGCTACGGGGCGGATGGTCAGGATCTTGCGGGGCTCGCGCATCCGCTCGGCCAGGCGGTGCCCCATGCGGCCTTCAGGGCGCCGAACGCGCCGGAGCCTTGCCGGGTGAACCCCATGGGCCGCCAGTGGTTCCCCATCCCGTGGATCGACGGCGCTTCCGAGCAGGAAATGAGCACGAGCTTCGCGGCGAGCCTTGCGCTGCTCTACCGCTTCCTCGATGCCGCGATGGCCGAGGAGGGGGTGAGCGCGGGGGAGACCGCGCTCGTCGGCTTCAGCCAGGGCACGATGATGAGCCTTTATGCGGGGCCGCGCCGGTCGGGTGGCGTTGCAGGCATCGTGGGCTTCTCCGGCAGGCTCGTGGGCGGGGAGACGCTGGCGGAGGAGGCGAAGGCCAAGCCGCCGGTGCTGCTGGTGCACGGGGACCGGGACGAGGTGCTGCCAGTGGCATGCCTCGAGGAAGCGCGGGCCGGATTGGCGGGTGCCGGTTTCGACGTCAGCGCCCATGTGAGCCCCGGCACGCCCCATGGCATTGCGCCCGATGGCCTCGGCCTCGCCCGGGGGTTCCTCGCGCGCTATCTGCCTATGGCGGCGGCACCGACTGAGTAGTCCGGGTCAAAACGTCAAGGAATCGTCGCAGCTCCCTGCTACACGTTGGGTGGTGGACGCGCATATAGAGCCTTGAAAGCCTGCGCCCGCCATATATGGTGAACGCAGCGGGTTGCGAAAACCCTTCCATCGCCCCCGCGGCGTCGCAACAGTGACGGCGAGGCGAGCGATGACGGTTACACAGGCAGGAACGGACGCCCCAGCGCGGGCTCCCTCCGAGACAACAGCCAGGACCTTGGCCGCACGGGGGCACCCGCACGCGGCCACGGAGACATTTGCAAACCAGTTCGTGCGCCAGCCGGCGGTCCTGCGCGACCATCCGGCATTGGTGCTTAACGCGGATTATCGGCCGCTTTCCTACTTCCCGCTGTCCCTCTGGCCCTGGCAGGAAGCGATCAAGGCGGTGTTCCTCGACCGGGTGGCCATTGTGGCGGAGTACGACTTCGAGGTGCGCTCGCCCTCTGTCGCCATCCGGCTGCCTTCGGTGGTGGTGCTGCGGGACTACGTGAAACCCGCCCGCTACCCGGCCTTCACCCGGTTCAACCTGTTCCTGCGGGACGAGTTCACCTGCCAGTACTGCGGCGCGAAGGGGGAGATGACCTTCGATCACGTGGTGCCCCGCTCCCGCGGCGGGCGGACGACGTGGCAGAACGTCGTGGCGGCCTGCTCGCGCTGCAACCTGAAGAAGGCGAACCACACGCTGCGCGAGGCAGGCATGCGTCTGGCGCGCCCGGCATACCGGCCGGATGCGGCGGAGCTGCAGAACAAGGGGCGGAAGTTCCCGCCGAACTACCTCCACGAATCGTGGATGGACTACCTTTACTGGGACGCCGAGCTCGATACCTGAGCCTGCCCGGAGGACCCCGACGGTGTGTCCGGCGAGCCGTATGGCGTGAGTTCTGGTGGCCATGGGCGGCGTCGATCGGCCGCTTCAAGGTCTCGCGCCCAGTCGGGCAGCGTGCCGTACCAGTCCGGGTATCCCAGCGCGTCGGCAACCTCCTGGGTCGGCACTGTGCCCTTGGGGCCGGCGACGACAGCGGTGCGGACGAACGCTGCGGAACACGCCGTGCCAGCCTTTCGCGTGATCTGCTCGAAATAGAGCCACTTCTCGTCCCGCGCCACGAGCCGGGTGACGATTTCGAACCGTTCGAAGAGGCGGATGCGCTTGCGGTACTGCGTGGCCGAACTGCCGACGACGAGACCCCAGCCGCGCTTGCGCAGGAGCCGGAAGAGACCCATGCGCGCGCCGAGGGCGAAGCGGCCGATATCAAAGAGCGTGAGATGCCGGCCATTGTTGAGCTCGAGGAACGGGTCCGCATCCCAAGGCCAGCAGCGCGTCCGCAGGACCATAGGCTCACCCGGCGTGATGCCGGGGCGGGGCCGGTGAACGACAAGGGCGAGCGCGGTGCGGATATAGGGGTACATGACGGCTCCCGGGATGCCTTGGCAGGCTCTCTGCCGCCGTCATGTGCGCATCCCTGACGCGCACGTAAAGGTATGTCGTCGGGTCAGGCCTCGCGATCGAAGGGCATGCGCCACCACCAGACGCTGGCGGCCCATAGCGCGGCGAGGCCGGCGGAGAGGAGGGCGTTCCAGCCCGCGAGGCTGAGGCCCAGCATGGACCAGGCTACCTCGTCGCACCGCACCACCGGGGCTTCCAGGATCTGCTCCAGCAGCGCATCGGCCGAGACATCGCCGCCCGATGCCGGAGCGCTACAGGTGCTGAGACCGTCCCACCAGCGCCACTCGACGCCCGCGTGGAACACGGCGAGGCCGGCGGAGGCGGTCATCAAGGCTGCCCCTGCGAGCGCCAGCCAGCGCCGCTGACGCCAGAGCACGGTGACACCGAGCACGCCCACGAGCACGGCGAGCACATGGGGCCAGCGCTGCCAGAGGCACATGGGGCAGGGCGCAAGGCCGCCGATGTACTGGAAGGCGAGCGCGCCGAGCAGGAGCAGAGCGGAACCGGCGGCTGCGAGCAGCATCCGCCCATAGACAGTCATCATAGCAAGTACCTTGCCGCCTCAAAGACGCCCGAGACCGGTGTGCCGTCCGCTGCGTCGGACATGCCCAGCCAGCCCGTGACGAGCGATGTAATCGTCGCGCCGGCGAAAAGCAGGGTCGCGATCCAGACCGTGCCGAGAGTGCTGCCGCCGATCACCAGCAGCCCGTCCCGCTGCAGGAGGCCCATGGCAACCAGCACCACCGCGAAGCCGGGCACGGTGTTCGTACCGGGCAGGGGCACGAGGATGGAGGCGCTGAAGAGCAGAAGGGCAAGCCCCACCACCCGGTCCGCCGGCGGGCGGGAGAGGGCGCCGAGGCGGGGACGGCTGATCGCCTCGATCCGCTCGAGCCATGGTCCGGCGCGGCGCGAAAGCTCGGAGAGAGACGAGACGCCGACGCTGCGCGCGCGCAGCCGTTCCGGCAGCCAAGGTACGCGCCGTCCCGCCACGATCTGCGCCGAGACGAAAACCAGCGGCAGCGCCACGATCTGCGGCACGCCGTATAGGAAGGGGATGCAGCAGGGCAGCGCCAGGATCAGCAGGAAGAGACCGAAGGCGCGCTCGTGCAGCTGGTCGAGGATCCAGCCGAGGGTGACGCGTTCCCCCTCCGGCTCGGTGGCGAGCCGGGCAAGGCGCTGGGAAATCGCGATCGGCTCGGCCTCGACGTTCGTCATGCGTTCTTTCGCGCGCAGGGGCAGCGGCACGCCGCCCGGATCTCTGCGCCGGGCGCAGCAAACCGTCGGGTATCAATCTGGCTCACGGCTGTAAACTGCCCACGCGCCGCAGGTTTCACCGGGGTGGCCGACGGCATTGCACGCCAGCGTGGTGTTGGTCTAACACGGCGTCGCGGTTTTGAGGGCGCTCAGAACTGGGCCCGGTTGGCGGAACTGGTAGACGCAGCGGACTCAAAATCCGCCGGCCTCACGGCCTTGTCGGTTCGAGTCCGACACCGGGCACCAA
>JBCBEP010000087.1:0-14283 GCA_038528605.1 Pseudomonadota bacterium
AGCATCTCCGAGACCCAGACCTTGGCCATGGCACAGTCCTCCGGCCAGGTGGGCACCTCGGCGTCGACCCGGCGGGCCGTGTCCATCAGCATGAGATTGCCGATGCGGATATCGGTCGCCATGTCGGCGAGCGGGAAGCTGACGCCCTGGAACTTGCCGATCTTCTGCCCGAACTGCTCGCGGGTGGCCGCCCAGTCGAGCGCCACCTCGAAGGCACGCTCGGCGCGGGCCTGGCAGGTGGCGGCGACGGTGAGGCGGCCCGGGCCGAGCCATTCGTTGACGAGATCGAAACCCTGCCCCTCCTCGCCCAGCAGCTGCCAGCCATCGACGCGCGCATCGTCGAAGTTGATGACGTTGTTGTAGTAGCCGCGATGGCCGACATGGTCGTAGCCCTTGGCGACCTCGACGCCGGGGCCATCGAGGTCGACGAGGAAGGTGCTGATGCGCTTGCGCTTGCCCTTCCGCGTCTCCTCCTCGCCCGTGGCGGCGAAGAGCACCACGAAGTCCGAGATCTGGGCGTTCGAGATGAAGTGCTTGGTGCCGTTGATCTTCCAGCCATTGCCGTCCCGCTCGGCGCGGGTCTTCATGCCCTTGAGGTCGGAGCCGGCGCCGGGCTCGGTCATGGCGATGCAGTCGCGCTTCTCGCCGCGCATGACGGGCTCGAGGAAATGGGCGACCTGCTCGCCCTCGCAGGCGGCGAGGATGTTGGAGGGGCGGCGGATGCATTCGGCAAGCGCGAGGGAGGCGCGGCCGAGGCCTTTCTCCACGAGCGTGAAGGACACGCAGTCGAGCCCCGCGCCGCCCACGCTTTCGGGCATGTTGCAGCCGTGGAGGCCGATCTCCATGCCCTTCTTGCGAAGCTCCATCTCCAGGTCCCGCGGCAGCTCGTTGGTGCGTTCGAGCAGGGGCTCGTGGGGGATGAGTTCCTTCTCGGTGAAGTCGCGCACGGTGTCGGACAGCATGCGCTGCTCGTCGGTGAGGAGGAGGTCCATCAGGCGAGCCCTTCCTGGCTGTGGGTGGCGGCGTTGGGTTCGGCGTTGGGTTGGGCGGCCGGCTCGGCGAGCGGCACGCTCATGACGGCGTCGACGGCGAGGACACCCTGGCGGCCGACGATAATGGGGTTGATCTCGATCTCGCGCGCGCCTGTCGCCTCGGCGCAGCGGGCGAGCGCTTCGAGGGCGTCGAGGAGGGCCTCGCGGTCCCCCGGCGGCTTGCCGCGCCAGCCCTCGATGAGGCGCGCGGTCTTGAGCCGGTCGAGCGCGCGGGCGATCTCGCGCCGGGTGAAGGGGGCGGCGAGGAGCGTGCTATCCCCCCAAAGCTCAGCCTCGGTGCCGCCGCCGGCGATGAGCATGACGGGGCCGACGGAGGGATCGTGGCTGACGGAAGCCATGATCTCGGCCACCGGCGGCGGGGCCATGGCCTCGACCAGCACGCGGTTCAGCGGGATCTCCGGCACGCGCGTGGCCATCTCGGCGCCCATGGCGACGGCGGCGGCGGAGACGGCGGCGGGATCCGCGAGGTTGAGGCGGAGGGCGCCGGCCTCGGTTTTGTGCAGGAGCCGCGCGTCGAGCGCCTTGAGGGCGACAGGGAAGCCGAGCTCGGCCGCGGCGGCCGCGGCGGTCTCGACCGTGGCGATGCGGTGGGCTGGGACGGGCATGCCCGCGGCGGCAAGGGCCGCCTTGGCCGCGGCCTCGTCGAGCTGCCGGGCGGGGCCGGAGGGCGCTTCGGGGACGGCCGCGTCTCCCGGTCCCAACTCGGCGAGGCGTTCCTGCCAGGCCACGGCGTGGCCGAGGGCCGAGATGCCTTCCTCCAGGCCCTGCATGGGCACCACGCCGAGGGCGGCGGTGTGCTCGCGCGCGGGCTTCGGGAAGCAGTCGACCATGGGGGCGAGCTGAATGGCGGCCACATCCTGCCCCTCGCAGGCCGCGGCGAGGGCCTCGAGCTGGGCGGCATACTCCGCGATGTCCCACATCCCTTCGCGCGGGTAGTTCTGGACCATCAGGGCAGCGTCGTAGCCCTCGCCCAGCAGCGTCTCGTAGATGGCCTGCTGGCGGGGAAGGTCGTTCCAGGCCGCCATGGTCACGTCCTGCGGGTTGCAGGGGGTGGCGATGCCGGGGAGGTGCTGGCGGAGCGCCTCGGCCCGCTCGGGCGAGGGCTGGGGCAGCGCGAAGCCGGCGGCAGCGAGATGATCCGCCAGCATCACGCCCATCACGCCCGAGACGGCGGTGACGAGGACGCGGCGGCCCTTGGGCACCTGGCCGCTGGCGAAGAGCTTCAGGGTTTCGAAGAACTCGCTCTCGGAGCGGGTGGAGACGACGCCGAGACGGTCGAAGAGCGCGTCCCATGCCTCGCCCGCCCCGGTCATCGCCGCGGTGTGGGAGGCGGCGGCGCGGGCGCCTTCGGCGGAGCGGCCGAACTTGATGGCGACAAGCGGCTTGCGCAGCGCCCGGGCCTTGGCAGCGGCGCGGCGGAAGGTGGGGATGTCGTGCAGGGTCTCGAAGGAGAGGCCGATGGCGGTGACGCGGGGGTCATCGAGCAGATAGTCGGCGCAGGCCTCGAGGCCGAGGGCCGCCTGGTTGCCGCAACCGACCATGTGGGTGATGGGCAGGCCCCGGTCGGCGAACATGGCATCGCAGAGGAAGCCGCCGCCCTGGCTGAGGATGGCGACGCCGCTTTGCACGTTGCCGCAGCCCAGATGGTCCATCATCGCCGCCATGGGGTCGGCGAAGTTGACGAGGCCGAAGGAGTTGGGGCCGAGGAGCGCCATGCCCGCGGCGGCGGCGACGAGGCGGGCCTGGAGCGCTGCGCCCTCGGGCCCCATCTCGGCGAAGCCCGCGGCGTTGCAGATGGCCGCACGGCAGCCGATGGCGGCGAGCGCTTCGACGGCCTCGACCGCGGCCTCCCGCCGGATGGCGATGAAGGCGAGGTCCGGCGGCGCCGGCAGGTCCTCGAGCCGCCCGTAGCAGCGATGGCCGCCGATCTCGTCGTATTTCGGGTTCACCACCCAGGTCTCGCCCGCGAAGCCCTGCTCGGCATGGTAGCGCAGCACGGGTGCCAGATTGCTGCCGCCGATGAAGGCGACGTGCCGGGGACGGAAGAGCGGGTCTAGCGCGTGGGGCATCGGGTACTCGGATGGTCGGGATTGACGGGAGCATAGGCGCGGGCGAGCGTGGCGCCCTGACGGGATCGGACGATTTTCAGGCTTCAATGGACACACGATCGGTGGCCATCGTGATCGGGGAGAGCTTCCCCTTCCTGCCGCTCGCCTGCGTGACGGAGCCCTTCCGCGTGGCGAACCGGGAGAGTGCGCGCCCGCTCTTCGACTGGCGGATCCTGAGCGTGGATGGGGAGGCGGTGCGCGCCTCGAACGGGCGCCCGGTGGCGGTGGACGGGCCGCTGGACGAGGCGCCGGCGGATATCGTGCTGCTCCTCGCCTCCTACGCGCCGGGGGGCATGGCGAGCGCGCCGCTGCTGCGCTGGCTGCGGCAGCGGGCGAAGACCGGGGCGCTGATGGGGTGCGTGGATACGGGCGCGCTGATCTTCGCGGAGGCAGGGCTTCTGGGCCGGCGGCCTGCAGCAGCGCATCAGGAGGCCCTGCCCGGCTTTCGCGAGGCCAAGGGGGAGGCGCTCTTCGCCGACCGGGCCTTCGATCTCGACGGGGACCGGTGCTCGGCAGCGGGGGGTGTGGCGACCATCGACATGACGCTCGCGATCATCGAGCGGGTGGGCCCGCCGAGGCTGGCGGACCGGGTGGCCGCCATTCTCAACCATCGCCGGCCGGCGCCCGGCGCCGCGGCGGCGCCGGCCTGGGCGGCCCCGGGGCCGGACCGGCGGCTGGCGCAGGCGGTGGAGATCATGCAGGCGCATATCGAGCGGCCGCTGCCCATCGCCGAGATCGCGGGGCGGGTGGACTGCCCGGGCTGGCGGCTGCGCCGGCTCTTTGTCCGGCGCTTCGGCATGGGCCCGCAGGCCTATTACCTGGAGCTGCGGCTCGAGCGGGCGCGGGACCTGCTGCGCCATTCCACGGAACGGGTGGGCTCGGTCGCGCTCATTTGCGGCTTCCCGGCGGGCGAGGCGCTGGCCCGGGCATACCGGGCGCGCTTCGGGGTGGCGCCGAGCCGGGACCGGGCGCCGCTCTCGGGTGGGGAGCGCTGAACGCCCTGCCCTCGCGCCGCTCAGCCGTCGATTTTCAGGCCCATGGTGCGGGCGAGCATCGTGGCGGAGGGGAAGGCGCCGACGCGCTGGTCGACCTCGGCGGTCAGGAGCATGCGGATGGGCTCGGTCACCTCCGAGAGCGCGTTGCGGTCCCGCGCGAGGTTGAGCACGTCCGGCAACCGCTGCTGCAGCGTCGAGACGGCGCGCTTGGCGGTGGTGTCGATGAGCCCGCCGAAATCGCCCTTCACCGCTTCCTCGATCTTCTCGAGCGCAACCTCCCCGATGCGGCTGCCCGTGTAGGTCTGGTTGAGGGCGACGGGGCTGACGGGCTGGCGCGCGGCGCGCTCGACGAGCTCCGGGTGCTCGCTGCCGAGTTCCGCCGCAAGCTCGCGCACGAGTGCCGCGTTCGCTTCGAGGAGCATGTCCCCGGCTTCGGCGAGGAGCGTGTCTGCCCGTTCCCGGAGTGCGGCCCGGTCCGGCCCCGCGGGGATGCGGGATTTGCGGTGCAGGCGGAGGAGCGCTGCGATGGCGCGGAGCTGCATCTCGCGGTCCTCATCCGCCTCCGCCACCTCCAGCGCCTCGGCCGCATCCTCCGAGGCGCGGGCAAAGCGGCGGAGGCGTTCGCGCACGAGGCTGCGGTGGAGGAGCAGATCGGCCAGCGCATCGGGGCGGCCGGACTGTCGGAGGGAGGCGAGACCGCGATCCGCCACCTCGAGCGCCGCCTCGAAGCGTTCGGAGCGGATCAGGAGCTGCATCTCCAGCGCCCAGAGCGGGCTGCCGGGCATGCGGGTCTCGCGCCGGCGGAGGAGGCGGAGCGCATCCGCGATCTGGCCCCGGCCGATGCGCCGCTCGACCATGCCGCGCGTGGTCTCCTCCCACTCTTCCTGCTCGATGGCGGCGGCGGCGGTGGGGGAGAGATCCATGCCGATGCGCTTGGCGAGCCAGGCGGCGGCGCGGGGCGGCACCTCGTCGGCGGCGGTGGCGAGGTGGCTCGCGAGCTCCGGGCTCCAGAGGCTGTCGAGCATGTCCGGCTCGGCACCGAGGAAGAGCAGGTGGTAGATGTACTCGGCCCGGGCGAAGGGGCCGGGCTGCGCGGCGAAATACGCCACCGCCCGCTCGTCGATCTCCCGGGCCTGGTCCTTCCGGTCGCGCCGCAGGTCCGCCAGCATCATCGCCCGCACCTCGGGACGGTGGACGAGCGCGGGGGCGTTGGGGTCGCGCAGATCGAGGGTGACGAGGTCGACCTCGCGGCGCATGCGTTCGAAGAGGTCTTCCGCGTCGCCCGGGCCGAGGGTGAGGCCGCAGGGCTCTGCCAACACCTCCTCGATCGCGCCGGCGGTGATGCGGCGCATGACGAGGCCGGGGACCGCGATGTCGGCCACGCCGGGATCGGCAATCTGGCTGAGGATGCGGCCATAGAGCAGGGCGTCCCGCCGGTCGTCCCGCAGCCGCGCCAGCTCCTCCGCGCGGGTGACAGGATCGGAGAAGGCGGCGAGGCCGGCGTTCTTCACCGAGATAGCGGCGAGGCGGACGGTGAGGGGATGCCCCTCGGAGGCGGTGAGCACGTCCTCCACAATGTCGTCCGGCACCCGGCGGCCCACCGTGCGCTCGAGAACACGGGCGACGTCGCTCCGCTCGAAAGCCTCGAGCGAGAGGGTGTTGCCGCTCTCCACATCGTCCCCGATCCGGCCCGCGGCGATGATGCGCAGGCGCGGCTGCACCTCGGCGAGGTGGCGGAACATGAACCACATCTGCTCGACGATGGCGGGGCCGAGCCGCTGGGCCTGCTCGAAGGTGTCGATCATGACGACGAGCGGCCCGTCGCCCGGCAGGGCCGAGACAAGCTCCGCCGCCTCGCCGATCATGCTCTCCCAGAAGCCCGAGGTGCTCATGCTCTCGAGCCCGGAGCCCGCATTGAAGGCGAGGTCGAACCGCTCTGCCGTGTCGGCCACACGCTCCGCCGCCTCCTCGAGCATGCCGGCCTGTTTGGGGAAGGTCTGCGCGAGCTGGGAGAGAAGGTCCTGCAGAAGGGTGAGTGGCTCGCCCGGGCGGAGGAGCGGTCGGTCGAGATTGAGATAGAGCACCGCGTCCGCCGCGCCGCTTTCCTCGACCTCCAGTGCGAACTTGGCGAGGACCGTGGATTTGCCGACGCCGCCGGGGCCGTGGATGAAGAGCACCTCGGAGGTTGCGTCCCGCTCGATATGCGCCCGCATGCGCTCGAGGATCGCCTCGCGGCCGGTGAAATGTGCGCCCACGAGCTCCTGCAGCGGGGCCCGGCGGCGGAGGCTCATCAGTGCCTCCTCGATCTCCCGCATGCTCGGGAGCCCGTCTTCGAGTTCCTTGACGCCGGCGACCCAGGGGCGGGCAGCGTTGAGGCCCGCGACGCGCTTTATGGAGCCGCCGGTGAGGGTTTTGCGCACGGCGTCCGGCCCCTCGGCGATGATCTCGAAGCCGATCTGGGAGGCGACGTCCGGCCGGCGCTCGACGCTGTCGATGGCGGCCTGCACCGCTTCCCGGCCGCCCATGCGGGCGAGGAGCGCGCGGCGGGAGCCGAGATGCAGCGTCCAGTAGCCGGCAGGCTCCGAAACGGGCTCCGCCAGGGCCATGATGTCGCCGAAGGTGGGATCGTCCGGCCCGGTCTCGTCGAGCCCCGGCAGCGCGAAGGGATCAAAGTAGGCGAGCACGGCGGCGGCGTTCGCGGCGGGCCCCTCGGGCAGACGCGGCCCGGCGGCCGCCCGCTCCCGCAGCGCCTGAAGCTCCGCGCGCAGCCCGCCCTTGGCCGTGGGCGCCGCGCTCATTGCGCGCCCGGCGCTGGGGCGCCGGCCTCCTGCGCCGCGTGAACGATCCGGTCGAGCTGGGCGGAGATCGCTTCGAGCGTCACGCGATCCGCCGCCTCGAGCGATACATCGGAGAACACCTCGTCGAGCACCTCCATTGCGTCGGCAAACTCTCCCCCGAGCCCGCCGAAGCGCTGCTCGACGGTTGTGAGGTATTCCTCGAAATCCGGCTGGCCGAGGCGCGTGAGCCGTAACTCCAGCGCGCGGGCGTTGCTGTGGCCGATGAGCGCGAGATCGAAGCCGAGGACGAACATGCGCGCGTTGTCGACCGTGCCGCGGGAGAGGGCATCGGCGAGGCCGGCGATCATCTCCTTCGTGGCCTGGGGCAGCACCGTGGCGTGCGCATTGTCGAACACCAGCCAGCGCATGCCCTCGAGCTGCTGAAGCTGGCCCACGAGCCAGCTGACGAGGAACGCGGCCAGGTGATCGTCGCTCGGCATGTCCGCCCGCCTTGGCGTCGCATCAAGCGCGAGATGTGCCGCGATGGCCTCCATGACGCCGAGGGGGCGCGGGTCCCCTTTCCAGGTGGCGAAGTCGAAGAAGGTGCACTGGGTGGTGGCGTCGCTCCGCGCGATGTGGCTGATGAGGCGCCATGTGTAGCTCGTGCCGCTGAGCGGATCGCCCTTGAGGACGAGCACGCGCGGGCCGAGCACGTTGAGCATGGCGCTCACGGTCGCGCGCAGGGTGGTGCGGTTCACGAAGGCGACACCATCGGTGCGCAGATGCTCCCAATGCGCGAAACCGGGCTCGGGGTCGAGCTGGCGGAGGAGGCCGGACCAGTCCGCTCGGATCTCGCCCCGGCGCGCCTCGGTCAGCGTCGTGTCCTCAAGCACCGCGTCCATCAGCGCCGCGAGCCAGCCCTGATTGGCAGCGGCGGAGACGACCTTGAGGTAGACGGACGGCATGCTGTCGTTGGGGCCCACATAGTCGTCGAGCGCCCGGCCCGGCCCGCCGAAGGCCAGCAGCATCGTGAGGGTGTCGCGGTTCTTGTACGTCGCGCGGAGGACGTCGAAGACCGGCTTGAGTTCCGCGAAGCTGACGCTCATGCGGTGCCTCCCGGAAGAACGCCGGCGTCGGCAAGGTCGGCGGCGATGAGGGCGATGGGGATGCCCTGGTTGTAGTCCGCCAGCTCGTTGGCGAAGTTCGGGTCGCCCGCGTGGTGGAGGGCGACGAGCGCGCCGCGGCTGTTGAGCACGGCGGCGCCGGAGGAGCCCTTCTTGGTGTTCGCGCTGTAGCGCACGCGCCGCTTCTCGGCCCCGAGGCTGAGGACGTGGCCGTAGGCGATGTGGACGGGTGCGCCCATGGGGTGCTGGATGATCGTTACGTGGTCGCCCGTTGCGAGGGCTCTGGCTTGCTGGTCGAGCTCTACGGGCGTGCGTGCCGCACCGTCCGGCCCCGGCCTGTCGGTCGCCCGCTCCGCGAGCTGGAGGAGGGCGTAGTCGAGGTCCTTCTCCTCGGGCACATCGTCGGGGTCGTTGGTGGTGTCGGCCGTGGCGTGGGGGCGGCTCTTCAGCAGCCAGTCGGCCGCGAGCTTCATCGTCCAGCCCTGCTGGAGCGCACCGGCCTCGTTCCTGAGGTGATCGAACCGGACATCGAGCGTGTCGAGCCCCTGCGACCGGAGCGGGCGCACCACGTGGTCGTTCGTCAGCACCTTGTCATGATCGACGAGTATGCAGGTGCCCTGATGGTTACCGTTCCACTCGATCGCGCCGATACGGCCCAGCATGCGCTGCTGGCTGGTGAGGAGTGCCAGCGCATCGTCGGAGGGGTCGTTGCTGTTGACGAGGCGCTGGAGGGCGGCCTCGCGCTCCCTGTCGGACCGGTCCGCCGCCGCGATCTCCGCCTCGCTGAGCGGGACGGTGCGCTGAACCTCCGCTTCCTGGCGCAGCGCGCGCAGCCGGGCGACCTCCGCGAGCGCGGCATTGCCGGGCACGGCGCGGGCAGCGGCGGCAACCAGATCGTCGAACCAGCCCTGGGCGCTCGCCGCCTCGATGAAGCGGAAATAGGCCATGGGGCGCGCGGTGTTCGGGCCCACGATATCCTGCGGCAGGCGGCCGAGTTCGAGCGCGAGGACAAGCTCGAGCTCGCCTGGCTGCCGGAAGGCATCCATGAGCGCGCCGTGGAGGGCGCGGATCTGGTCATGGGTGACAGTCATCGAAGTCAAAACTCCACCGGTACTGCGTCAACCTAGCGTGAATAAAGTCAACCGCCTCAAATCACCTTTGTAGCGTGCCAGATTCTCAGTAAAATTCAACCTGAAGCGGAACTGATCGTGACCTTTTCAAGAAAGGGCGTCGATCGGCAACGCCCGTGTTCGCTGATGCATGATGGCCAGAGGGAGGACGGCATGCCCGAGATCATTACAGAATCGCAGCTGCGCGCAATGCTGATGGATCCGGATACGCCGGACAGCAAGATCGCGCCGTACCTTATGGATAGCGGGCGGGACAGCGGGAGCTTCGCGCCCGTCGTGATCCCGAACCCGGCCTTCGTGACCCCCTCGGCGGAGGAAGGCGCGGTTCTCTTGAACAGCGTCAACCGCCTCTCCCGCTGGCGGCGGAGCAAGGCGTATCGGCGCAAGCTGAAGGACTGGACGGGGCCGAAGCTGGTGAGCGAGGGCGACAGCTGGTTCCAGTACCCGCTGATCCTGGAGGACGTGATCGACCAGCTGGGGGACCGCTACGCGATCCGCAGCCTCGGCGCGGCGGGGGACCTGATCTCGGACATGGACGAGCAGGACGAGCTGATCGCCACCATCGCGGCGGAGAAGCCGGACGGCGTGCTCCTCTCCGGCGGGGGCAACGACCTGCTGGGCGAAGGGCGGCTCGTTCGGGCGCTTGCGCCGTTCGACCCGGATTTCGAGATCGAGGACTATGTGACGGAGGACTTCGAGCAGACGCTCGTGGATGTCGTCAGCCTCTATCGGAGCATCCTGCAGCGCGTGGCCACCAGCTTCCCGGGCCTGCCGGTCTTCGTACACGGCTACGACCATGCGCTGCCGGCACGGGGGCGGTGGCTGGGCAAGCCGCTGGAGCGGCTGGGGATCACGGACCCGCATCTGCAGCGCGCGCTTGTCGCCCATCTCGTGGACCGGTTCTACGACGAGCTGCAGAAGCTGGCGGCGGAGCCGGGGCTGGCCGGCATGCTGGAGATCATCGACTGCCGGGGCGTGGTGCAGGGCGACTGGCATGACGAGCTGCACCCGACGGATGAGGGCTATGCGCGGGTCGCCGATCTCTTCCACGCGCGGATCGAGGCGCGGCGCGGCGCCGTGGCGCTGGAGGCGATGGCGCCGCAGCTCTTCGCCGAGGGCGGTGTCTCGGCGGCGGCCGCGGCGGCGGAGCGGATGGCTGCGACCATGAGCGACGACATGCTGGTGGCCGAGATCGGCCGGCGCGCCACGCTGACCTCCGTCGACCCCTCCCGGGCGGTGGCGCTGGAGGCGAGCGTTTCGGAAGCGGCGCTGGAGGGCGTGGGGGACTTCTTCCACCGCATCGGCAAGCGGCTGCTGAAGCGGCTTCACCGGGAGCTTTACCAGCTCCTCTGCGGCGATGGCGACGAGGACAAGGAGGACCGCAAGGCGCTTGGCGATGCGCTGAACCTTGGCCCCGCCGCCGTGGCTGCAGCGCTCGTCCAGCTCCTGACCGTCAGCTTCGGGCTCGCGCCCGCCGTCGCCACCGTGGTGGCCGCGGTGCTGATGAAGCGCGTGCTGGGCCCGACCATCGAGGAGACCTGTGCGGTGTGGGGCGACCTCTTCACCGAGGACGCCTGACCCCGCCGCGATCGAATACCCGCCGTGCCGAGACGTCCACGACGACAGCGATTGGAGAGACCGATGAGACAGATCGACATCCTGCGCCAGAAATCCGGCGCCTTCGAGAAGGCGCTCGAGCGCGCGGCGGACACCCTGCCCCAGTACCGGCGCGAGCCGGCGCTGGAGGGCATGGCGCCGCCGAGCATGAAGGATACGGCCGCCTTCGACGCCGTGCGCCGCGGTGCGACGGAGACGCTGGGCAACGCGGAGGACTTCCGCACCGGCGCTGCGCTGGAGGCCATTATCCTGGCCGACCTGCGCCCCGCCTATTTCATTCAGGACGACAAGATCGTCATCACCGGGAACTACGACCGGGTTGACCTGCTGGAGGCGCGCAAGGCCGAGATGGAGGCGCTTTGCCGCCGCGTGGGTCGCGTCGACCTCTTCAACCACATGATGGAGTTCGTGGGCACCGGCTGGCTGATCGACACGGATGTGGTGGTCACGAACCGGCATGTGGCCGAGGTGTTTGCTCGCGCCGCCTGGCCCGCGGGCTGGGACATCATCACGGGCGATTTCGGCCGGCAGGTGCGGGTGGAGATCGACACGCTCCGCCAGCACCAGACGCCGCAGAGCAGGCTCGGCATGCGGGTGATCGAGGTGCTGCACGTGAACGGGCCGCGCGAGCCGGATATCGCCTTCCTGAAGGTGCAGCCCGAGGCGGGCCAGGAGCCCATTCCGCTGTCCGCGAAACCGCCGGCGGCGGACACGCCCGTGGCGGCCGTGGGGTACCCGGCGGCGGACCCGCGGCGGAACGACCCGACGCTGATGAACGACATCTTCGGCGGCACCTATGACGTGAAGCGCTTCAGCCCCGGTCTCGCCACCGGCTTCGAGGAAGGCGGCGTGATCATGCTGACGGACTACACCACGCTCGGCGGCAATTCCGGCTCCGTCGTGCTCGACATAGAGACAGGCGAGGCCGTGGGCCTGCATTTCGCCGGCCTCTTTGGGGAGACGAACTTCGCGGTTTCGGGCGATATCGTCGCCTCCGCGCTTCGCCGGATGAAGACGCAGGTGGTGGTGGATTTCCTGCCGGGCGAAGGCGCGACGGAGAAGACCGCGGCGGCCGAGCTGGCGGGGCGGACGGGCTACGACCCGGCCTTTCTGGGCGAGGCGGGCCTGCGGGTCGACCTGCCGGATCTCGGCTGCCGCACGGGCGATCTCGCCCCGGTGGCGGGCGCGTCGGACGGTGTGCTCCGCTACACCCATTTCTCGGTGCTCATGTCGAAGGAGCGCCGCCTGCCGATGCTGACGGCGGTGAATATCGACGGCGCCAAGGCCTTCACGCTGAAGCGCAAGGGCAGCTGGAACACGGACGGGCGGATCGATGACGACCACCAGGTCGACAACGTGCTCTACAAGCACAACCCGCTCGACCGCGGGCACATGGTGCGCCGGAAGGATCCGGGCTGGGGCGAGACGCGCGAGGAGGCCCAGCAGGCCGAGATCGACACGTTCCACTACACGAACTGCGCGCCCCAGCATAAGGACCTCAACCAGCGGGATTGGGTGGGGCTTGAGGACTACATTCTGGAGGCGGCCGACACGAAGGACTTCAAGGTCTCGGTCATGACCGGGCCGGTCTTCCGGGACGAGGACAAACGCCTGAAGGTGCAGCCCGGGGCGGAGGACATCCAGATCCCCGAGGCTTTCTGGAAGATCGCCGTGATGGTGCGGGCCGATACCGGAGAGCTAAGCGCCACGGCCTATCTGCTTACGCAGGGCGAGATGATCCGGGACCTTGTGGAGGCCGCCTTCGTGCTCGGCGAGTACAAGACCTATCAGGTGAAAGTCGCGCGCATCTCGGAGATCACGGGCTTCGACTTCTCGGCGCTGGAGCCGCATGACCCGCTGAAGGCCGAGCCCGAGAGCCTCTTCGGCCGCGCCGCCCGCCCGCTGGAGGGCGCCGCGAGCATCACGCTCTGAGCGTACCGGCAGGGGGCCCCGGGCGTGAGCCGGGGCCACCTGCGAGCGTCTGCCAGAAGGTCCCAGGTCGGGCCCGGGACCTATCGCGCCCGGGCTCAGCCCTTGGGGAGGTAGGGGATGCCGCCGGCAAGGTCGGTATCGTCGATCAGGTAGAAGTTGCTGACGCTCCCTTCCTGGCGGGCCTTGCCGAAGGGGGCGTATTCTGGGTCGTTGGCGAAGGCATGGGCGGATGCCTTGTCCGGGAACTGGATGAGGGCGATGAGCGTGAGGTCGGGCGCCGCCCCTTCCAGCGTGTCGATCGCGCCAGAGCGCGAGAGGTACTTGCCGCCGTGCTTGGCTGCGAGGTCGTGCACCTTGGCCGCATAGTCGGGCACCCAGGCATCGTCGGTCACCTTCACCTGGGCGATCAGGAAAGCTGCCATCGTCTCCTCCATCCATTCTGATGATCATGAAAAAGGGGCCCGATGCGACCGGGCCCCGATGTCGTCGTGGGAGGCCCCGGGACGCTGCCCGGGGCACATCCGTCTTGCAGACCGACCCGCGCAGCCCCTCAGATCTCGCCGCGGGACATCATGCCGGCCATCGCGTCGGCCTGGCGGATGGCGAGGGCGACGATGGTGAGCGTCGGGTTCTCCGCCGCGCCGGTCGTGAACTGTGAGCCGTCCGAGACAAAGAGGTTCGCGATGTCGTGGGTCTGGCCGAACTTGTTGACCACGCCGTCCCGCGCCTTCTCCGACATCCGATTGGTGCCGAGGTTGTGGGTGGAGGGATAGGGCGGCGTGGGCATCGTACGCACGGCCCCCACCGCATCGTAGATGGCGGAACCCTGCTGGTAGGCGTGGTTGCGCATCGCGATGTCGTTCGGATGGTCGGTGAAGTGGACGTTCGGCACGGGCTGGCCGTACTGGTCCTTCTCGGTGGCGTGGAGCGTGATGCGGTTCGACTCCTGCGGCATGTCCTCGCCCACGAGCCACATGCCGGCCATGTTCTCGTAGCCGTCCATGGCGGAGGTGAAAGAACGCCCCCAGGCGCCGGGATCGAGGAACGCCGCCATGAAGGGCACGCCGATGGAGAGCGTCTCCATCTCGTAGCCGCCGACGAAGCCGCGGGACGGGTCGTTGCGCGCCTCGTCCTGCACGATGCCGGCCATGGTCGTACCCCGCCACATGCGCACGGGCTCGGGGAAGATCGCGTAGACCGAGCCGGTCATGTGCCGCATGTAGTTGCGCCCGACCTGGCCGGAGCTGTTGGCGAGCCCGTCCGGGAACATCGAGGAGGCGGAGTTGAGCAGAAGCCGCGGGCTCTCGATGGAGTTGCCCGCCACCGCCACCGCCCGGGCGGCCTGGCGCTGTTCGTTGCCGTCCTTGTCCGCGTAGACGACGCCGGTGACCTTGCCATCCGGCCCATGCTCGATCTTGAGCACATGGGCATGCTCGCGCACCTCGAGATTGCCGGTGGCCTCGCCCTGGGGGATCTCGGTGTAGGCGGTCGACCATTTCGCGCCGAACTTGCAGCCCTGGAAGCAGAAGCCGGTTTGCTGGCAGGCCA
>JBCBEP010000088.1:0-14281 GCA_038528605.1 Pseudomonadota bacterium
GACGACGATGTTGCCGCGGCGGCGGTCCATCTTGAGGATCTGGAAGGGCTGCGGCACGCCCATCAGCGGGGTGACGTCGCGCACGGGGCGCACGTCGATCTGGCAGCCGGGCAGGAAGGCCACGGCGCCGCCGAGATCCACGGTGAAGCCGCCCTTGACGCGGCCGAAGATGGCGCCCTCGACACGGTCGCCGCCGTCATTCGCCTTCTCGAGCCGGTCCCAGGCTTCCTCGCGGCGCGCCTTGTCACGGCTGATGGCAGCTTCGCCCCGCGCATTTTCGACCCGGTCGAGGAAGACCTCGACGGTGTCGCCCACGCCGATTTCGGCGGGCTTGCCGGGGGCTGCGAATTCCTTGAGGTCGACGCGGCCTTCAACCTTGAAGCCGACATCGATAACCGCCTGGCCATTCTCGATGGCGATCACGGTGCCTTTGACGACCGAGCCTTCCTCGGGCGTTGCCTGCTCCAGGCTTTCGTTGAGCAGGGCTTCGAATTCATCCATCGAGGCCATTTGGGCCATGCGCAAGGTCTCCATTTTCAACGTTTTCACTGGCCGACCGGTTGGCTCCGGCGGTCTCTGGCTTCATGAGGCTGTCGTGGGGCTGCCGGGTGTCGGGACGCTGGGCTCAGCACGAATGCCCGGCACGGCGTCCCGATCAGGACGCGGCCCGGCCCAAAGCGTCGTCGACGATGGCAGCCGCCGCGGCGGCTGCGGCGTCTATATCCATCTCGGTTGTGTCCAGCAAGTGGGCATCGCCAGCCTGGCGGAGGGGGGCGGATTTGCGCCCGCTGTCCTGCGCGTCGCGTGCGCGGATATCCGCGAGCACTTTGGCGACCGAGGTTTCGGCGCCGGCGGCCGAGAGTTCGAGATAGCGGCGTTCGGCCCGGGTCTCGGGTGTGGCGGTGAGGAAGAGCTTCACGTCCGCATCCGGGCAGATGACCGTGCCGATGTCCCGGCCGTCGAGCACCGCGCCGCCGGGGCGGCTGGCGAAGGCGCGCTGGAAGGCGATGAGAGCCTTGCGCACGCCCGGAAACTTGGCCACCCGGCTTGCCGCGCGGGCGGCAAGGGCCGTGCGCAGACCATCGATGCCGAGATGCTCGGCGCGCAGGTCCCGCGCGATGAGTTCGGCGGCACCCTCGTCGATCACGCCGCGGCCCGTATCCATCGCCAGCTTCCCAACGGCGCGGTAGAGGAGGCCGGTATCGAGATGCGCAAAACCGAACTGCGAGGAGAGCGCGCGTGCCACCGTGCCCTTGCCGGCGCCGGCCGGGCCATCGATCGCTACCGTAAAGCGACGCTCAAACGCAGTTTCGTCGTCAATTTCGGACGTCATCTCACTGGCCTCGATGCGCCGGTGGGACCGATCGTCCTCGACGCCACGCGCTTCCCAAGATGGGGAGCAGATCACGGTTGCGAAGGTCTGCCCCGCATCCGGGGCGAAAATATGGGCGGTGGTGCAAGCACGACTTCGTTGCATATGCGGTATCGGCCGCCGCTGTAGCGCGATGCAACGGGGAGCGTTCGCGCGTGCCGCCTGGTGGGATCAGAGGTTCGATTTTGAGAGGCTGGCGCCGAGACCGTTCATGAGATCGATGAAGCCCGGGAAGCTGGTGGCGATGGGCGCCGCATCGTCGATGCGCACGGGGCGACGGGCGCCGAAACCGAGGCAGGCGAAGGACATGGCGATGCGATGGTCGAGATGAGTCTCGACCGTGCCGCCGCCGGGAACGCCATCCGCGCCCCGGCCGTGCACTGTCATCCCGTCCTCATGTTCCGTGACCTCGACGCCGTTTGCCCGGAGGCCGGCGACGACGGCGGCGATGCGGTCGCTCTCCTTGACCCGGAGCTCACCGATGCCGCGCATGACCGTGTCGCCGGTGGCGAAGGCAGCGATACAGGCGAGGACGGGGTATTCGTCGATCATGCTCGGCGCGCGTTCCGGCGGCACCTCGACGCCTTTGAGGGCGCCGGAGTGGCGGGCGCGCAGATCGGCAACGGGCTCGCCGGAGGCGTCGCGCGCGTTCTCGTGCGAGAGATCCGCGCCCATCTCCGCGAGGGTCCGGTAGAAGCCGTCCCGCGTGGGGTTGAGGCAGATGCCGGGGACCAGCACCTCGGAGCCCGCGGTGAGCAGGGCAGCGGCAACGGGGAAGGCGGCGGAGGAGGGATCGCGCGGCACGGCCACATGGCCTGCCCGGAGCTCTGCCTCGCCCGTGAGGCGGATCGCGCGGCCGTCTTCGCTCTCCTCGGTCACGATCGTGGCCCCGAAGGCGCGGAGCATGCGCTCCGAATGGTCCCGCGTCGCCTCGCGTTCGATCACCACCGTCTCGCCCGGCGCGTTGAGCCCTGCGAGGAGGACGGCGGATTTGACCTGCGCCGAGGGGACGGGAAGGCGGTAGGTGACGGGCACGGGGGCGCGCGCGCCTTCGAGCGTGAGGGGCAGGAGGCCGCCCTCGCGGCCCATGGACCGGGCGCCGAACTCGGCGAGCGGGGTCAGGATCCGGCCCATGGGGCGGCGGCGGAGCGAGGCGTCGCCGGTGAAGGTCGCGGTGATCGGGCAGGTGGCCATGAGGCCCATGATCAGCCGGACGCCGGTGCCGGCATTGCCACAGTCGATCACGTCCACGGGCTCGAGCAGGCCGCCGGTGCCGAGGCCGTTGACGCGCCAGGCGCCCTCGCCGGTGCGCTCGACGGTGGCTCCGAAGGCGCGCATGGCCTCGGCCGTGCGCAGCACGTCCTCGCCCTCGAGCAGGCCGTCGATGGTGGTCTCGCCGATCGCAAGAGCCCCGAGGATGAGGGCGCGGTGGCTGACGGACTTGTCCCCCGGCACCGTCGCGGTGCCACGGAGAGGGCCCTCGGCGCGGGCGGTGACGGGGCTGGGTGAGAGGGGTGCGGAAGCGGTCGACATGGGCGCGGTCCTCGTTCGAGACGCGGGCCTGATAGCGGCGGGGCGCTGCTGCGGCAAGCGGCGCGCGACGGGCCAAGCGGAATCGCGGCTGGTCGCCGCGATCGGTTTTTCGGGAGCGCCTGGCCGGGCCATGGGAGGGGATGGGCGGTGCGGTTCCGGGTCAGCGCCGTTCGAAGGTGAGGTAGTGGGGGCGGCGGCCTTCGCGCAGGGCCTTGGCCTCATAGCGCGTGCCCGGCCAGTCCGGCCATGGGCGGCGCCAGTCGTCCGGGCGCTCTGCCGTCCAAGCGAAGCGGGCGTCGCGGGCGGTCTGCTCGAGGGTGTGGCGGACGTAATCCTCGATGTCCGTCGCGACGCGGAACCGGGCGCCGGGGGCGAGGACGCGGGCGAGCTGGTCGAGCTGAGGCGGGTTTACGAAGCGGCGCTTCCAGTGCCGGCGTTTCGGCCAAGGATCCGGGTAGAGCAGGAAGGCGCGGGCGATGCTGGCCGGGGGGAGCACGTCCATGAGGTCCCGCGCGTCGCCGGCATGGACGCGGAGATTGGACACACCCGCACGCTCGATGGCCGAGAGCAGCATGGCGACGCCGTTCACGAAGGGCTCGCAGCCGATGATGCCGATATCGGGGTTCGCGGCGGCCTGGGCGATCATGTGCTCCCCGCCGCCGAAGCCGATTTCGAGCCAGATTTCGCGCGCTTCCGGAAAGAGCGTGTCGAGGGCGATGGGCGTCCGATCCGGGTTCTCCTCCCAGCCGATACCGGGCGGCGCGAGGCTTGCGAGCTTGGTGTCGAGCAGCGCCTTCTGGCCGTCGCGCAGCTTTTTGCCGTGGCGCCTGCCGTAGAAATTGCGCCAGGGTGCGCCGTCTTCGCGGTCGGGGGTGGTCATGCGCGCTCGCTAGGGCGGTTGGCGGGAAAATGGAAGGGGGATGCGCGGCCTGAGAGCTTCGCGACTCGCCGCTTTGGGCTCCCGCCTTGATCGGGCTCAATGTTGACCGCATCAGCGCCGGTAGCATTGCGGGACTGTCAGCCCGCGATGGAGGCGGCGATGTCGGTTCATAGCTTCCGGATGACTGTGGTGTGGCAGGGCGGGCCGGAGCGGCCGCCCGGCAGCCTGCCGGAGCTCTTGTTCCAGGACCGGTGCCTTATGTGCGGGGACTGCCTCAATGTCTGTCCGCGCGGGGTGATCGTTCTTGGCGAGGATGGGTTTCCGGAGATCGACCGGTCTGCGGGTGCCTGCACCGCCTGCGGGCTTTGCGCCGAGATCTGCACGCCGGGCGCGATCCTGCCCGTTTGAGCGCGTGAGGGCGGGCTGCTGTCGCCGCAGCCCGCGATGCGCTGGTCAGACGGCTGCTTTCAGCGCGTCCGCGATGTCCGTCCGCTCCCAGGAGAAGCCGCCATCGGCCTCCGGCGCGCGGCCGAAATGACCGTAGGCGGCGGTGCGGCGGTAGATCGGCTTGTTGAGGCCGAGATGAGTGCGGATGCCCCGCGGCGTGAGCGAGATGGTGGCGCGGATGGCCTTCTCGATCGCCTCCGCCGGGACAGCCTCGGTACCCTGACCGTCGACATAAATGGCGAGGGGTTCGGCGACGCCGATGGCGTAGGCGAGCTGGATCACGCAGCGCTCGGCAAGGCCGGCTGCCACGACGTTCTTGGCGAGGTAGCGCGCGGCATAGGCGGCCGAGCGGTCGACCTTGGTGGGGTCCTTGCCCGAGAAGGCGCCGCCGCCATGGGGGGCCGCGCCGCCATAGGTGTCGACGATGATCTTGCGTCCCGTGAGCCCGGCATCCCCGTCCGGCCCGCCGATGACGAAGCGGCCGGTTGGGTTCACGTGCCAGACGGTATCGGCATCGATGTAGCCTTCGGGCAGGGCCTGCTGGACATAAGGGGTCACGATCCCCCGCACGTCGTCCGCCGTGAGCTCGCGGCCGCCCTTGTCGTGCTCCGCATGCTGGGTGGAGACGACGATGGTGTTGGCGCGGACGGGCTTGCCGTCCCGGTACTCCATGGTGACCTGGCTCTTCGCATCCGGGCCCAGCAGCGCCGCCTCGCCGGAATGGCGCGCTTCGGCCATGAGCCGGAGGATCCGGTGGCTGTAGAGGATCGGGGCCGGCATCAGCTCCGGCGTCTCGTTCGTGGCGAAGCCGAACATGATCCCCTGGTCGCCCGCGCCTTCGTCCTTGTTCTCGGCAGCGTCAACGCCCTGGGCAATGTCGGCGGACTGCTCGTGCACGTAGCAGTCGATATCCGCCGTTTTGAAATGGAAGCCCTTTTGCATGTATCCGATTTCGCGGATGGTCCGCCGCGCGGCCTCGACCATCTCTTCGTCGGAGACGGCGTTGTCGGGGCTGATCTTCACCTCGCCCATCATCACCACCTTGTTCGTGGTGGCGGCGGTTTCGACCGCGATGCGCGCTTCCGGCTCCTTGGCGATGAGCATGTCGACCACCGCGTCGGAAATCTGGTCGCAGACCTTGTCCGGATGCCCCTCGGAGACCGACTCTGACGTGAAGAGATAATTGCCGCGTGCCATCGCCTGCCCTCTATCGCTTATCCGTGAGCCCCTCGCGCTCGCCCGGCGCGGAGTGGCACGCTTTCGCCGGCCCGGTCAAGCAATCGGCCCGATGGCGCGCCCCTACCGAATAGCCGCGACGGCGTAACCAGGCCGTTACCATCTTGGGTAGGCGGACGTTAGGAGAAGACCGATTACCAACGCGAATGCTGAACCACGCGTGGCCACCGCTTCGGCGCGCCGTGCATGCGGGCCGGGGGTGATCATCGATGCAGCAGACGCTGCGATTTCTGCGGGTTCGCTTCGCCGCCGCGGCGATGGTCGTGCTCGTGCCGATCGCGGGCGCCGTGGGGGTCTCCACCGTCGTCGACGCCTATCATCAGACGCAGCAGCGCTACGCTGTCACGCTCACCAAGCTCGCCTCTGCGGTTACGCAGCTGGCACTCGACATCACCGCCTTCCAGTCGACCGACGGCTCGCCGGAGCAGCGCGCGCGCATCAGAAAGACGTACAGCAATACGCTCGCGCTCTACACGGCGCTCCGCTACGTCGATCCCGACGGGTACGACCCTGAAGTCTCTCTCGAGGAGCAGGGCGTGCCGCAGGCGCTGACCATTCTGCATCGGGAACTGCGCCTCGATCCGGAGGATTTGATCGAGCGTTTCAGCCTCGACGATTTCGAGATGTCGGAGGAGTTGGCGGAGATTTGGCAGGCCGCGCCAACGGAGGCTGGCGCCCCGGATGAAAAGTCGCTTGAGGCGATTATCGGACAGCTCTTGGTCTCGATCGCGCCAATCACCCGAAACCAGGGGGCGTTGCAGGCATCTGACTGGGCGTGGATCGCGCAGTTTCAGGCTGAACTGCAACGCATGGATATCGACCGGTTGTATGCGCTGCGCCGGGCGGCGGAGGAAGAAGCGCTGGGCATGGCTGGGCTCGCGCCGGCCCTCAAGCTCATCATCCTGATCGCCGCCGTCATGAGCATGGGGACAGCGTACCTTACCGTTGCGCGGCCCGTGGGACGGCATATTGCGGCAACACAGGACCGTCTCGAGCAGGAGGCTGAGCGTGCGCAGGCGGCCGAGCGGGCGAAGTCGGAATTCCTGGCCAATATGAGCCACGAGATCCGAACGCCGATGAACGGGATCATCGGCATGTCGGAGCTGCTCTCAGGCACGAAGCTCGATAACCGTCAGGCCATGTTCGCCGACGTTATCGATAGTTCGGCCCGGACGCTGCTTGGCATCATCAACGATATTCTGGACTTCACGAAGATCGATGCAGGACAGCTTCAGATCTCCCCAGCGCCCTTCAAGCTGACACAGCTCGCCAACGAGGCGGCGCAGCTGCTCGCGAAGGCTGCCTACGACAAGGATCTCGAGCTGGTCGTGCGTGTGCAGCCCGATCTGCCGCGCATGGTGGTGGGAGACTATGCGCGCCTCCGCCAGGTTTTGACCAACCTGCTCGCCAATGCGGTGAAGTTCACGCAACACGGTGAAGTGGTTGTGGATGTCACCGGGGCATACGAGACGGGGGCAAATGCTGGCCCATCGCCGGGCAAGAACGCGCCAAGCCTCAAACTGTCAATCGAAGTGCGAGACACGGGTATCGGCATCGCGCCGGACAAATTGCGCGACGTCTTCGAGAAATTCAGCCAGGTCGACAGCTCCTCCACGCGCAGCCATGAGGGAACCGGCCTGGGCCTTGCGATCTCGAAGGGGCTGATCGAACTCATGGGTGGACGGATCAGCGCCACCTCGGAGCTCGGGCGCGGCTCGAGCTTTCGGATCGAGCTGCCGGTGCGTGTGCGGGAAGATGCGGGGCAACGCCCGCCGGCGCCTGTGCCGCTGGAAGGGCTGAACGTTCTCATCATCGACGACAACGAGACCAACCGCGTCATCCTGCAGGAGCAAATCGCCTCGTGGCGCATGCAGGAGCGGAGCGCTGCATCCGGCCGGGAAGGCTTGCGCAAGATCTGGCGGGCGGAGGAGCGGGGCGAGCCCTACGACCTGCTGCTGCTGGACCATCAGATGCCGGGCCTCAGCGGCTCGGATGTACTCGCCGAGCTGAGAAGCTACGCCGCCGGCCGGCAGTTGCCCGTCATCATCCTCTCGTCGATGGGGCTTTCAGACAACCTGCCAGAAGCCGCCTCCGAGGCGGACATGGTGCTGACCAAGCCTGTCGGATCCTCGGAATTGCTCGACGCGATCGCCACCGTGCTGAGCCGCCGCGCCGATGCGGAACGACCGCTGGAGGAAGAAATCGAAGAAGCAGAGGAGGTCCCCATGTCGTCGACATGTCCAAGCGTCCTGGTGATCGAGGACAACGAGGTGAACCGCAGCGTTGCGGAGCACATGATGCTCAGTATCGGTGTCACTTGCGCCTTCGCAACGAACGGTCAGGAAGGGGTCGAGGCCTACCGGACGTTGAAACCGAAACTCATCCTCATGGATGTCTCGATGCCGGTGATGAACGGCTACGATGCGACGCGGCGCATCCGTGAACTGGAGCTCGCGGGGGATGACCCCGCGTGCCGCATCGTTGGTCTCACCGCTCACGCCTTGGAGGGAGATCGGGATCGATGCCTCGACGCCGGAATGGATGACTACCTGTCAAAGCCCGTGTCTCTGGATCAGCTTCGCGCGCTGGTGGAGAGCCTGGGTCTGGTCGATGAAAAGGATGATAGCGACACGGTGGATGGCGCCGATGAAGCAGAGCACGCCGTGGGTGGCGTCATCAGAGCGGCAGGCTGACGCCGCTCCGCGGCACCCTTCACGTCACCCGATGCGGCTCGCACCGGTGTCGGCGTTCCCCTCGCTGTCGGCGATGGTACGTACCAACTCGAGCAGTCGCGAGCGGGTGTGCGGGTTGTCGATCCGACAGAACGCTCGGCTCAAGCCATAGCCTTCGGAGGTGGCAAGGAAACGGCGGATGATCCCGTCGTCCTCCGCCATGGGTTCGGCGCCGTTGCTGCGCTGAAGGCCCTCATAGAAGAAGCTCACCTCCACGCCGAGGATCTCAGCAATGTGGAAGAGCCTGCCGGCGCCGATGCGGTTGAGGCCCTTCTCGTATTTCTGGACCTGCTGGAAGGTGAGGCCGAGGGCGTGACCGAGCTGCTCCTGGCTCATACCGAGCGACTGGCGGCGCAGCCTGAGACGCGCGCCGATATAGGCGTCGATATCGTCCGGTGCCTTCGACATTCCCCCAACTCCCCCTCTTTCGGCGCGGCCCGCCCCACCAGCCGGCCCGTGCCCGCAGCCTGGATACGGCGACCACGGCGCCGTCGGTTTTTTTGTCCCCACACCGCAAGCTGCCAAGCACGCAGCAGCTCACCCCCTCGGTGTGCGGAGTAGCACTATGCGCAAGAAACAGGCGGAAAAAAGGAGAAACGCGGCGATGATCGCCGGTGTGTCGCCCCATCGTGCATAGAGCGGCGGTGAAAGGGCTCCTGGCAGGCGTGCATCGACATGGCCGTGCACGCCGAGTGGCAGCGACGCGGTGATCCGGCCATGGGCGTCGATCACGGCCGAGATGCCAGTGTTTGCAGCCCGCACCATGGGCAGGCCCTGCTCGATCGCCCTGAGCCGCGCCTGAGCCAGATGCTGCTGTGGCCCGCCGAGGGTGCCGAACCAGGCGTCGTTGGTGATCTGCAACAGCCAGCCTGGCCGGCCGGCGCCCGTTTCTGCGCCTGGCGGCATGATCTCGTGGGGAAAGATCGCCTCATAGCAGATCAGGGGTACGAAGCTGGGCAGGCCCGCAACCGGTGCCAGCACGCGTTGCCCGGGGCCCGGCATGAACTGACCGCGGCCCGCCAGCTGTTCCACGCCAAGCGCGCCGAAAAGCGTGCGGAAGGGGACGTACTCGCCGAAGGGGACGAGGTGATGCTTGTCGTAGCGCGCGATGACGCTGCCCGTGGCGTCGAGTGTGAGGAGGCTGTTGGCGAAGCCGCCGCCCTCTGCCTCGCCCCGGCGCCGCAGCGCGCCGAGCACGAGGGGCGCGCCGCCTGCTGCCGCCGCCATCTGGGCACGGGCTTGCGGACTTTCCTCCGGCAGGAAGGCGACCGCCGTCTCGGGCCAGATGACCATGGCGGGAGCGCCGAGCGCCGGATCAGTCGGGGCGGCGCTGCCGTCGAGCAGCCGCCGGTAGAAGGTCGGCGCATGGTCGGGGAGCCATTTGAGCCGTTGCGGGGCGTTCGGCTGTACGATGCGGAGCACTGGTCCGGCCGTATCGACGGGCGCGCCCGCGAGCCGCGCGGCCCCGAACGCCCACAGGCCGGCGAAGGCTGCGAGCGGCAGGAGGGCGACGGCGAGCCGGGCGCGCCCCGTGAGCGTGAGGAAGGCCAGCAGCGGCAGGCCGGTTGCCAGCAAGGTGACGAGGCCGAGGCCATGCGGGCCGATGAACGCCGCGGTCTGGGCGATCGGGCTCTCGATCCAGACATAGCCGGGAAGGGCCCATGGAAAGCCAGTGAGCACATGGCTGCGGGCGAACTCGGTGAGCGTCAGCATGCCTGCGAGGGCTGAGAGCGTGAGCGGGCCGCCGCCGGGTGCGGCGCGGCGCGCAGCCCAGCCGGCGGCCCCCCAGAAGAGGGCGAGGAAGGCGGGCAGGCCCGTGAGCGCGAAGGGCAGCATCCAGGCGAAGGCATCGGCATCGACGAGAAAGGCGTGGCCGATCCAGTGGAGCGACACGACGAGATAGCCGAAGCCGAACGCCCAGGCGGCGCCGAAGCCGCCCCGTGGCGTTCGGGCGCTGCCCACAAGGAGAGCGAGAACTGGGAGTGCGACGAAGGCGCCCCAGGGCAGGCCGAGGGGCGCATGGCCACAGGCGAAGAGGAGACCCGCCGCCGCGGCAGCGAGGAGACGGCGCCATCCGGTGAGGGCGGTGATGCGGCAAGCCAGCGCCCAGAGCTTGCCTCGGCCCATATCAGTGGCGGGGGTGGCTGGACCATCCATGAAGAGGGATCGCGGGGCGTTGGTCATCGAGTGTCTCCCGCAGCGGGCAGGTGCGTCGCCGCTCGGGTTCTCTCATGCCAAGGGCAGCGGTGCCGATCCAGCGAAACCGCTTGTCGCTCACATTTTGGCGTTGGGGGCGGGCTGACGGGCGCCCCGGCCTCGGGCGCTGCGCGCCCTCAGCGGCCCACCCGCCAGCCACGCCCGCAAATGGGCTCCGTTAACCGGCAACGGGCTTGCAAAGGGCGAGTGGATCACTCAGCGGCGTTGCGGGGCGGATGGGAGGGCCGCGGGGCAGGACGCGAGCCCGCGAGGACGAGGCGCAGGCGCTTGATCCGCCGCGGATCCGCATCGACGATCTGGAACTCGTGGCCAGCCGGGTGCGCGATCACCTCCGCGCGCACGGGCACGCGGCCGGTGAGCATGAAGACGAGGCCACCGAGGGTATCCGCTTCCTCCTCCCAGTCCTCGGGCGTGAGACTGATCCCGCTGGCTTCCTCAAAAGCGGCGATATCGGCCCGTGCGTTGACGAGCCAGACGCCCGCCCGCTCCTCGCGCCAGAGGACCCCTTCGTCCCCGTCATGCTCGTCCTCGATATCGCCGACGACCTGCTCCACCAGGTCTTCGATGGTCACGAGCCCGTCGACCCCGCCGAACTCGTCGATCACCAGGGCCATGTGGACGCGGGTGACCTGCATCTTCTTCAGCAGTGCCGCGATGGGCATGGAGGGGGGCACGAAGAGGGCGGTGCGCAGGTGCTCCTTCAGCGTGAAGGGTTGTGCCGCCTGGGCGCAGCCGACGCCAAAGGCAAGTGCGAGGTCCTTGAGGTGGACGAAGCCGATCGGGTCGTCGAGCGTTTCGCGGTAGACGGGCACGCGGCTGAGCGAGTCTCTCGAGAAGGCCGACATGACCGTTTCCAGATCCGCATCCTCGGCGACGGAGACGATGTCGGCGCGCGGGGTCATCACGTCCTCCACGCGGCGGTCGCGCAAGCGGAGGATGTTGCGGACCATGCCGAGCTCGTCGGCCGTGCTGTGCTCGAAGGCCGGGCCGAGAGCGTCGGCCTCCTCGTCCTCCTCCTCGGCGCCGTTGCCGAGGCCGGAGGCGCGCCGCATCCAGCCGAAGAAGCCGCCGCCCTGGTCGTCCTCCTCTACGGTCGGCTCGTCGCGCTGCTGCGGGGTGGGCTCAGGCCGTGCGTCGGCCGCGTTCTCGTCCGGGGCTGCGCGCAGCCCGGCCGGCGTGCCGTTCACGGGCCGCGCGCCGCTGGGCGAGGGTTCTTGGCTGGCATCGGGGTCCTTCGACCCTGAGCTTTTGCTCGGATCTGTGGACCCGGGGCTCCCCTCCGACGAGGGGGCGGGACTTGAAGCGCCGTCCATCTCTTTCAACGGCGGGGCTCCCCCGCCTCTCCTCCAGCATAGGGATCCGCGATCCCGAGGCGGGCCAGCTGGCGCCGCTCCATGTCCTCCATAAGCGCTGCGTCCGCCTCGGTTTGATGGTCATAGCCGAGGAGGTGCAGACATCCGTGCAAAATCAGGTGGAGGACGTGATCTTTCAAGGGTAGCCCGGCGGCTTTCGCTTCAGCGAGACACGTCTCGAGAGCGATGGCCACGTCCCCCAATGGGCCAGGGGCGGTGAGCGCGGGCGGGTGGGCACCGGGCGCGGGCGGCGCGAGGGGGTGCGCGGGCCAGGAGAGGACGTTGGTCGGGGCCGGCTTGCCTCGGAAATCCGCGTTCAGGCTCGCGATGCGCGCATCGTCGCAAGCGAGAAGGGCGATCTCACGGCCTGTGGCGGCGTGGCCCGCTGCCGTCAGCGCAGCCAGCGCGGCGGTTTCGGCGATGGCGGGCAGGTCGGGCAGGGCTTCCTCCCAGGCGGGCGCCTCGATCACGAGGTCGATGATGCGGTGCTGTGCCTCGATGCCCGCAGCAGCGCTCATCCCGGTTTGCCCTCGGCATCGGCGCGGTCATAGGCCTGAATCACGCGGGCGACGATCGGGTGGCGCACGACATCCACCGCCGAGAAGCGGGTGAAGCCGATGCCTTTCACGCCGTCGAGCAAGCGCATCGCCTGGACGAGGCCGCTGCCGGTGCCGCGCGGCAGGTCGATCTGCGTCGGATCGCCGGTGACGACCATGCGGCTGCCCTCGCCGAGGCGGGTGAGGAACATCTTCATCTGCATCTCGGTCGCGTTCTGCCCCTCGTCGAGCACCACGAAGGCGCTTGAGAGCGTCCGGCCGCGCATGAAGGCGAGAGGGGCGATCTCGACCTTCCCCTCCTCCATCAGCTTCGGGAGCATGCGGGCGGGCAGCATGTCCCCCAGCGCGTCGTAGAGGGGGCGCATATAGGGATCCATCTTCTCCTTCTCGGTGCCGGGCAGGAAGCCGAGGCGTTCGCCGGCCTCCACGGCGGGGCGTGAGAGGATGATCTTCTCAACCGCGCCCTCGGCGAACATCGATACGCCGGCGGCGACGGCGAGATAGGTCTTGCCTGTGCCCGCGGGGCCGATGCCGAAGCAGAGCTCGTGGCGGAATAGCTCGTTCACATACTGGGCCTGGGCCTTGGTGCGCGGCTGGATGACCTTGCGGCGAGTGCGGATCTCGAGCCGGCCGCCGGGGAAGAGCTCGGACTGCTGCGGGGCCTCGGCCTCTGCGGCGCCGCCAGCCGATGTTTCGGGTGCTGGAGGCTCTGGCAGGCGGCCCATGCGCACAACCGCTTCCACATCCCCCGCTTCGATCTGCCTTCCCTGTTCGAGCCGGGTGTAGAGCGCCTCGAGCGCCGATTTGGTGAGGCCGCGGGCGTCGGGCAGGCCGTAGATCACAAGCTCGTTGCCGCGCCGCATGATCGTGACGTCGAGCCCGTGTTCCAGGGTGGTGAGATTGCGGTCGGCGGGGCCGAAGAGTTCGATCAGCAGGCGATTATCGGCGAAGGTCACGACAGTTTCGTCGAGTGCCTCGGGCGGTGCGTCGCGCAGAATGCTGGTCAAGCGGCCTCTCGTCCCTCTCGCTCGGGTCCCACGTCTCATAGTCGTACCTAGGGCCGGAGGGGTCGCAAGCGAAATTATTGTGGCGCCGGGAGAGTGCCGAGGTCTGTCGCAGCGCTGCCCGCCTGGCCCGGAAGGGCGCAGAGGTCGACGCTGAGGCCGAGGGCTTCGAGCGCTCCGGTACCATTTACGGACGAAGTCGCCATGGCGCCGACGCCGGGGGGGCGGCCGGATTTCGAATGTTGTCCGAGCTACTTGATGAGGGGAAGGAGGGCGCGGAAGGCCGGGGTGCCCGCCTGTCCCAACCATTCGAAGACCACCATCTCGCTTGTCACGATCCCCGCGCCCAGGGCCTGCAGCCGGTCGAGACAGGCTTTCTCGCTCTCGAGGGTGCGGGAGGACGTGGCATCGGTCACGACGAAGACCTCGTAGCCCGCCTGCATGAGGGCGACAGCGGTCTGGAGAACGCAGATATGCGCCTCCATGCCCGCGATAACGGCCTGGGAGCGGCCGGTGGCGGCGATGGCCTCGGCGAAGGCGGGTTCGGCCTGGCTGGAGAAATGGGTCTTCTCGATAACCTGGGCGGCGGCGCCCTCCGCGGCCTTGGCGATCTCGGGGACCGTCCGGCCGAGGCCCTTCGGGTATTGTTCGGTGAGGAGTACGGGGATCTCGAGCTCGCCGGCGGCAGCAATCAGCGTGCGCGTGTTGCGGATGGTGCGGGCGGGCGCCTGCATCGCCGGCACCAGCCGCTCCTGCATGTCGATCACCACGAGGGCGGAGGTTTCGGCGCGAAGCAGCATGGGCAGGGTCCTCTCTGGTATACCACGCAAGAGAGGGCGGTCGTGTGGGGCGTCAAGACCCGGCGTATCGGGCCCTGGTCGGCCTCGCCCATGCCTACCCCGCCCGACCCGGCGCGCCACCCGCCCGCCGGCGCCCGCCCACCCACCCCGC
>JBCBEP010000089.1:0-14197 GCA_038528605.1 Pseudomonadota bacterium
CGCGCCGGGTCGGGCGGGGTGGGTTGCTCTGGCGCTGGGCCTCAGGCGACGGCGCGGGCGGCGAGGGAGTTGGTGCCCGTGGAGAGGATCTCGACCTCGACGAGCTGTCCGCGTGTCTCGGGCGCGGCATCGAAATGCACGGGCTGGAGCCATGGGGAGCGGCCGACCATCTGGCCTGCGTGCCGTCCGGCCTTCTCGACAAGCACGCTCATGCGCCGGCCCACCATCGAGGCCTGGAAGGCGGCCTGCTGTTCGGTGAGGAGGGCCTGCAAACGGGCGAGGCGCTCAGCCTTGACCGCCTCAGGCACCTGCTGGGCCGCATCCGCGGCCGGGGTGCCCGGGCGGGGGGAGTACTTGAAGGAGAAGGCCTGCGCGTAGCGGACCATGCGGACGAGCGCGAGGGTATCCTCGAAATCCGCATCGGTCTCGCCTGGGAAGCCCACGATGAAATCGCCCGAGAGCGCGAGGTCGGGCCGGGCTGCGCGGATCCGCTCGACGAGGGCGACGTACTCCCCGGCCGAATGGCGGCGGTTCATGGCTTTCAGAATGCGGTCGGACCCGGACTGCACGGGCAGATGCAGATACGGCATGAGCTTCGGCTCGTCGCCATGGGCGGCGATGAGCCCGTCGTCCATATCGCGCGGGTGGGAGGTGGTGTAGCGCAGCCGCTCGAGCCCCTCGATCCGCGCAAGGCGGCGGAGGAGCCCGCCAAGGCCCGGGGCCATGCCGTCGAGCGGCGCGCCGTGCCAGGCGTTGACGTTCTGGCCGAGCAGCGTGATCTCGCGCACGCCGCGCGCGACCAGCGCCTCGGCCTCGGCGACGATGCGGGCGGCGGGGCGGGAGACCTCGGCGCCGCGGGTATAGGGCACCACGCAGAAGGTGCAGAACTTGTCGCAACCCTCCTGCACCGTGAGGAAAGCGGTGGGGGCGCGGGCCGGGCGCGTATCCGCCGGGAGATGGTCGAATTTATCCTCGGCCGGAAACTCAGTGTCGACGCTCGGCCGACCCGCTTCGGCATCGCGTACCATGGCCGGCAGGCGATGATAGGCCTGAGGGCCGACCACCACGTCGACAATGGGCTGGCGGGCCTGGATCTCCGCCCCTTCTGCCTGGGCCACGCAGCCCGCAACGGCGATGGTGAGGTGTCCGCCCCCCGCCTTCTTCGCCTTGCGGAGCGGGCGCAGGCGGCCGAGCTCGGAATAGACCTTCTCCGCAGCCTTCTCGCGGATATGGCAGGTGTTGAGCACCACGAGGTCGGCGTCGTCGGCGCTCTCGGCGATCGCATAGCCCTCGGCGGCCAGGGCCGCGCCCATGCGCTCGCTGTCGTAGACGTTCATCTGACAGCCGTAGGACTTGATGAAGGCGCGCTTCTTCTCGGTCATCCCTCGGTCTCCGCTCGGCGTCAAAGGAAAAGGCGGCGCGGACCGGACGCCGCGCCGCCTTCTAGGGAGATCCGTGCAGCCCCGCAACCTGCCTGCGGCCGCGGGGTCCGGAATGCTCAGCTCGCGCGCTTGCGGCCGAGGCCAATCTTCTTCGCGAGCTGCTGGCGTTTGGCGGCGTAAGAGGGCGCGACCATCGGATAGTCTGCCGGCAGGCTCCACTTGGCGCGATACTGCTCCGGCGTCATGTCATAGGCGGTCTTGAGGTGGCGCTTCAGCATTTTCAGCTTCTTGCCATCCTCGAGACATATGATGTGATCGTCGGTCACCGACTTCTTGATCGGCACCGCCGGCTTCAGTTCGACTTCGGGTTCTGGCGCGGGCTCGCCCAGTTTGGACAGCGTTTCGAAAACACTCTCGATCAGGCCCGGAAGTTCCGCGGGCGGGACCGGATTGTTCGAAACATGCGCTGCCACGATATCGGAGGTGAGCGCCAGGATCTCGCTGTGATCAGTGGTATCGTCGGCCATGTACGTGCCTCTTCTGGATTGTTTTTTCCGCAACGTCGCGTTTATCGGGGGTTCGCTGCTCTGAACCGCGTCTGAACACCCTATATCGGGCGAGCATCGTTACGTCTACTCTGCATATATTTGCCAGATAGATGGGGCGAGGATCAATAGCAATAGAGCGCGATAATCAATCGGATTTTCGAGTAATACGTGCTCAATCACGCAAGGGTGAGGGGGTGTCGCGACCGTGCCACTTGCTGACCGTGCCCGTAACACCCGCCATTGCGTTCGGCGTCAATTCAGCAGCCAATAATCGGTCGAAGTTGATCGGGCGCGGAAAATCGAGACCTGCAGCGTGGTCGCGCTGAAAACCGAAGCGCCTGTAGTAGGGCTCGTCACCGACAAGGACGATCCTCTCCCAACCCAGTTCTCGGGCAATGTCCAGTGTCTCCATAATGAGGAGCGCGCCGAGGCCTTCCCCTTGGCGCGTGGCATGGACGGCGACGGGACCGAGGAGCAGGGCTGCGGCTGGAGGGGCGTCCTCATGCTCAATCGAGACTGGCCAGTAGCGGATGGCGCCGACCAGCGCGTCGAACTCGTCACGCGCGACGGTGCAGAGCGCGCTCACGGGCTCTACGCCGGCGCGCAGCTGGTAGGATGAGAGCGCCCCGCGGCCTGGTGCGAAGGCGAGGTCGAGCAGCGTCTCCACCTCCTGATCGTCGCTCGGGCGCTCTGGCAGCAGTCTGAACATGGCGGGCAGGAGACGGAGGGGTGAGAGGGGATGATTGGTGTTGACGGGCCGCGGTGCTTGCGGCGTCAGCCGCGCGGCCTAGGTCGCTAGCACGGTGTCTGAGGGCGCGCCAGCGCGTGTCGAACACCGCCCCACATCCCGAGGCCCCTGGCCGCCTGTCCCGGAGTCACCATGTTCTACCGCCCGAAAGACGGCCACGGCCTGCCGCACGATCCCTTCAAGGCGCTGGTGGTGCCGCGCCCGATCGGCTGGATCTCGAGTGTGGATGCCGAGGGCCGGGCAAATCTCGCGCCCTACTCCTTCTTCAACGGCTGTGGGGACAACCCGCCGCTGGTCATGTTTGCGCAGACCGGGCGTAAGAGCCGCGAGGAGGCCGAGAAGGACAGCATCGCCAACATCAGGGAGACCGGCGAGTTCGCCTGCAACATGGTCAGCGAGGCGCTGATCGACGCGATGAACAAGAGCTCGGCGCGGCTGGGGCGGGATGTGGACGAGTTTGCCGAGGCCGGTCTCACCAAGGCAGACTGCCTGGAAATCCGCGCACCGCGGGTGGCCGAAGCGCCGGCATCGCTTGAATGCCGGACCGTGCAGATCATCGACAACCTGCCGGCATGGCAGGACCATCAACGCAATATCATCGTGATCGGTGAGGTGGTGGGCGTACATATTTCGGAGGCGGCTCTGGCGGATGGCCGGTTCCTGACAGACACGGTCATGCCGGTGGCCCGGCTCGGCTACATGGATTACACGGCGGTGCGCGAGACCTTCGAGCTTCAGCGGCCCGGTTGATCGAGCGACTGCACGAGGCGCTTTCATAGGATGGCCGTCGCAATGACGAGCTTGCGGCGGAGCCTCCGATGATCGATCAGTGCCCCTAAGTGCAACGTGATCCGATGATCGAGAGGTGGAGATGCTGGGTGTCATTGGCGGATCTGGGCTCTACGACATCGACGAGAGCGGGACGCCGGACTGGCGGGCGGTCGAGAGTCCCTGGGGCACGCCCTCCGACGCACTCCTGCACGCGACCGTTGCCGGGGCGCCGCTCGCTTTCCTGCCGCGGCACGGGCGTGGCCATGCGCTCTCGCCCACGGATGTGCCCTACCGCGCCAATATCGATGCGCTGAAGCGTGTCGGCGTGCGGGATGTGCTGAGCTTCTCGGCTTGCGGCTCCTTTCGCGAGGAGATGGCGCCGGGCGACTTCGTGATCATAGACCAGTTCATCGACCGGACCTTCGCGCGGCCGAAGTCGTTCTTTGGGGAAGGCTGCGTGGCGCATGTGTCGATGGCCGAGCCGGTCTGCTCCCGCCTGCGCGCAGCACTGCTGGACTGCGCAGGTCTGCCCGGCTTGCCGAAGCTGCATGACGGCGGCACCTATCTCGCGATGGAGGGCCCGCAGTTCTCGACCCTGGCCGAGAGCAAGCTCTACCGCGAGGTCTGGGGCTGCGATGTGATCGGCATGACCAACATGCCCGAGGCCAAGCTCGCCCGCGAGGCGGAGCTTTGCTACGCGACTGTGGCGATGGTGACCGACTACGACAGCTGGCATCCGGATCACGGCGAGGTCGATATCCAGTCCATCATCGCCACCATGCAGGCCAACGTGACAGGGGCAAAGGCGCTGCTGACGGCGGTTGCCGAAGCGCTGCCGGCTGACCGTGGTCCTTGTCCTGCGGGCTGCGATCGTGCGCTGGAATACGCGATCATCACGGCGCCGGAGAAGCGCGACCCGGCGCTTCTTGCCAAGCTCGACGCCGTGGCTGGGCGGGTGCTGCACCCGAGCGGGTGACGGTTTCGAGAGCATTCCGGCGCTTGCCAACGGCTTCGGCAGGCGCCTAACCTTTGGGCATGAACTGCCGTGCTGCCGCGATGATCGTTCTTGCTGCTTTCGCCGGCATGCCCGCCGTCGCCGAAGAGCTGAGCGAAGGCGAGCGGTTCGCCACGTATGTGTGCGGCCGCTGCCATGTGGTGAGCGAGCGCACGCGCATGGGGGGTATCGGCTCGACGCCCTCCTTCATGGCGCTGAGGGGATTTCCTGATTGGGAGGAACGCTTCCGGGTGTTCTATGCGCTGAAACCGCATCCGTCCTTCACGCAGGTCGAGGGCATCACCCCTGCCTTCCCGCCCGAGCGCCCGCCGCATATCCACCCGGTGGAGTTGACCGAGGCGGATCTCGCGCGGCTGGTTGAGTATGTGCGGGCCCTTGAGCCGCTGGATCTGGGCGGCACCATCGGCGGCGGCTTCTTCTCCGAGGAAGACAACTGAGGCGAGCGGGCTGGCGGGAGGCGGCGGCCGATGGCAGGGTCCGCACAGCTCGGCACGGTTCATGGAGACGGCGATATGGCTGATGGGCAGACGACGGCCCCCCTTTTCTCGCGTGAGGCACTCGAAGCCGCGGCGGCCCTGGTGCACCGGCATATGGCGCCGACGCCGGCTTATCCGTGGCCCCTGCTGGCCAAGCGCGCGGGCGGGGAGGTGGTGGTCAAGCACGAGAACCACACGCCGACCGGCGCCTTCAAGCTGCGCGGCGGGCTCGTCTATCTCGATGAGCTTGCACGGGCGGGCGGCTGCCCCGGTATCGTCACGGCAACGCGGGGCAATCACGGGCAATCCATCCCCTTCGCGGCGCGGGCGCACGGCATCCCGGTCACGGTCTACGTGCCGGAGGGCAACAGCCGGGAGAAGAACGCGGCCATGGAAGGCTGGGGCGCCCGGCTGGTGGTGCATGGGCACGACTTCGAGGAGGCGCGGCAGGAGGCTGTGCGGGCGGCCGAGGCCGAGGGGCTCCACATCGTGCCGCCCTTTGCGGAGCCCATCGTGCGCGGGGTGGCGAGCTATGCGCTGGAGCTCTTCCGCGAGCATCCGGATCTCAAGACCGTCTATGTGCCGATCGGGATGGGAAGCGGGATCTGTGCGCTCATCACGGCGCGCGACGTGTTGGGGATCGATTGCGATATCGTCGGTGTTGTGGCCGAAACGGCGGATGCTTACGCACTGAGTTTCGAGGCGGGCCGGCCCGTATCGACCGAGACCTGCATAACCTTCGCCGATGGCATGGCCTGCCGCGCGCCGTGGGCGGAGCCCGTGTCGATCATCTGCCGCGGTGCTGCGCGCGTGGTACGGGTGAGCGACGACGCGATCGCCGAGGCGATCCGCGTGCTCTACGCCGATACCCATAACCTGGCGGAGGGGGCGGGGGCTGCGGCGCTCGCAGCGCTGCTCGCCGAAGGGCCTGGGGGGCGGCGGCCGGGGAAGGCAGCGACGATCCTTTGCGGCGGGAATATCGACCGCGAGTGGTTCGCGGAGATCCTGGCCGGGCGCACGCCGGTACCCGCCTGAGCCGGTGCAGCGGTGGGCCAACGATAGGTCACGAAAGCGTCTCATGCGGCAACGCGCCGCTGCCCCCTTCTGGTAGGCTCGCCGGGACGGCCTACATTCGCGCCACGCCGGGAAGCCGGCGTCGATGCGGCGGAGACGGAAGGCTGCCATGAATATGATCACCCCGGGCCTCGCGCAGGCCGTGACCGAGGCGCAGGAAGCGGCGGATGCCGCGGCGCCGAGCCGGGAGGAAGCGGCGGCGGCACTGGCCGTGCTGCGCCGTCTGGCGGAAGCGGCGCCTGAAGAGGCCGCGGCACTCGGCCTCTCCGCGCTCGGCCCCGTCCGCAACGGCGGTGAGGAGGATGGTGCGCTGAGCCGGAGCTATCCGGAGGAGTTCGCGCCTGATGCCGCCTACAAGGCGACGATGCCGGATCTGCAGAATGGCCCGTCGAGCCTGATCAAGGGTGCACGCACTGAGATCCAGCATGTGGGCATCTCGAACTTCCGGTTGCCCCTTGCCATCCGCCGGCGGGAGGGCGGTGTGCACCAGCTCGAGACATCGGTGACCGGATCGGTGAGCCTCGCGGCCACCAAGAAGGGCATCAATATGAGCCGGATAATGCGCAGCTTCTACGCGCATGCGGGCGAGGCCTTCGATTTCGAGCGGATCGAGGGGGTGCTGGAGAGCTATCTCGCTGACCTCGAGAGCGGCGATGCGCGGGTGCAGCTGCGCTTCCGCTACCCCATGCTGCGGCCCTCGTTGCGCTCGGGGCTCGAGGGCTACCAGTACTACGACGTGGCCTTCGAGAGCCTCCGGGCCGATGGGCGCGTGCTGCGCGTCATCCATCTCGACTATGTGTATTCGTCGACCTGCCCGTGCTCGCTGGAGCTCTCGGAGCATGCGCGGCTGACCCGCGGCCAGATCGCGACCCCGCATTCGCAGCGCTCGGTCGCCCGCGTGTCGGTCGCGCTGGAGGAGGGCGCGCCGCTCTGGATCGAGGAGCTGGTGGAGCTTTGCACCGGGGCGATCGCGACCGAGACGCAGGTGATGGTGAAGCGCGAGGACGAGCAGGCCTTCGCTGAGCTCAACGGCTCGAACCCGATCTTCGTGGAGGATGCGGTGCGGTTGCTCTGTGCCGCACTCGAGGGCGACGCGCGGGTTGGGGACTTCCGGGTGGTGGCGAGCCATCAGGAATCGCTGCACAGCCACGATGCGGTTTCGGTGCTGACGAAGGGCGAGACCTTCGCGCAGGCGAGCCTCGACCCGCAGCTCTTCGCCTCGCTCTACCACGTGGGCTGATGTGCCGGGCGGGGAGAGGCGGGCCGGCAGGTGCCCGGCCTCCTCGCCCCGCCAGCCCTTGGGCTGGCGTGTCTCCGCGGCCGCCCACCCGCCGGCCCGCCCTCAGTGACAATGCGGCGGACCTGGGGGATCAGGCGGCGAGGCCGGCGATGGCATCTTCAGCCTCACGGCGCGCTGCGTCACCGCGGCTCATCTGACGGTCGGCCTTCACAACCTCGACATCGTGGATGCCGATGAAGCCGAGGACATGGCGGATCCAGGGCGTGGCGAAGTCGATCGCGCTGTCGACCTCGGTACCGCCGGAGGCAACGACCACGATGGCGTTCTTGCCCTCGAGGAGACCCACTGGTCCGTTCTCGGTGTAGCGGAAGGTGCGGCGGGCGCGGGCGACGAGGTCGATCCAGGCCTTGAAGGCGGCGGGGACGCCGAAATTGTAGACGGGTACGCCGATCACCAGCGTGTCTGCCGCCTCGATCTCGGCGATGAGGCTCTCGGAAAGGGCGAGGACGGCTTCCTGTTCCGGCGTGCGCTCGTCTTCAGGCGTGAAGTTCGCGCCGATCCAGGTCTCGTCGATCAGCGGAAGGCCATCGGCCAGATCGCGGCGGATCACCCGGCTTGCCTCCTGGCGGGCCAGCACGGCAGCGCTGAGGTCGCGGGTGGTGCTGCCCGTGCGGCGCATGCTGGCATCGATGTGCAGGACGGTTCTTGTCTCGGTCATCACTGGTCTCCCATGCTCCCGGCAGCCGCCCCTCTGGCGGCGGCGTGGCGCTTGGTGTGACAAATGTCGCTTGAACTTTGGATCGCAATTCGCATTTGAGAGTTAGGAGAATTGCAGATCAGAGAATAATCGGTGGGCCATGGATCGCTTTGAGGATATGCGGTGTTTCATCCATGTGGTGGACCACGGCAGCGTCACACGTGCGGCGGAGACGATGTCGATCGCGCCGTCGGCCGTTTCCCGCCGGATCAAGGAGCTCGAGCACCGGCTCGGCGTGCAGCTGCTGGCGCGGACCACGCGGCGCATGAAGCTGACCGATGCGGGGCAGACCTTCTACGACCGGTCGCTGCGCATCCTCGCGGATCTCGAGGAGGCGGAAGGCGAGGTCTCCGATGCCTCGCGCGCGCTCTACGGCCCGCTGCGGCTGGCGGCGCCGCTGGATTTCGGCACGCAGCATCTGGCGCCCATCCTGAACGAGTTCGTGGAGGAGCATGACGGGCTGACCCTCGATCTCGAGCTATCGGACCGGATGGCGGATCTGGTGGGGGAGGGGTTCGATCTGGCGCTGCGTATCGGCGCGCTTAGGGACAGCTCGCTCATCGCCCGGAAGCTGGGGGAGATCGGCATGCATGCCGTGGCCTCGCCGGGCTTTCTGCGGGGGCGGGAGACGCCGCTCCGCCCGGAGGACATGGGAGATTGGCCCGCCCTCGTCTACAGCGGGTCCGAGCGCGCGGATATCTGGCGCTTCCGCCGGCCCGATGGCGAAGAAGGCAGCGTGCAGATGACCGTGCGCCTGCGCGCCAACAATGGCGGTGTGCTCGCAAAGGCGGCGGAGGACGGGCTTGGCGTGACGCTGCAGCCCTCCTTCGTGGCGGCTGGGGGCATCGACGCTGGGCGGCTGGTGGAGCTGATGCCAGACCATGAATGGCCGACGCTGAACCTCTATGCCGTCTATCCGCAGACGCGCCACCTTTCTGCCAAGGCGCGGGCGCTCATCGACTTCCTGAAGGTGCGTTTCAGTGCGGGGCGCGGCGTTTGGGTGCGGGCGATGGCGCCGGGGGAGGAGGCTGAGATCCTTCCCGGTCGCTCGTAACATCGCCTGAGGGTTTGCCGCCCCCGCTGCTGCCAAGTCCGATGGCGCGGGCAATGAGCGGGGAGGCCGTCATCAACAGATCGTCGAGCGAGATGAGACGCGCCTCGGTGCTGCCAATCGTGCCTCGCGACATGGCGGGATGGGTGTCGAGCTCCGCTCCGATGAGCGGGAAGAGGTTCTCACGGTCCTCGGCCACGTCGCGCGCATGGACCCAGCGCGGGCGTTCCCGTGACGTATCTTTGTAGCGCAGCACGCGCAGGCGGCGGTACCGCGCGATCGTCTCGGCCGTGTGGAGCGCGGAGCAGCGTTCCCAGCCCACGCCGATGAGGAGGACCTTGGCGGAGCCGCGCTCGGCCAGACGGCCCATCGGACCGTCGAGCCCGAAGGCCCAGTCCCGCGGGTGATGGGCTACGATGCGCCGCGCTGCGGGGCCGAGCGCGGTCATCGAATGAATGGGGTGGCGGCTGCGGACCACGCCGGGCCAGCAGCGGAAGGTCTCCGCCAGCGCGCCAAGATGGAAGCAGGAGGAGAAGGCAGGGTCGAAGCCTGGCACTGCCTCTTCGTAATGAGCGTAATCCTCGGTGCTGAGCCCGGCAGGCAGTTCGGGCATGAGCGCGTCGCGGGTATAGGCCGGCATCACCAGATGCCCGGGGTCGCCAACAGCCTCGATGAGCGCTTCCACCAGCCCACGTGCCCCACCGACCACCGGGCCGAGGCGCCGCAGAGAGGCGTGCACCATCACCGCATCGCCTTCGTCAACGCCGAGCCGGCGCAGCGCGGCGACGAGCGTTCCCGACGCCATGGGAAGGACAGGACGGCCGCGCCGTGAGGGACGCTTTGCCTGACGCTGCCGCGGTGGCTGATCAACTCTCTGCATCGCGCCTTTGTCCTTCTGGGGACTGCGACAATTCCAAGGCGAGAAAAAGGCCGGATTTCCGGCCCCTTGGCAAGCCTTCCCTTTTCAGAACGGAACGCCCGAGAAGGGCTTCCCGTTTCAGGAATTCACGATCGCCCGCGGCACGTTTCCTTTCTTCTCTCCTCTTCGTTGCTTCCAATCCGCGCTTGCCCCCGGTTTTCAGTTGGTTGTCGTACCAGCGGTGAACCAGTCCAGCATGTGCCGGACGACGACCTCGGTGGTGCTGCCGGCGCTTTGATGCAGCACGAGCTGCAGGTCGCTGGCGCCCTCGCAGCCCTCCCATGCCAGCGCGTCATGTCCCGCGGGCAGCGTGGTTTCGAGCGGCCGGCTCTCGCCGCAGCTGTTCGCTTCCCGGGCGAGGGCGAGATGGGACTGGATTGGCTGCTGGCTGGCTGCGCCGTTGTCGCCGTCCGCGGCTTCCGTGAGCGGCCAGCCATCGGCAGCGGGCGCGTGGATGTGCATGAGGCGGACAGGGGCGGTGCAGCCCTCGGGCAGGGCGCCCCAGAAGCCGCCATCCCGCGGGGCATAGGCGCCGGCAAGTTCGGGATCGAGGCAGGCGGCCTCCCATACGAGGGATGCGCCGAGGCCGTGGCCGGTGAGGAGGACGCGGTCCCGGTCGATCCCGTGCCGCGCGCTGGCATCTGCAAGCACGATTTCGAGGAACGTGAGATCGTCCCGCCCGCCGGTCTCGGTGCCGGCGAGGCGCCAGCCCGTCGCTTCCACATCGCCGCTGAAGCGTTGCGCCAGGCCCTGCGGTACGATCACGGCGTAGCCAGCCGGCAGCATCACATCCAAGACAAGCGGGGAGGTCGCGACGGCTTCCGCCGTCTCACCGGCGTTGTGCAGGATCATCACTGCGGGATGTGGGCCGGGACCCTCCGGCAGCTGCAGCGCGTAGGCGCCGCCGATGACGCTACACAGCCTTTCGCAACCGGCCACGGTGGTTTCATCCGGCGCGTCCTGAGCCACTCCGGGCGACGCGAGTAGGGCTGCCGAGAGGCAGCCGGTAAGCGCCGGAGCCTTCAGCCATGCGGCAATCGTCATTGCAGTAGTCCCCCCATACTTCCCGGGCCGAAGCCCGGTCGCAGTCCGTATGTCCCCCTCGGACTGCAACGGTCCCACACCCTCCCCAGGGCGCGGGACCGCATCGTTCTTCGTTTGAGCGTTGATCCGCCCAAGCAGGTCAGCTCATCGCGGCGCGCTTGCGCACATAGGTGCCCGGTGCCGGCTCGACCCGGCCGAGCGTGGCTCCAGGCTCGCGCGCTGGCACGGCGGGGCCGGACTGCTTGGTCAGCCACGCATCCCAGTCGCCCCACCAGGAGCCGGCCGTTTCCTTCGTGCCGTCGCGCCATGCGTCCAGCGTGTCCCCTTTGAGACCCGTCTTGGTCCAGTACTGGTACTTCCCCGCGGCCGGGGGATTAACGACACCCGCGATGTGCCCGGACCCTGCCAGAACGAATTTCTGGCTGCGGCTGCCGAGCAGCTTCGCGGCCCTGAACGCACTCGCCGCCGGAGCAATATGATCCTCGACTGTGGCGACATGATAGCAAGGCAGGGTAACGGCGCTCGCGTCGAGCTTCACGCCATCGAGCTCGATCTCGCCCTTCGCCAGCGCGTTCTTGTTGTAGAACGTGTCGAGGTACCAGAGGTGCACCTGGCCCGGCATCGCGGTGCTGTCGGAGTTCCAGTAAAGCAGGTCGAAGGGGAAGTTTTCCTTGCCCAGCAGGTAGTTGTTAATCACGAAGCTCCAGATGAGGTCCGACGCGCGCAGGCAGTTGAACGCGTTGAACATGTTCTCCGACGACAGGTAGCCATGCTCCTCCACAACCTCGCGGATATTGCCCAGCACCTCGTCGTCGACGAAGGCCTGCAGCTCGCCGGCATCCGAGAAATCGAGCTGGGTGGTGAAGAAGGTGGCGGAGGCGAGTCGGTCGTCCCCGGTCGCCTTCATGTGGCTGAGCGTGGTGCCGAGCATCGTGCCGCCGATGCAGTAGCCCACGATGTTGGCCTTGTCCGCGCCGGTCTCCTCCAGCGCCTTGTCGAGCGCCGTATAGACGCCCTTCTTCATGTAGCTCGACCAGGTTTCGTCCTTCTGCTCCGGGCCCGGATTGACCCAGGAGATCAGGAACACCGTGTACCCTTGGGCCACCAGCCAGCGGATCATCGACTTCTTCTCGTTGAGGTCGAGGATGTAGAATTTGTTGATCCAGGGCGGGCAGATCAGCAGCGGGCGCGACTTTACCTTCTCGGTGGTCGGCGCGTACTGGATGAGCTGCATGACCTCGTTCTCGAAGACCACGCTGCCCGGTGTGTTCGCCATGTTGCCGCCCACATGGAACGCTTCCATGTCGGTCTGACGGATGCGGAGGTGGCCTTCGCCCTGCTCGATGTCCCGCACCAGATGCTCCAGGCCGCGCAGCAGGTTCTCGCCCTTCTGCTCGATGGTCGCCTCGATCACGTCCGGGTTCAGGGCGGGGTAGTTCGACGGCGCATGGGCTTCGATGAAGTTGCGCACCACGAGGTCGAGCTTCTTGCGGTCCTGCACCGAGAGCGCGTCGGCGCCGGCGACCTGGTCCTTCAGCCAGCCGGCGGTGAGGAGGTAGGACTGCTTGAGGTAGTCGAGCACCGGGTTTTCGTCCCAGGCATCGTGCTTGAAGCGCTTGTCTCCGCGGGCGGGCGCTGCAGCGGGTTCTACCTCGCCGCTCAGCACGCGCTGCCAGGAGCGGAGCCATAGATCGGTCTGGGCCGACCAGAACTTCATCCCCGCCTCCATCGCACGCTGCGGCTGGTCCATGTAGCCGAAGGCGAGCCGCGCCATCGCGGGGGCAGTATTGAGCGGGTCGGGCCGCAGCGTCGTGATATCGTCGATCGCGCGGTCTAGCGACTGCATCCATACGTTCTGCGAGCGGGCCGAGAGCGCCTGCAGCCGGTCCGCCAGGGTGGGGGTGGTCGCGGCTGCGGCCGCGCCTTGCGTCTCGTCCTTCGCCATCGTTTCCTCCTTGCAGGCCGGTCCGCCCGCCTCGTGCGTGCGCTTGGCGCCGCACTTTTTCTGACGCTGCTCGAAGCAGCTGGTGAACGCTCGGCGCCACCGCTACAGTTTCGGCACCGATCGGCCATTGATCTTTGTCAGGTACGTAACATGCGCCTCGCCGCCATCGCTACCGCCGGACTTCTTCTCGCGCTCCCATCCTGCGGGACGGTGGCACTTTTCGGTGAGTACGACGTGCCGGAGCGGCCCGAGACCGCCGAGGCGCCCTGGCCTCGTCTCGTGGATGTGCCCGCGGCACCCCCGGTCGGCGCGTATTCGGCCACGGTGCCCGACCCGGCGCAGGGCGTGGCCCTCCAGGTCGAGCTGAACGCCGCCGTGGCCGAGCAGAACGCGGCAGCCTCGGCGCTGAACGAGCCCGTGCTGTCGGAGGCGGACCGGCGCAAACTGGGCCGGTGAGGGCCAGGGTGAGCGGGGGGCCGTAATCTCCCGGGCGCACCCGTAGAGCCCTGCACGAAAATTGCGCTGGGGCTTCCTTGGGGGACACGCCATGCTATGAGCGCCGTCCCCGAAGCAACCTGTTGAAGCCTGCCCATGCCCGAGGAATTCTACCGCATCAAGCGCCTGCCCCCTTACGTGTTCGCCGAGGTCAACCGGCTGAAGGCAGCGTTCCGGGCTGAGGGGCGGGACATCATCGATTTCGGGATGGGCAATCCGGACCAGGACACGCCGTCCCACATCGTCGAGAAGCTGGTGGAGACCGTGCAGCGCCCGCGCACGCATCGATATTCGGCATCGAAGGGCATTCCGGGGCTGCGCCGCGCGCAGGCGGCGTATTACGAGCGTCGCTTCGGCGTAAGCCTCGATCCGGAGACGGAGGTGATCGCCACGCTCGGCTCGAAGGAGGGGCTGGCCAACCTCGCCATGGCGATCACGGCGCCGGGGGACGTGATCCTCTCACCGAACCCGAGCTACCCGATCCACCCCTACGGCTTCATGATTGCGGGCGGGGCGCTCCGGCACATCCCGGCGCTGGGGGAGGACGGGCGGTTCGACCCGGAGGCGTATTTGAGGGCGGTGGACCGGGCGATCCATCACAGCGTGCCCGCCCCGGTGGCGATCATCGTCAACTTCCCGTCGAACCCCACCGCACAGGTCTGCGACCTCGACTTCTACGCGGAACTCGTGGCCCTCGCACGGCAGCACGGGGTCTGGGTGCTTTCGGACCTC
>JBCBEP010000090.1:0-14163 GCA_038528605.1 Pseudomonadota bacterium
CGCCACCGCGCCGCTGCACCGCCGCCTTGTGCGGCATGGGCAGGACGGGCCGGGACAGCTGGCGGGGCGGCTTTTCCCCATCGCCTGCATCGCGCTGGAGGTGACGCAGCGTTGTAACCTGGACTGTACGCTCTGCTACCTCTCCGATCTCGCGGAGGCGACGCCCGACATCCCCCTCGAGACGCTGCTCGGACGGGTGGACGAGATCCATGCCCGCTTCGGCCCGAACACGAACGTGCAGGTAACGGGGGGCGACCCGACCCTTCGACCGCTGGCCGACCTCGAGGTGATCGTGGCGCGCATCCGAGCGCTCGGCATGCGCTCGGCGCTCTTCACCAACGGCATCAAGGCGGATCGGACGATGCTGGAGCGGCTCGCCCGGGCGGGGCTGAACGATGTGTCCTTCCATGTGGACACCACGCAGCAGCGCCGGGGGTATGACGACGAAGCAGCGTTGAACGCGATCCGCGCGGACTACCTCGCCCGGGCCGCGGGGCTGGGGCTGAGGGTGAATTTCAACACCACGCTGCATGAGGGGAACATCGCGCAGGTGCCGGGGCTGCTGCGGTGGTTCATCGCGCATGCCGAGGCGATTAATCTCGTCTCGTTCCAGATGCAGGCGGAGACGGGGCGGGGCACGGCCGGCGCGCGTGCCGACAGCGTGACGCGGGAGCGCCTGCGCGGCATGATCGACGATGCAACCGGTGGCACTGCCGATTTCGACGTCTTCGCCATCGGGCACAGCGAGTGCAATCTCCACAGCTCGATCCTCGTTAGTGGCGGGCGCCGCGCGCCGCTCTACGGCGACAGCGCGTTTTTCCGGGCCGTCTTCGCGCAGTTGGCGGACCAAGCCGCGGCCAAGGGCGCCGACTGGAACGACGACCGGACGATGGTTCTGCAGGCGCTGCGCATCGTGGCGGCGCGGCCCCGGCTCTGGCCCGGCGCGCTCCGGGCGGCACGCGCCAGCATCCTGCCGCTTCTGCCCGCGCTCGTCTCCGGGCATCGGCCCCATAGGCTGAGCTTCTTCGTCCACAACTTCATGGCGGCCGAGGCGCTGGATGAGGCGCGGTGCGAAAGCTGCGTGTTCCTTACGATGACGGAGAAGGGCCCGCTCTCCATGTGTGCGCTCAATGCGGATCGTGATGCCTATCTTATGGCCGATCTTACGCCGGAGGCCCTGGCCAAGCGGCGCGCGGGGCTCGCCTTCAAGGAGCTCAAGGGCCGGTTGCGGGCAAAGGCTGTTGAGGATCGGCCGCGCCCCGAGCGGGCGCGGAGGACGGCATGACAGGGCCGGGAAGGCGTGTGGCGCGCGCGCTCGGGTTTCTTGCGCTTCTCGCGCTCGGTGCCTGCACCGCGATTGAGCGGGCGACCCTGCCGCCGGCGGCGATTACGGATCCGGGCTGGCAGGCCTTTACGGCCGGATCGTCCCGCGCGGTCGATCACACGGCCTGGGACCGATTTCTGGCGGCCTATCTCCGTGCGGATGGCGAGGGGATAGGGCGCGTCGATTATGCGGCTGTGACGCCGGATGACCATGCAGCGCTCAAGGCCTACATCGCGACACTCGGGCGGGAGGATGTTGCGGCGCTCGACCGTCCGGCACAGCTCGCCTACTGGATCAATCTCTACAACGCCGTCACGGTCGACCTGGTGCTTGACGCCTATCCCGTCACTAGCATCCGGCGTGTCGGCGCAGGGCTGTTGCCGACCGGTCCGTGGGGCGCACCTGTGGTTATGGTTCGGGGCAAGGCGCTTAGCCTCAACGATATCGAGCACGCGATCGTCCGCCCGATCTGGCAGGATGCTCGCGTCCATTACGGCTTCAACTGTGCCGCCGCTGGCTGTCCCAACCTCGCTGCCGTGGCTTATCGGGGCGCCACGGTCGATGCGCTGCTGCAGCAGAACGCCCGCGCCTTCGTCAATGATCCCCGCGGGTTCCGGGATGAGGACGGCAGGCTTGTCGCCTCCAAGATCTACGCCTGGTTCAAGGAGGATTTCGGCGGCACGGATGCGGGCGTGCTGGCCCATGCGCGCCGCTTCGCCGGGCCGGCGCTCGCAGCGCGGCTGGAAGGTGCGACGGGCATCGACCGCTACGACTACGACTGGTCGCTGAACGACACCACCGCCTGTGCCGCGTGCTAGGAGGGAAACCGGACCGGGCGCGGCTGCCAGCCGCCAGCTGCTGCGTTGGCGGAAGAGTGTCGGGATGCTGCGCCGGTGACGGTTAGGGCTTCGCGATTATCGAGGGTCGGCATCGGGCCGTTGCCTGTGCAGCCCTCCGCCCATTGGCCAATCAGCGCGATCGTGCCCGCGCGGCGCAGGGCTGGCCCGGCCTCGGGGGCAAGAGACGCTGCATCGGTCAACGGGCTCGATGAAAACTTGATCAAACATCAAATCCCTCATAGCAATGAGATCGAGAGATCGCGGGTAGGCTTCGATCGCTGCCATGGGGCGGCGCTGCGATGCTGACCGCCGGCCCACGAGGGAGGGATGGTCGATCGATGGCACTCCGGGCGGAGAAGGTGACGGTTGTCGGCTCCGGGCTGATCGGACAGGCCTGGGCTGTGGTCTTCGCGCGGGCGGGTTTCGCCGTGGCCCTCTACGACGCTGTGGACGGCGTGGCTGCGAAGGCTGTCGGCAGTGTCCGGGACCGGCTTCGTGAACTGGCCGGCGCCGGGCTGATCGAGACCGACGAGCTTGACCGCATCGAGGCGCGCGTGACGGCAGAAGCCTCTCTCGAAGCGGCCCTGGCCGAGACCGCCTATGTGCAGGAAAACGGTCCCGAGAACCTTGAGGTGAAGGGCCGGCTGACGGCCGAGATCGATCATCTGGCGCCTCTTGGCGTACCGGTCGGCAGTTCGACCTCGGGCATCCCCGCCTCGCTCTACAGCGCAGAGGTGGCCGGGCGGCGCCGGTGCCTGGTCGTCCACCCCATCAATCCGCCGCACCTGATCCCGGCGGTCGAGATCGTACCAGCGCCGTGGACCGATCCGGCCGTCACCGATCGTGCCACCGAGATCATGCAGCAGGCCGGCCAGTCGACCATCCGGCTTGAGCGTGAGATCGAGGGCTTCGTGGTCAACCGGCTGCAGGGCGCGCTGCTGGAGGAGGCCTTCCGGTTGCTCGCGGCGGGGATTGCTGCGCCACGGGACATCGACAACGCGGTGAGCGACGGCCTCGGCCTGCGCTGGGCGCTGATGGGCCCGTTCGAGACCATCCACCTCAACGCGCCCGAGGGCGTGGCCCAGTATGTCGAGCGCTACGGCCCGATGTACCATGCGCTCTTCGGACAGGGTCAGGACCCGGAGGCATGGCCTCGGGCGGTTGCTGCCGGGCTCGAGGATGCGCTCTGCGAGAAACATCCGAAGGAGGCGATCGCGGCCGCGCAGGACGGGCGGGACCGGCGGCTGATGGCGCTCCTCAAGCACCGCCGTGAGAGCGATGGTGCGTGATGACCCACCCCGCCTGACCCGGGCGGGCGAGCGCCCCTTGTCCCAGGCTCAGGGATCGGAGACGCTTATGGCGATGCTCGAGAACGAGAAACCGATCCGACAAGACAAGCTGCACGATCAGGTGTTCGAGCGGCTTTGTGTTCTGTTGCGCCAGGGAGAGTTCACTCCCGGCGAGGCTGTAGCCGTGGCGCGGATCTCGGAAGCCTTCGGCGTGAGCGCCATGCCTGTGCGCGAGGCGCTCACCCGGCTGTTGGCGGTGGGGGCGCTGACGAATGTTTCCGGCCGGTCGGTAGGCGTGCCGCGCCTTGGCCGCGATGAGCTGACGGATCTGCGCGATGTGCGCCTGGAGATCGAGACCACCGCGATGCGCTGGGCCGTGGCGAAGGCCAGCAAGGGCTTCCTGCTGGACCTTGAGGGCATCTTGGCCGAGATGCGCAGAGCTGAGAGCTCCGGCGCCGTGCGCGACTACATCCGCGGCAACTACGAATTCCACTTCCGGATCTACGCGCAGGCGGGGTCGGATGTGCTGAACGACATCATCGGCAACCTGTGGCTCCGCGTGAGCCCGCATCTCTACCATCTGGACCGCGACAGGACGATCCGGATCTCGAACGTGCATCATGAGGAGATGATCGAAGCCATCAGGACCGGCGACGCTGAGATGGCGTCGCGGGCGTTGGTTGCCGACATCTCGGGCGCTTACGAGGACCTCGTGAGCGCACTCTTCGCCGATGCGAAGGCCGGGTAGGCCGACACTTTTCCTTTTGTAATCAACCTTCAGGCGGCTGCCGGGGCCGTGCGCCGCTCTGATGTGCAGCAGCTAAATTGATTTTTGATCAAGAATCAAATAGCATCATGCTCAATCCGGCAAGAAAGCCGGCACTCAAGGGAGGATTACAGATGACTGCCAAACGCACCTTCGCCGCCATGGTCTCGGGCGCCGTTTCAGCCCTCGCGCTCGGCTCCACCACCGCGACGGCCGACATGCTCGACGTGCATATGTCGATCCCGAAGGATCTGACCTTCCTTGCCGACAGCGCGAAGATCATGGACGAGACGCTGCGCGGGATGACGGGCGGGGAGAGCGGCTTCACGCTCTATGGTGCTGGCGAGCTCGTGCCGGCCGGCGAGATTCTCGAGAATGTGAGCTCCGGCGCGATCCCGGCGGGGTGGAGCTTCCTTGGCCAGTGGGGCGGGAAGGTTCCCGTAGCGCAGATCGGCGCCACGCCCTTCGGTGCGGGCCCCGAGGAGCTGGCGGCCTGGCTGCATGTGGGCGGCGGCCTCGAGATCATCCAGAAGGGCTTCGACCCCCTCAACATCAAGGTGCTCGCCTGCCACATCACCAACCCCGAGCCCGGCGGCTGGTTTAACAAGGAGATCACCTCGGTCGAGGACTTCAGCGGCCTTAAGATGCGCATGGGCGGCGTCGGCGCGCGGATCCTCAACGAGTTCGGCGCCTCGGCCCAGTTCCTGCCGGCGAGCGAGATCTACCTCGCGCTCGAGCGTGGCCGCATCGATGCCAGCGAGTTCTCCCTGCCGATCATCGACAAGGATCTCGGCTTCAACCAGATCGCGCAGTTCTACTACTACCCGGGCTGGCACCAGCCGGGCAGCGTCGACGTGCTCATGATCAACATGGATGTCTGGAACGACATGAGCGAGCAGGAGCAGGCGATGTACGAGGCGGCCTGCCAGGTCGCCATGGCCTGGACGCTGAACTACGCGCCCTCGGCCCAGACCCCGCAGATCGAAGAGTTCGAGGCCGGCGGCACGGTGGTGAAGCGCTTCCCGGACGAGGTTCTCTCCGCGCTGCGCGAAGCGACCGAGCGGGTGCTGAGTGAGGAGGCGGAGAAGGACGCGCTCTACGGCGAAGCCTACAATTCGATGAAGGCTTTCGTGGCGTCTTCGAGCCGCTGGACCTCGCTCCAGTCGATCCCCTCCGAGTGATCGCTGAACGATGGAAACGCCCGCCCCGCGTGATGTGCGCGGCGGCGGGCCTCTCCGTTCGGTCCTTGCCGGGATCGTCTGGATAGGCCGCGCCGCCGCTTGGCTCATCGTCCCCATCCTCGCGCTTGTGCTCGCGAGCGTCACCCTCTCGGCACTGAAGGTCGGCATGCTGGCGGAATGGGAGGGCGACGCCTTCCTGTTCGGCTCGAAGCTGACGCTGGCCAGCCTCGGCGACCTGCAATGGCACCTCTTCGGCGCGATGCTGATGCTGACCATGGCTGGCGCTCTGGTGACCGACAACCATGTGCGCGTCGACTTCCTGCGCCAGCACATGGGCGAACGCTCGAAGGCCGTGGTGGACCTCGTGGGTCACCTCGTTCTCACCCTGCCGTTCACCTGCATCGTCGCCTGGCACGGGTTCGACTTCGTGGGCCGTTCCTTCGCCATGGGCGAGGGCTCGGACTATGACGGGCTTTACGATCGCTTCGTGGTGAAGGCGTTCCTGCCCGCGGGCTTCGTGCTGATGACGCTCGCCGCCATGGGCCTCGCCGCCGACCGGGCGCTGTTCCTCCTGCGCGGGGAGGCGCGGTGATGGAATACGCCCTTCCCCTCACCATGGTGCTCTGCCTTCTGCTCGGCATCTTCAGCGGCTACCCGGTGGCCTTCGTCCTCGGCGGCATCGGCGTGCTCTTCGCCTTTGTCGGGGACCTGCCCTTCGCCTTTCTCAAGATCGGCGTCAGCCGGATCTATGCGGGTGTGATCGAGAACTGGTTGCTGCTTGCCGTGCCCTTGTTCGTGTTCATGGGCTCGATGCTCGACAAGTCGGGGCTCGCGCAGAACCTCCTCTATTCCCTCGAGCGCGCGCTGGGGCACCGGCGCGGGGGCCTCGCCATTTCGGTCGCGCTCCTCGGGATCATCATGGCCGCGAGCACCGGGATCGTCGGTGCCTCGGTGGTGATGCTGAGCGTGCTGGCGCTCCCGATCATGCTGAAGGAGAAGTACCGGCCGGAGCTTGCGGTGGGCACCATCGCGGCTTCGGGGACGCTCGGCATCCTCATCCCGCCCTCCATCATGTTGGTGCTGGTGGGGGATATCCTGCAGATCTCGGTGGGCGAGCTCTTCCTCGGGGCCATCGTGCCCGGGCTGATGCTGGGCCTCCTCTATATCGGCTACATCGTGGCCGTCGCGCTCTTCCGCCCGCAGGATGCGCCCGTGCCGGGCAAGCGCGAGGCGCAAGGCGGCCTGCTGCTGGCGCTCCTGCGGGATCTCTTCGCGCCGCTCCTGCTCATCCTGACGGTGCTTGGCTCCATCGCCACCGGGACGGCCACGCCGACCGAGGCGGCCGGGCTCGGCGCGATCTGCGCGATGGGTCTCGCGGCGCTCAACCGCAAGCTCACCTTCACCACGCTCCGGGACTGTGTGCGCGAGACCGGCACTACCTCCGCCATGATCCTGGGCGTGCTCGTGGGCGCCACGGTTTTCGGCATGGTGTTCAAGGGCCTGAAGGGCGACCACATGATCGAGGACGCGATTTTCGCCTTCGAGCTCGGCCCCTACGGCACGCTCGGCCTGTTGCTGGGGCTCATCTTCGTGCTCGGCTTCTTCCTCGAATGGGTGGAGATCAGCTTCATCGTCCTGCCGCTCTTCGCCCCCATCGTCGCAGCGCTCGACTTCGGTCTCGGGCTCTCGACGGAGCAACAGCTGCTCTGGTTCGCGATGCTCGTGGCGGTTAACCTGCAAACGAGCTTCCTGACCCCGCCCTTTGGCTACTCGCTGTTCTACATCAAGGGCGTGGCCCCACCGGAGATCACGATCAAGATGATCTATCGCGGCATCATCCCCTTCGTTGTGCTTCAGCTCACCGGACTGATGCTGCTGATCATCTGGCCGAGCCTCGTGCTCTGGGTGCCGACCGCGGTGTTCGGCGGATGAGCGCGCGCTATCCCGGGCTCGAAGGGCAGCGCGTGGTGATCACGGCGGGGGCGGGCGGTATCGGCCTTGCCATCGCGCAGCTTCTTCACGCGGCAGGCGCGCGGGTCGCGATCTGCGATGTGGATGCCGCAGCGCTCGGGAAGGCTTCCGCCGCCCTCGGCGACTGTCCGGCCATCGAGGCCGACGTGGCCGATGAGGGATCGGTCGATCGCCTCTTCGAGCGGGTGGAGGGCCGGCTCGGCGGGCTCGACGCGCTCATCAACAATGCGGGTATCGCTGGGCCCACGGGGCGGGTCGAGGACATCGCGGTCGAGGACTGGGAGCGCTGCCTCGCGGTCGGCCTCACGGGCCAGTTCCTGTGCGCGCGCTGCGCCGTACCGCTCCTGAAGGCCGCGGGCGGCGGGTCCATCGTCGCCATGTCGTCGGCCGCCGGCAAGCACGGCTACGCGTTCCGCACGCCCTATTCGGCCGCGAAGTTCGGTGTCATCGGCCTTGCCCAGAGCCTCGCCAAGGAGCTCGGACCCGACAATATCCGCGTCAACGCCATCCTGCCCGGCATCGTCGCCGGCCCCCGGATGGAAGGCGTGATCCGCGACCGGGCCGATGCGACCGGCACAAGCTATGCGGAGATGGAGGCGCAATACCTCGCCAAGGTCTCGCTTCGTCGCATGGTCAGCCCCGAGGACGTCGCCGCCACCGTCGCCTTCCTGCTCTCGGATGCGGGTCGTAACATCTCCGGCCAATCGCTGGCCGTCGACGGCAATGTCGAAACCCTCTGATCCGCTGAAAGGACCTGACATGGCCCCCAGTCAGACCGCTTCCCAGAACGGGAAAGTCATCATCACCTGCGCCGTCACCGGCGCGATCCACACGCCGACGATGACCCCGCATTTGCCGATCACGCCGGACGAGATCGCCGCCGAAGCCATCGCCGCGGCCGAGGCGGGAGCGGCGATCCTGCATCTGCATGCCCGCAACCCCGAGACCGGGCAGCCGGACCAGAGCCCGGAGGGTTTTGCGCCCTTCCTGCCGCGCATCAAGCAGGGCACCGAGGCGGTGGTGAACATCACCACCGGCGGCAGCCCCTACATGACGGTGGAGGAGCGGGTGGCGCCGGCCGCGACGTACCGGCCCGAGGTCGCGTCGCTCAACATGGGCTCGATGAATTTCGGCCTGTTCCCGCTGCTCAACAAGTACAAAGAGTTCAAGCACGATTGGGAGCGGGCGCATCTCGAGGGCTCGCGCGATCTCGTCTTTCGCAACTCGTTCAAGGACATCGAATACGTGCTGGAGACCTGCTACGGCAACGGCACGCGCTTCGAGTTCGAATGCTACGACACCTCGCATCTCTACAATCTCGCGCATTTCGCGGATCGTGGCCTCGTGAAGCCGCCCTTCTTCGTGCAGTCGGTCTTCGGCCTCCTCGGCGGGATCGGCCCGCACCCCGAGGATGTGATGCACATGAAGCGTACGGCGGACCGGCTTTTCGGCACGGACTATCGCTGGTCCGTGCTGGGGGCGGGCTCCAACCAGTTCCGCATCGCGGCCCAGGCGGCGGCGCTTGGCGGGAATGTGCGCGTCGGGCTTGAGGACAGCATTTGGGCCGGGAAGGGCGAGCTTGCGACGTCCAACGCCGTGCAGGTCCGCAAGGTTCGACAGATCATCGAGGGGCTAGGCCTCACCGTCGCGACCCCTGAGGACGCGCGTGAGATCCTGTCGCTCAAGGGCGGGGACGAGGTGGGCTTCTGAGGGCAGGGCGGTGGGGTCGCGCAGCGCGCCGCCCGCAGGATCGATACCTGCGGAGACCTAGGAGCGTGGCGACGCCGACCCTGCCGACCCCATGACCGCTGCGGCCTCTTGCGGATATTCGGGGGCAGGGGCCGGGCGGCCCAGCACCATATCGGCAGCCTTCTCGGCCATCATGACCACCGTGGCATAGAGATTGCCGGTGATCTGCGCGGGAAAGGCCGAGGCGTCGCAGACGCGCAGGCCGTCGATCCCGTGCACCCGCAACTCGGCATCGAGCACATCGCCCATGCGCGCTGTGCAGGCCGGGTGATGGCCCGTATGGGCGGTCATCCGGATGGCCGCGTCGATCTCCACATCGCTGCGCGCCGTCGCCCAGGCGCCGGTCTCGCCCGTCACCAGCCCGGCGATCGGCGGGCGGCGCATGACATCGCGCATCGCTTCGACACCCTGGCGCAGGATGGCGACGTCGTGCGGGTCCTGCAGGAACTGCGGGTCGATCACCGGCGCGTCGCGCGGGTCGGCGCTCGCAAGCCGCACCGTGCCGGCCGAGCGCGGCCGCTCGAGATTGATGTCGATCTGCACGCCCGGGCGCGCGGTCTTGTTACCCCGCACCAACAGGTGACGCCCGAGGCGGTGGAGCAGGGGAGCGGCAGGATCTGCGTCGTGCGTCAGGTTCTCGTCGACGATCATCGGCGTCATGAACACCTCGATCTCGGGCAGGGCCGGGTCCTCGAGGGCGTGGAAAAGCACGGTCGAGAAGAAGGCGCCGCCGCCCGGCCCCGACCCGTTCCAGAGCCAGCGTCCCATGACACCCGCCGCACGGTCGAGCCGCTGGAGGCGCGCATGGCAGAGATCGTCGCGCATCGAGCCATACTGCACGGGCACGTTGGGATGATCGGAGAGATTGGCACCCACCGAAGGCAGGTCTGCAAGAACCGGGAGCCCCAGGTCCCGTAACGCATCCGCCGGGCCGATGCCGGAGAGCATCAGGAGCTGCGGGGTGCCGAACGCCCCCTGGCAGACGATCACCTCGCGCTCGGCGCGGATGGTCTCGCCCTCGAGGGTCTGCACCCCCACGGCGCGCGTGCCTTCGACCAGCAGCCTGGCGGTGGGACAGTGCGTGCGCAGGGTGAGGTTGCTGGGCCTCGTGCGGAGATAGGCGATGGCTGCCGATTGCCGGATCCCCTTCGAGACGGTGGAGTCGTTGCGGCCTACCCCTGCGCGCACCGGCCCGTTAAAGTCCGCGAGCGGGGCGTGGCCCGCAGCCTTCGCGGCCTCGACGAACGCAACGTCGATCTCGCCGTAGTTGCGCGCGGGCTCGACCTTCAGCGGGCCATCGCCGCCATGCCACGCATCGGCGCGATGCGGCGCGCCCTCCGCCCGCCGGAAATAGGGCAGCACCTCCGCATAGGACCAGCCGGGAAGCCCGGCCTGGCGCCACCCGTCGTAGTCCGCCGCGACGCCGCGCATGTAGATCATGCCGTTGACGATGGATGAGCCGCCAAGCGCCTTCCCGCGCGGGTAGGAGATGCGCCGCCCGTTCAGCCCCGCCTGCGGAGTGGAGGTGAGCCCCCAGTCGAGCCGGGGATTGCCATAGACGAACCCGTTGCCTGCGGGCATGCGGATGAAGAGGTCGCGCCCCCGGCCGCCCGCCTCGACCAGGCAGACCCGAATATCGGGATCCTCCGCCAGCCGTGCCGCGAGGACGCACCCCGCCGAGCCGCCGCCGGCGATCACGTAGTCGTAGGTGCTCATGCGGCGAGGCGCTCGAGGATCGCGTCGGTCATTTCGGACCCGCTTGCGGTGCCGCCGAGATCGGGGGTCAGAACGCCCGCCGCCAGGGTTGCGTCCACCGCGGCCTCGAGGCGGGGGAGGGCGGTTTCATCGCCGAAACTGTACCGGAACATCATGCCGACGGCCAAAACCGTGCCCACCGGGTTCGCGATGCCGCGCCCCGCGATGTCCGGCGCGCTGCCCGACGTGCTCTCGTAGATACCGACGGCGAGCCCGTCGGCCGGGTTGCTGGCGAGGCAGGCGGAGGGCAGCATTCCAAGAGACCCGGCATAGACCGCGGTCAGATCGCTGAGCACGTCGCCCAACTGGTTGCAGCTCAGCACCACGTCGAAGTCGTGCGGGCGTTGGATCAGCTGATAGGCGCAGTTGTCGGCGAACATGTTCTCGAAGGCCACATCGGGGTAGTGCCGCGCGACCTCGGTGACCACCTCGCGCCAGAGCTTGTAGCTCTCCATCACGTTGGACTTGTCGCAGCTCGCGAGCCGCTTGCGCCGCGCGCGGGCCAGCTGGAACCCGCCATGGGCGAAGCGTGCGACCTCGGCCTCGTCATAGGCGGTCATGTCGAAGCCCTGCCGGCGCCCGTTCACCTGCCGCCGCCCGCGCTCGGTGGCGAACATCGCGCCGCCGCACATCTCGCGCAGGATCAGCACATCGGCCTCGGCCACGGCCTCCGCGCGAAACGGCGTTCGCGCCAGGAGCGGGGCCCAGGCCCGGGCAGGGCGCAGGCCGAGATAGGTCTGCAGGTGGTGGCGCAGATACATCAGGCCGTCCTGGCGCTCCGCACCGCCGGGCACGCGGATCCCGTCCCATTGCGGGCCGCCGACGGCACCCACGAGCACCGCGTCCGCCTGCCGCGCCGCCTGCAATGTGGCCTCGGTGCAGAACGTGCCGTGACGCTCCCAGGCGGCGCCGTGCAGCACATCCTCGGTGACCGTGAGGACGATCCCCGCATCCTTTGCCAGATGCTCGGCCACGCGAAGCCCGTAGGCGGCGATCTCGGGCCCGATCCCGTCGCCGCCCAGAACGAGCAGCTGCCGGAAGGTCATTCGGTGCGTGCGGGCGAGCCGCCGAGGAAGGCGTTGCCGTTGACATAGTCGCAGGGCTCGTCGCGCATCTCGAGGTGGAGCCCGGTGCCGGTATAGGGATTGGCGCGGGCTAGGTCCTCGTCGACCTCGATGCCCAGCCCCGGCGCGTCGCCGAGGGCGACAAAGCCGTTCTCGACCCGGATGGAGCCCTTGATCAGGGCGTCGTGGAAGGGGGTCTCGATCGTCTCCGCCATGAGGATGTTGGGGGTCGCGGTCGCGAAATGGAGGTTGGCCGCCCACTCGACCGGGCCCGCATAGAGGTGCGGCGCCATTTGCGCGTTATAAACCTCTGCCAGCGCGGCGATCTTCTTCGTCTCCCAGAGCCCGCCCGACCGGCCGAGAGCCGGCTGCAGGATCGTCGCGGCCCCGGTCTCGAGAACCTGCGCGAACTCGGCCTTCGTGGTCAGGCGCTCCCCCGTCGCCACGGGGATGCGCACCGCGCGGGCGACCTTGGCCATCTCCAAAGGGGCATCGGGCGGGATCGGCTCCTCGAACCACAGGGGCGCATAGGGCTCCAGCGCCTGGCCGAGCCGGATCGCCCCCGCCGTCGTGAACTGGCCATGCGTGCCGAAGAGCAGGTCCGCGCGGTCACCCACCGCCTCCCGGATCGCGGCACAGAAGGCGACGGAGAGGCCGATATCGGCCATCGCCGGCATGTGGCCGCCGCGCATGGTGTAGGGGCCGGCCGGGTCGAACTTCACCGCCGTGTAACCCCGGGCGACGAAATCCGCCGCCGTCTCGCCGGCCATCTCTGGCGACGTCCAGAACGCGACGAGATCATGCGTCGGCATCGGGTAGAGATAGCTGTAGCAGCGCACCCGGTCCCACATGCGCCCGCCCAGAAGCGCCCAGACCGGCCGCTCCCGCGCCTTGCCGAGGATGTCCCAGCACGCGATTTCGAGGCCTGACCAGGCGCCCATCACCGTGAGATCCGGCCGCTGGGTAAAGCCGGACGAGTAGACCCTCCGGAACATCCACTCGACGTTCTCGGGGTTCTGGCCTGCCATGTGCCGCGCGAACACGTCCTGAATGACAGCCGCCATGGCCTCGGGCCCGACCGATGAGGCGTAGCACTCGCCCCAGCCGATCAGCCCGTTATCCGTGGTGAGTTTGACCAGGATCCAATACCGCCCGCCCCAACCGGGCGCCGGCGGGGCCGTCACCACGATGTCGATATCGGTGAGCTTCATACGACGCCGCCCCTTGTTCTGACCTGCCCTCAATGAGCCGTCGGCTGACGCTGTTAGTGCACGACCTGAGAAGGGCGGTGCAACCAGCGGGCGCGTTCAAGCTGGGGATCGGACCAGGGTGGAGAGCGTCCGTTTACGACGCCAGCTTTGTTGCAGGCGTCGTAAACCGTGCCAGGTGCGCGTCAGGCAGAAGGTCCTGGCTGATGACGGCGCCCGTGTTGCGTGGTGCTGAGGGCTGTTGCGCTTAGGGCTTGTGAGAGGAGGGAGCTTACTGCCCGGTCACCAGCAGCGCCTGCAGCCGTAGCCGTTGCGCCGCATGTGGCGGCGGTGGTTGCGATATCGGTTCTTGCGGACCTGGCCCCTGATGGCGCCGGCGCCTGCGCCGATGGCGGCGCCTCGGACGGCCCCGCGACCACCGTCGATAACCCCGCCGATGATGGCCCCTGCCGCTGCGCCGCGTGCTGCATTACGTGACACAGGCCCGGCCTCGGCGCTGCTCACTGCCCAGTCGACCGCTCCGAAGACGAGAACAGCACAGGACGCCAGGATCGCCAGTTTCGCTTTAACGCCGTTCATTCGACCATCTCCCCGTTCGCCCACGTCGCCGTCGTCTGGCTGCCGTCCGGAGCGGTTACCAGCACCATGCCGTCGGGTTTGCCGTCGACGAAGCGCCCCTGCAGCACCCGGCCGTCCGCGCCGACGAAGCTGCCGAAGCCGTTCGGCGCGTCACCTGCGAAGGCCCCCACATACTCTCCGATGTCGGCGTAGTAGGTGCCGTATCCGGCTGCCTCGCCGGCCTCGAATTCGCCGATGTAGAGATCCTCGTTCGGCATCATGAGGACGCCGTGGCCATGGCGTTCATCGTCGAGGATCTCGCCGAAATACGTCTCTCCCTCGCGATCGATATAGGCGAAAGCGGGTCCGACGATCTCTTCGTCGCGGAATTCCCCGCGGACCATCGTCCCGTCGGGCGCGATCAGCGTACCCTTCATGTGCCGCGGGCCGTCGATCACC